>NZ_JALJRR010000045.1:0-18973 GCF_024519615.1 Pseudomonas sp. Pse79
TTGAACTATCGCTCGCCGAGGGAGTTCAGGCGCTTGGCGGCAGCATCAATTTAACGGGGAGTTGGTGTCCGGTTTGGTAGGGGCAAGTCCAGGCACTCCCTGGTACTGGGGACTACACGGGTGGGCAAGACCCGTCTGGCAGAACTGTTTATCACCCAAGACATCAGACGCACCCGCAGACAGCCCCGGCGGCGCGTTCAGATGGGTCGACGTGTTCAGCCTGTTCATCGGAGCCAGCGCCGCGTAGATAAAATTGATGAGATGAACCTTGATCGCGAGGTGGTGATTGTCTTCGACCCCAAAGGCGATGCCGACCTCCTGAAACGCATGTATATCGAGTGCAAGCGTGCCGGCCGACTGGATGAATTTTACATATTCCATTTGGGCTGGCCCGACCACTCCGCTCGTTACAACGCCGTTGGCCGATTTGGTCGGATCTCTGAGGTGGCGACCCGGATTGCCGGTCAACTATCAGGAGAAGGCAACTCGGCCGCGTTCCGCGAGTTCGCCTGGCGTTTCGTCAACATCATCGCACGCGCCTTGGTCGCACTCGGACGCAGGCCAGACTATGAGCAGATACTCAAGCATGTGACCAACATCGATGCGCTCTTCATCGAGTACGCACAGAAGTACTTTGCCGAGCATGATCCCAAGGCCTGGCAAACCATCGTCGAAGTCGAAGGCAAGATCGATCGTAAAATCCTCAGTTTTGCTATGAAGGATCGACCGCTGCGCGTGGTGGCCCTGGACATGTACCTCACTCAGCAACGCATCTCCGATCCTGTGATGGAGGGCCTGCGATCAGCGGTACGTTATGACAAAACCTATTTCGACAAGATTGTGGCCAGCCTGCTACCACTGCTGGAAAAACTGACCACGGGGCGCATTGCAGAGCTGCTGTCTCCAGACTACATGGACCTTGAGGATCCACGACCAATCTTTGACTGGATGCAGGTCATCCGCAAACGGGCGGTGGTCTATGTCGGTCTGGATGCCTTGTCCGATACAGAGGTGGCTGCGGCGGTGGGCAACTCCATGTTCAGCGATCTGGTGTCAGTCGCAGGCCACATCTACAAAT
Organism: Pseudomonas sp. Pse79; assembly: GCF_024519615.1. Classification (NCBI taxonomy): domain Bacteria; kingdom Pseudomonadati; phylum Pseudomonadota; class Gammaproteobacteria; order Pseudomonadales; family Pseudomonadaceae; genus Pseudomonas; species Pseudomonas sp. Pse79. Next base: position 1,079 of record NZ_JALJRR010000045.1, read on the forward strand.
TCGGCATCGATGACGGTTTACCCGGGGCAAGCGGTGGCAAGGTGGCGATTAACGTGCACGCCGACGAGTTCAACGAACTGATGGGCGATGAGTTCATTCCGATGATCAACAAAGGCGGCGGCGCCGGCATGCAGGTTACGGCCTACACCCAGACCATGAGCGACATCGAGGCCAAAATTGGTAACCGCGCAAAAGCTGGCCAAGTCATCGGTAACTTCAACAACCTATTCATGTTGCGTGTTCGTGAAACCGCCACCGCCGAGCTGTTGACCAACCAGTTGCCCAAGGTCCAGGTGTTCACCAGTACGCCGGCCAGCAGTGCCAATGATGCGATCAATGGCAAGACCGCTTTCACGTCCAATACCCACGACCAGATCCAAAGCGTCAGCGTGCCGATGATCGAACCGGCGCACGTCGTTGCGCTGCCCAAGGGGCAATGCTTTGCCCTGATCGAGGGCGGCAACCTGTGGAAGATTCGTATGCCGTTGCCGGCGAGCGATCCCGATGAAGTCATGCCCAAGGATCTTCAGGCATTGGTTGAAGGTATGCGCAAAGGATCCGGAACGAGCAGCGATTGGTGGCAAGCGCCGGGATATGAAGCATTAGGCGAATCGCTTCCAGATGATCTGGTCAATGATTTCCGCAAGTTGGCCACCGACGAGAAAGTCGCATAAGCCTGAAGGAACAAGGCCATGGCCGATATCGCGGAAAAAGCCCAGCAACAGCAGGAAGGTCAAAAAACCTTCCTGGGCATGCTGTTCTCGGCTCCCTTTCACTTCCTAGGGGTGATGTTCGGCTCCCTGCTAGGCGCCGTCATCGTTGAATGGATATGCATGTACGTGTTCTGGCCTGATGCTGGCTGGAAACATGCCCAGCAGATGTTCCAGCATGAACTGAGCTGGCTATCCCAAGACTTGCTACAAAGCGTTGTGATCAAAGAACCAGGACGCACAGCCACCTGGCTGGCAGAAACAGTGTATGACTGGCTGATGGTGAAAACCGGCCTGCAGGACAACATCAATGCACTGACCCAGTACGCCCGATCCATATCACAACAACAAGCAGGCACCTTCAATCTCCGCTACGAGCTCGGCCGAGTCATGATCAAGTTCCAGGACTACGGCTTGGCTGCGCTGTATACCGTGCTGACCTTCTGTGTGCGGATGGTCATCCTGACACTGACACTCCCACTGTTTGCACTGGCCGCGTTCACCGGACTCGTCGACGGCCTGGTGAGGCGTGATCTGCGTAAATTCGGCTCCGGCCGGGAGTCCAGCTACCTGTATCACAAAGCCCGAGGGACGATCATTCCCCTGACCATCGTGCCCTGGACGGTCTACCTGGCCATTCCCATCAGCGTCAGCCCTCTTTTGATTCTATTGCCATGCGCAGTGTTATTGGGCGTGTCCGTCTGCATCACTGTCTCCAGCTTCAAAAAATACCTTTAGGAGCCCTCCATGCAATGGACTCAAGAACAGCAGCCCATTATCCATTCAACAGCTGACAAGCTACTGGTCCAGGCCTTTGCCGGCACAGGCAAAACCACAACACTGGTTGGCTACGCCACCCATCACACCTCGGTGAAAATGCTGTACCTCTGCTACAACAAATCCGTCGAGCTCGCGGCCAAGGGCCGCTTCCCTCGCAATGTGGTTTGCAAGACAGCACATGGTCTTGCCTACGCGGTCTACGGCAGTCAGTACGCCGCTAAACAAACCAACAATTTGCGACTCACTGATATTGCCAGGGCCATCAATACCCAGGACTGGGAGCTGGTACGAGACGTCCTCAGTACGCTGAACAACTTCATGGCCAGCGCCGACGACGAGCTGGGCCGGGGGCATTTCCCCAGGTTCCAGGAACAACGAATGCTCACCAGCGCACAGGAACGGTTCTTGAACAAAGCTCTGAGCATGGCAAGGATCATCTGGAAACGGATGATCGATCTGCAAGACACCGGCATTTCGATTACACACGACGGTTACCTGAAGCTGTATCAACTGAGTAAGCCTGACCTTAGCGAAAGGTTTCACGCCATCCTTCTGGATGAGGGACAAGACGTGAACCCGGTTATTGCCGACTTGGTAAAAACACAACGGATCCGCAAGGTGACAGTCGGCGATCCCCATCAGCAGATCTATCGCTTCCGCGGAGCCGAGGATGCGCTCAACAGCGATTGGATGGCCGGCGCCGAACGTCATTACTTGACCCAGAGCTTTCGTTTCGGCCCTGCGGTCGCTCACGTGGCCAACATCATCCTCTTCTACAAGGGGGAGACACGAAAGCTGCAGGGGTTAGGTCCCAACACCCTGGTTAAAAGGACGTTGCCTGAAGATCTACCGCATCGCACGTTTATCCATCGCACCGTTACTGGCGTTATCGAGAATGCCCTATTCTTGGTCGCGATCAAACCCAAGATCTTCTGGGTAGGAGGAATCGACAGCTACTCGCTGCGCGACCTGGAAGACCTGTACATGTTCAGCCGCAACCGCAATAAAGAGGTCCAGAACCGCAAGCTATTGCGGGATTACCGAGACTTTTCACAGTACGTGGAAATTGCCGAGGTGAGCCAAGACACGGAGATGCTGCGCTCAATCAAAATCATTGCAGCCTATCCGGACTTGCCTGAGCGGATCCAGACACTACGCGCTCGATCAGTCGACAATGAGTTGGATGCCACGATCACGCTAACGACAGGGCATAAGGCCAAGGGGCTGGAATGGGACTCTGTTAGCCTGTATGACGACTTCAGCGCTGATCCGCTGTCGCCTGATATTGACCGTGGACGTCGAGATGACGAGTTGAATTTGTTGTATGTGGCTGTGACGCGAGGAATGAAAATTTTGGCGTTGAACTCAATGGTCATTTCTATCATGCAGCGCTATGTCGATGCTCGGACGTCTCCAACCCAAGCTCAGAAATCGCCTGCTTAGCAACAAACTATTTCAGATTGCTGGCACGCGCAGAGAACTGAAACCCTAGTGGCTCCGCACACTGAGGACGTCGCCATGAGCCGTCAGAAATTTGAATACCATACCGAGTTCGCACCGCTGGACTACATCATCCGAACAAAAAAACTCCTGATTTTCAAATCCGAAGAACCTACGACTGAGCCAGATATTCAGGGGTTTCTACAGAGTTCCGGGAATTCACAACGCCTTACTCAACTTGGCCAAGAGGGCTGGGAGCTGGTCAGCGTTCAACCAGTAGTGAGGGGCGAGGTCAAAATCGGCAATCAAAATGCCCAGGGCTGGGCCTACGGCATCGCCTTGCCCACGGGCTATCTGCTTTTCTTCAAACGCCACATCTCCAGTGATTGATGGTGTCAGTACCACCTGAAGAAATCCTTCAAGCTCTGAATATGGTTTTCTTGCGGCGCGCGCGTTGATGAAAACGGCAAGCTGATGGCATCAGGAATTACCAGAGCCCAGCCGTGACTCAGTACCCGCGCCGCACTGCACTCACTCGCCGACTTGCTTTTCCAGCCCTCATCGGACTTTTAGGATGCGGCCTGCCCGCTTCTCAGTCAGCAGCCGCTTCCGCCTCCGAACAGGCCAACCTGGACGTGATGATCCGTCAGTTAAATGCCCTGGAGGACACGGCGCGCCGGAGCGCCCAAGTAGCCGACGAACCAGGCAAGCGTTACTTCTTCGATTATCAGCGTTTGGCAGGCGATATCTCTCGAATTCGCCACGGCCTTGAAAGTTACCTGACCCCAAGCCGAGCCCAGCCTCGGGATACTGTTGAGCTTTCGGGCCAATACACAAAGGAAGGACGCAAGCCATGAGCATGAGCGGCGCTCAGGCGTCAGCCTTTCAGGCGGCTGCGGGGTTCCCTGCTTCGTCTAGCAACCTGTTCTTCATTGGCTTTGCGGTGTCCATCATATTTTTGTGGGGCGCATGGGCTCTCTGGAGCTGCTACCGAGGATGGGCCACCGGAAACCTTGACCGCACGATCGCATCGACCTCGGTTGTTCGCATCCTGCTGCTTTGCATGATCTTGACCACGTTTGTTCTCAGTTGACTTTATCGGAGATTCATCATGACCTCGCGCCTACAGCCACGCCGCTTGCTGATCGGCATTCTTACGCTTCCTCAGTTGGCCATGGCGGCACTGCCCCAGTCTCAACCTCCCACTCGTGGTGAAGGCTCTAACTTGATGCAGACAATGCAGAACTATGCCTTCGACGGATTTTCTCTGCTCGGCCTCATCATCTGCGCCGTCATTTTCAGCGGGGTGGCCTGGCACGCCTTTGGCACCTACCACGAGATCCAGCACGGCAAAAAGAAATGGATGGACCTCGGTGCAACGGCCGCTGTGGGCGTCGCCATCCTAGGTGTCGCCATATTTCTGGTCACCAAGGCAACCAATATTCTTTAACGAGCCTAGGCCATGACAGAACTCTCTGACGATGGAACCCTGATATTCCTTCCAGTGCGGCTGAACAATCAGCCCGTGATCATGGGCGGTCTTACCGCTGACGAAATGTGGGCAACGCTGGGCATCAGCATCGCAGCAGGGCTTGTCCTCGGCATCCCAGCGGCGATTCTGACCCAGATATGGGCGCTGATCATCGCCGCCGCCATGCTTTGCGCGGTTCTCGGGCTCACGCTTGCAAGCCGATTTTTACGCCGCTGGAAACGCGGTCGACCAGACACCTGGCTGTACCGCCAGATGCAGTTGAGCATCGCTCGATATTTTCCGACCTGGAACAAAGTCCATCTGATCACGCGCACTGGTGCATGGACTTGCCGAAGAACGGAGGTTCAATGACCTATAGGAAGAAAGTTGATGCACAACTGGCCCATATAAACAGCCTGCGCCTTGTGATCGGCCTGCTGATTATCCTGGGTCTCTACATGGCTTATGGCTGGCAGAGCGCGCCGCGCGACTTGACCATCCACGTGCCGCCAGACCTTCGCTCGGGCAGTACCCGTCAGTGGTGGGACATCCCACCAGAGTCTGTGTATGCCTTTGGGCTGTATATCTTCCAACAGATGAACCGCTGGCCCGTTGACGGTGAAACCGACTATCAGGACAACATCACTCGCCTGGGGGGTTACCTGACGCCCAGCTGCAAAGCCTATTTACAGAAGGATTTTGAGCTACGGCGCAACAGTGGCGAGCTGCGCAAACGTGAACGGGGTGTTTTTGAGATCCCCGGAAGAGGCATTGACGATAAGTCCGAGCAACATATCGAGCAGAACAGCATCAACGACTGGACCGTCAACCTAGATATTACTGCCGATGAGCATTACGGCGGCGAGCGCGTGAAAAGAGCATTGGCCCGCTACCCTCTGCACATCATCCGCTCGGATATCGACCCCGAAAAAAACCCCTTCGGCCTCGCTTGGGACTGCTACAGCGGCAACCCTCAACGTATTGAGGTCACCGTAGACACTATCAAGTCTGGGGGCAAATGATGGCTCGTCGACTGCTATTTTTCGGTCTACTGGCTCTCAGCTTCAGCGGGCTGGCCAACGCGGTTGAAATACTTCGGTGGGACCGAATTCCGTTGGCGCTTCCCTTGATCGTCGGCCAGGAACGCATTGTCTTTGTTGACCAGAATGTTCGAGTCGGTGTGCCTCGTAACCTGGTCGACAAACTGCGCGTACAGAGCACGGGCGGCGCGCTCTATTTGTTGGCCAAAGAGCCGATCGAACCAAGCCGCTTGCAGCTGAAGAACATGAGCTCCGGCGAGATTATGCTGGTGGATATCATAGCAACCCCAGGGAAACCAAATCAGGTTGCATTCGAGCCGGCAAAAATCGTTGCCGGCGAGAATCCTTCAATACGATACGGGCAAGTGAACTCCAAACCTACGAGCAGCCATGCTTTGGCTCCCACGGTACAAGCCACCACACAGGACGTAGAGGAAGACCCACCAGCGCCGCGACGTGAAACGCCATTGCCAGTGGTCCTCACACGCTATGCCGCCCAGATGTTATATGCCCCCCTGCGCACAGTTGAGCCTGTAGTAGGCATTGCCCAGGTGAATCTCAAGCGAGATGCTGACCTAACCACGCTCCTGCCGACGTTAACGGTCGAAGCGTCCGCACTGGGATCGTGGCGACTGGACGACTACTGGGTGACGGCGGTGAAGCTCCGCAACACGAGCACCCAGCACCTTAGCTTGGACCCTCGGGACTTAATGGGCGATTTTGTAAGCGCTACCTTCCAGCATCCGTACCTGGGCGCCAAGGGGGATGCCAGCGACACCACAACGGTCTACCTGGTAACCCGTGGCCATGGTCTAGCCGAGTCGTTGTTGCCGGCAGCCGTGAGCCAGATCGATCCAAAGGGAGGTCGCCATGAAGAATAATCCCCTGATTAAATTCTTGGTGATCCCGTTCTCGATCCTGGCAATCTTTGTTGTGGTCAAGATGGTAAGTGGAGGCAATGGCAAGCAACAGGCTCAAGAACCTGGAGTTCTTGAACTCAGTGCGGGTGAAGCAAAAAAACTGGGGGTTGATGGTGATACACCCAGCGACACATTGCGGACCATTGTTGCGGAAAGCCGCCAGCTCAAAGACCAAGTCTCCAATGCACTGAAGACAAATGACGAGCTCAAGCAACAGAACATTGAGCTGCAAAAACGCCTGCAGTCCATCGATCTTAACGTCGACAGCAAATTGCAAAATGTTCAGCAAACGCTGAAGCAAGAGTCGCAACAGCAGAGCCAAACAATCCTGGATACGCTGCAGCAGCAATACAATACCCTGAGCAGCAAATCGGGCAGTGGCAATCAGTCTGGATCGGATCTGCCGATCGGATTCGGCGTTCAGCCAGGGGACGGTCAGAGCTTCAAAGGCGCACCTGGGGCGGACGTAGTTTGGATAGAGCCACAGGACGCGACGCCAGTCGACATCAACGGAAAACCCATCGCTGCTGGCTCAAATCAAACAGCCAGTGGGTTCAACTTTCCGACGTCCTTTGGCGAGTCCGTGGACCGAGGTCAAAATGCGCTGCGCACGGGAGCCCAAACCGTCGCCAACGAAATCTCGCCACAGGAGGCCCGCAAACAGGTGCGCAAGGTCTACACCCTGCCGCAGAACTCGACATTAATGGGCTCCGTAGCCATGTCCGCGCTGATTGGCAGGGTGCCCATCGACGGCACGGTCAATGACCCCTATCCGTTCAAGGTACTAATCGGCCCAGACAATCTCACGGCTAACGGTATTGACCTGCCCGACGTTGCAGGCGCGGTGGCCAGCGGAACGGCCTCCGGAGATTGGACCCTGTCCTGTGTTCGCGGGCAGATCAAAAGCCTGACCTTTGTCTTCAACGACGGCACTGTTCGCACGCTGCCACAACCGCAAGAAGAAACAAATGGCAGTCAAACCAACAACCAGAACAATGGCAACCAAACCGCCATCCAGGGAGGTCTGGGCTGGATCAGCGATGCTTATGGCATTCCCTGCATCAGTGGTGATCGGAAAAGCAACGCATCGCAATACATCGGTTCTCAGGTGCTTATTACCGCTGCCGGCGCCGGCGCCGCGTCCCTAATTAAGTCGAATGGTAACAGCAGCTCATTCGTGAATACCCAGACCGGCACCGTGGGCACCGTTGGGATGTCTGGAAGTGAGGCCATGGGCAAAATCATTGGCCAGGGTGTCAACGATGTCTCCAGTTGGGTAAACAAACTTTACGGCCAAGCCTTCGCTGCGGTGTACGTGCAACCCGGTGCCAAAGTCGCCGTACACCTGGACCAACAGCTGACCATCGACTACGAACTCAATGGCCGCAAGGTCGACTATCGCTCAGGAGCCCGTCATGCCTCGACTGCGCTTGATTAATCATGCCTTGATAATTGGGACCTACCTGGTGATCGCACTTCTTGGGGCTGGCTGCTCCACCAACAAGGACGAACTGCTCCCCCATGGGGACAGCACGATGATGGACGTTTGGGATCAAGGATCCAGTGGTTCAAGCAGCAGCACGAGCAGCCGTCAGTTGCTCGATGCCCGTCAGGACCTACGCAGACCTTTGCAACCCAATCAGGCGGAGGCACGGGACGACAATGCTAAATTCACGCGCACGGCTCAAAACGAGATCTACAGCCAGTTCAAACGCCTGCCCAATCCGGATCTGGTCATGTATGTGTTTCCCCACCTGGCGGGCTCTGATCCAGCACCGATCCCAGGCTACACCACCGTGTTTCCCCTTTATCAGCGCGTACAGTACGCCATGCCTGGCGAACGCACGGAGGCATATTGATGAGGCTCTTTGAACGACTCTTCAAAGCACGTAGTGCATCCGACCGTGTCGAGCCTGACCTCTTATCCATCGGGACCGAGTCTATCGAGGCAAAGCCATCAGCAACCGAGACTTTTGAGGCTGCGACGGAACGCTATTACGAACGTCTAGCCGCCATGGGTATTCCGTCACCGAGCGACTGGCGTAATCCCAAGAAAAAGCCAGCCACAACTGCTGACGTCGACCGCATGTATGAGGTGAACCCCTCATTCGTTGACCTCTTACCCTGGGTCGACTACCTACCTGGCGAAAAAGCCATGTTGCTGGAGGACGGAGTGTCGCGTGCTGCTTTCTTTGAACTGACCCCGATCGGCACAGAAGGTCGAGATCCGGAGTGGTTGCGTAAAGCCCGGGATGCTCTGGAAAACGCTCTGCAGGACTCGTTTGACGAGCTGGAAACCTCCCCTTGGGTAGTCCAGCTCTACGCCCAAGACGAAACCAGCTGGGACAATTACCTGCAGCAATTGCACGACTACATTCAGCCTCGCGCACGAGGTAGCGCCTTCACCGAGCTTTACTTGCAGTTAATGAAGCAGCACTTGGAAGCTATTTCCAAACCCGGCGGGCTTTTTGAAGACACCAAGGTTAGCCAACTCCCCTGGAGGGGCCAGCAACGTCGCGTACGCCTGGTGGTGTACCGCCGCACCCAGGGTGCGCAAGCAGACGTGCGCGGCCAAGCCCCTGGCCCTTACCTTAAAATCATTTGTGATCGCCTAGTGGGTGGCCTGGCGAACGCCGGCATTAAAACGCATCGCATGGATGGCCACGCCATTCGTCATTGGTTGATTCATTGGTTCAACCCACGCCCAGATCATCTCGGCCCAGCCGATGCTGATATTCGACGTTTCTATGACCTTGTATGCAAACAGGTCCCGGCCGCGGAGGAGGGCGATTTACCGCTGGCCAGCGGAACCGACTTCTCGCAGAACTTGTGTTACCGCGAACCGCAGTCAAACGTCGAGAAAGGCTTGTGGTACTTCGATGGCCTTCCGCACCGTGTGGTGATGCTTGATCGTCTGCGCGACGCTCCAATGACAGGTCATCTGACTGGTGAAACACGCAAGGGCGGTGATGCTCTCAACGCGCTGTTCGACAAAATGCCAGAAGACACCATTCTCTGTATCACCCTCGTGATCACACCGCAGGACATTCTCGAAGGGCATCTGGAGCAGCTGTCGCGAAAGGCTGTTGGAGACACTCAGGCATCGATCCTTACCCGTGAGGACGTCGCCACAGCCCGCCAGCTACTCGGCCGCAAGCACAAGTTGTACCGAGGTAGCGTAGCGTTTTTCTTGCGTGGGAAAGACGATGCACAGCTACAGGAACGCAGTTTGCAACTCAGCAGTGCATTACTGGGTGCTGGCATGGAACCCGTGGAACCTCGGGATGAAGTTGCACCGCTCAACTCATACCTCAGATGGCTGCCTGGCAATTTCGATCCCAACGCACGCAAGGCACTGGAGTGGTACGCGCAACTGACGTTCGCTCAGCATATTGCAAATCTGGCACCCGTCTGGGGAAGGTCGACCGGAACCGGACATCCGGGTATCACACTATTTAACCGTGGGGGAGCGCCTATAACCTTCGATCCACTGAACAAGCTGGACCGTCAGATGAACGCGCATCTTTTCATTTTTGGTCCTACCGGTTCAGGTAAGTCAGCCAGCGCTACCAGCCTTCTCACCCAACTCATTGCAGTCTACCGGCCACGTCTGTTCATTGTTGAAGCCGGTAATAGCTTTGGCTTGCTAGGTGACTTCGCCAGCAAGCTGGGGTTGACGGTAAACCGTGTTCGATTGGCCCCTGGATCTGGCGTCAGCCTGGCGCCGTTTGCTGATGCAGTAAAACTCATCGAGCCCAGCCATAACGTGAAGATCCTCAAGGCTGATGATCTTGAGGCCTCGGACGAGCACCTTGCTAGCCAGACCGAGGATGAACAACGCGACATCCTGGGCGAGATGGAAATTACGGCCAGGTTGATGATCACCGGTGGTGAGGAAAAAGAGGACGCTCGCCTTACACGAGCTGACCGTAGCGCCATCCGCCAGTGCATTCTCAACGCTGCGAAAAAGTGTGTGGCCGAACAACGAATCGTTCTTCCCGAAGACATTCGCGAAGCCTTGCGAGAAACGGGACTAGAGCCGGGTATCCCGGCAGCTAGAAGCGCACGCTTTCTGGAGATGGCGGAAGCCTTATCCATGTTCTGCATGGGCACCGAAGGCGATATGTTCAACCGGCCAGGTACGCCCTGGCCAGAGGCGGACATCACCATTGTTGACCTAGCCACCTACGCCCGAGAAGGGTACAGCGCACAGATGGCCATCTCCTACATTTCCCTGCTCAACACAGTGAATAACATCGCAGAACGCGACCAATTCAAAGGCCGCCCTCTGGTCTTCTTCACCGATGAAGGCCACATCCAGTTGAAGGTGCCGCTGCTATCCCCCTACTCCGTCAAGATCACCAAAATGTGGCGAAAACTCGGGGCCTGGTTCTGGATGGCTACCCAAAACGTCGACGACGTGCCGCCAGAGGCCTCCGCTCTGCTCAACATGATCGAATGGTGGATGTGCTTGAACATGCCCCCGGACGAGGTGGAGAAAATCGCACGTTTTCGTGAACTGACCCCGGCGCAAAAGTCGATGATGCTGTCAGCGCGTAAAGAAAGCGGCAAATTCACCGAAGGCGTGGTGCTGTCCAAAAGCATGGAGATGTTGTTCCGGGCGGTGCCCCCCAGTTTATACCTGGCCCTGGCCATGACAGAGCCAGAGGAGAAAAAACAACGCTTCGACATCATGCAAGCCAAAGGCTGCAACGAACTCGATGCCGCCATTGAAGTCGCTGCAACATTAGACCGTCATCGCGGTATCGAACCGCACATCATCACTTTCCCCGAGCAAGTTACGGCCTTGGAGCGCCAAGCATGAGAGCATTGAATTCCCTGACCCAGAACCTGATTGAAAGTTTGACCCAGTTGCTTGAACAGCCAGGGGAAGAAGCTCTGCAGACCTTAGAGGTTTGTGCTCCCGTACTGATCGAGGAACTGCAGCAGGTCTTGGTACGTGCGGTGGACCGTCGAGACTTTGAGTCCCAGCTTCAAACGGTATTAGCCGACTGGCTTCGACAGCACCCACAACCCGAGAGTGCTGAAAGCGCGCTTCTTGGAGCCTTGCGTAAGCAAGCACTTCTCTCATCGAAGTCAGCAGAGGCTCGGGCATGAAACGCCCTCGCTTAAGAGAAGCACTGCTGGGGTGCCTGTTAGCAGGCCTATCGTTAGCCTGCATTGCCTTCATTCGAAACGAGATGAAAACAACTAATCACACAGGTCCTTGGGTATACGGCTCGCCCGATGCTCGTTGGACTGTGACAGAGTTTGCGGACTTGGAATGCCCATACTGCAAGACGTATACGCCGGTACTAATGGCATGGGTACAGCAACAAAAGGATGTAAACCTGCAGTGGCATCACCTGCCATTGGATTTTCACGGTGCGGCCGCTGTACATGAAGCCAGGCTCGCCGAGTGCGCGGGAAAGCTAGGTGGTGCAATCGCCTTCTGGCAAACCATCGACCAGACCTTTGAACGCACCCACAGCAACGGTCAGGGTTTCACTGGTCATCTGGAGGTCGATGGAGTTGATTACCAAGACCTGGTGGCCTGTGCGGAAAATGACAAACAGAGCGCCATGAACATTACCCAACAAGCAAAAGAAGCAAGCAGAGCTAGGATTACCGCAACGCCCACTGTGATAATCAAAGACAACATGACGGGTAGAACAATAAAACTTGAAGGTCCCGCTGATGGTGTGACTTTGCTGTCGGCCATTGATTGGCTAGCTCAAAAAAAAAGCAACAGCCCCCTGAAAAAGTCGACCTTTTAATGAATCAAAGATGCAGATTGCCGCTGCACCCGGTCGCGGCTGACCGCATTCATGAGTACCTGGAGCGCGACACTTAACGCGAGCCTGGCAACGGCCCGCTATTTCGCTCGATCCGGGGCCCGCACCGCCAGCGGCGCCGTTACGGGTAACGGAATTTACAAGGTGGTTGCCCAATGGGCGCACGCAGCGGGCATAGAGGTTGATGGACTGGGCGTGCACGGCCTTCGCGCGACGGCCGCGACCAAAGCGCTGGAACACGACGCCGATATCGCTAAGGTTCAGGTGTGGCTGGGCCATGCCAATATCAGCACGACCCGCCTGTACGACCGGCGAGGTCAGCGGCCCGAGGACTCACCGACCTACAAAGTGAAATACTGAAAAGCCATTCATTTGACAGCTTGGATCTGGCATCCAATTCAACCCAATGAAGTCCAGAAATTGACTTCTATATAGATGGCATCAGGAATGGCAAAACTCACCGGAAAATCTTTACCGCGCGGCGGATTGGGTGACCCCACCGCAGTGAACGTGGCCCCTACATCTTTCCAGACGGGATTGCACAACTTGCTATTGTCGACGTCGCGGGCCTGGGTAGCACCGGCATGATATTTCTTGAAAAGATCCACGGCCTGTTGCTCCAGGTACGCGATCGCCTGCTGCTGTGGATATTTACTGCTGAAAGTCGATGACGTTTCAATCAGCGTTTTCGCAGTGGCATCAATGTTCAAAAACTCAAATAACATTCAAAACTCCCTATTTCCCGAACTCTGCGGGTTTCCAGTGTTGCGTTTTTTTAGTCAAAAAAAAAATGACCGAAGCCAGGGCGGCCCACCTCTCAACCCTTACAAGCCTGAGACAGCGTCCAAGGCATTCATCAGCCCGGTGCGGACCGTGCTGGGCATCGAACTCGCTAACCTGCCGGAGCTTTTCAACGCTACCAATCCCAACAAATCCGGGGCTGTCGCGTGGCTATTTCCACAGTTATGGCAAAGGCAAGCAAGTCAACGATAACCAGGGAGAATTTACCGCGATTTTTGACGGTACTCATGGCTGGTTTTGGCGTAACCGCAGCAACAGTGACGTGACCATTTCACTGAAAGCCACCGGCGATTACTTGAGCGTCAAACAGTAATCCTATGCGGCGATGGCTGCTCTGCTGTCGAAAGGCAGCGTTCAGCCTAACCACGGAAATTTCTTTATCCATTTTTTGAAGAGTGCTCCCGTGAAAACTCAAACGACCCTGATCCGTTCGATGCTCCTGATCTGCTTCCTTGGCCTGATGGCGGCATGCGATGGTGGCGAAAAACCTCATACCGCCGAAAGTGCTGAACACGGCCACTCACACGAGTAAAACCCTGCAAAGATAAAGCTAAATTTGCGAGGTTATTGAAGGGCTGGCATTTGGATCGGCGTGGCCGGCACTTCTTGGGTTGTCCAATCCAGGGAGTTAAACCGGCCACGTTGAGCCAGAGGGACTACTCGTCGCCGGATGCTAGACACTGATACTTACCGAAGGCTTCGATATCTATCGTAGCCATGCAACCGATACCGAGCGCTATGCTGTCATGGCGCAAACCCAACCCTTGACCGCCACCTATTGGCAGGCTTCAGGTTGGCAGAAACTGCCGGCGCGGCATATCGATCTCATGGACGAGACGAATGGGCACCTGATGTTCCAGTGAGCAGATGATCTGACCTGAGGAATTATTGACTCTTCAGCAACAGTAAGAGAAGAGCTGTTGAGGCAAGCAATGCCCCCACGACGAAGGTGCTGTCTGATCCGATGCTTTGCCATAGCCAGCCCGCAAGAACACTGGCGATCAGCATGCATACACCACTGACCAAATTGAAAATACCGAAGGCGGTGCCCTTAAGTTTTCCAGGCGCTTTATCGGCTACAAGCGAGGCAAGAATGCCTTGGCTGAATCCCATATGAAGCCCCCACAATGCAACGCCCAGCATCATCGTGATGGCAGAGCTGGACTGAGCAAGCACCAGATCCGCTAGGATGAGTAATCCCATCCCCACAACGAGCAGTTTCGTACGGCTGATACGATCAGATAGCCAACCGGCAGGGTAAGCAGACAAGGTATAGAAAAGTGCCATTACCACCATCACCAGTGGAGTCCAGGTGGCCGAAAAGCCTAACTGTTGGGCCCGTAATACCAGAAACGCTTCACTGAACCGGGCTAGTGTAAATACCCCGCCAATGACAACAACCCACCAGTACCCAGACGAGAAGTCGAGCAAGGCTCTCCAATGAATCGGAGAGCGAAATTTGCGTTCACTGGGGGCGTGTACGGGCTCTTTTACTCCTGTGACAATTAGAGTCACCGCTATTGCTGCAGGAATCACTGCAACCCACAGTACAAGCTGTATGTCTGCGAGCCACAACATCAGCAATATGGCCAGAGCGGGGCCAAGAACGGCTCCTACGGTATCCATCGATTGTCTTAACCCAAAGCAGGCGCCCCGGATCTCTGGTGGCGAAACATCTGCGACCAGTGCATCTCGCGGTGCGCCACGAATCCCTTTACCGATACGATCCAGAAAGCGAGCAGTGAAGACCACCTCAACCGAGTGAGCCAAAGGGAAAAGCGGCTTGGTCAGGGCGGCCAAACCATATCCAAGTAGCATTAGTCCTTTGCGTCGCCCTATAAAGTCGCTGATGGCGCCAGAGAATATTTTGACGAACATGGCGGTCGACTCGGCAATCCCCTCTATCACCCCTACAGTCAATGCACTCGCGCCCAACGTAGTGACTAAAAACACAGGCAGCAAACTGTGTACCAGCTCAGACGATAGATCCATGAACAGGCTAACAAAGCCCAACGCCCAGATCGTGCGCGGAATCCGAAGACGCTCAACATTTGTATTAGGACTATCGCTGCTCATATTTTCATCCTGTACTCGTCGGTGCCGCAGAGAGGTATGGAAAGGCAGCGCCCCTTCCACGTGACTATCTCACTCGCGTGGACTGCAGATAGTGGTAGGAAGAAATGGTGCCCAAGATATGGAGGTTACACGGGACACACCTAGGCATCTGCCTGTCAAAAAATTCATTTTGTGGGGATGAGCGTGAAATGCCCCTAGCTTCAGTATTAGCCCAAGCCAGAAAACATTGTGATGGCTAAACCTAAACACTGGAGATTTGCCATGAAAACCCTGAAAGCTCTTTTGATCGTAACCTTGATGAGTGCCTCTGTAGCTGCCATGGCAGAAGGCGGTGGCGATACAGTAACTGCAAAGATGGAGGCCGCAAGAGAGTCTGCGATGGCAACGTACCAGCAGTCTGAACACTCAACCGCCGTTGCCAGCAATCAGAAAGCGCCATCCAACGATGTCGAATGCACAAATTGATATTACGCAATATTCATCAAATCATTTAGCAGTCTGCGACTTGCTCGTGCGCTTTAACTGCCATGGGCCACAGCCAAAGAAGCTGCTAAAAGCAACCACTAAAAAAGCCGCTTGCTCGCAGCATGCAGTAGGGGTGATCAGGTTAAAAGAGTCAAAAATTTCATCTCGGATTGCGATGTGCATCGACAATCCGAGTATTGGGCGTGCAAGAAATTACTTTTTTACATCAAAAGTTATGGTCAGCCTAAATTACGAACCATACTTCCGAGATCCAAGTAAAAAGTATAGTCTGCGAAAATTTTTTACGTAAAAAATCACGATAAATTTGTTTGTGACTCCTATTAAACCACTCCCTTGAACTGAATATGCCCTGCAAGGGGGGCAAGAAAAGTAAAAATTTAGCGCTGAGTTTGCGCCAGAAACGACACGAATAATAAATTTAATTGTGATTGTTCTTTGACAGAATTTTGATCTTTTACACCCTAAGCTGCGCTCATCCATACATCGCGCTATAGCTTGATCGTTACGCTCACGAACTATACCGGTTATCCCTAATAGATGTATGTGAGTCAGGTGCGAACGGCGAGCTTTTAGACGCTGTAATTTATAGATTTACTCCGTTTTCAGGACCCCCCCCTTATGAGCACCCCTATCAGTTTGAATAAGCTGCCAGAAATAACCTTGGCGTTCTGGGCGATGAAAATCTGCGCCACCACCCTCGGTGAGACTGCGGGTGATTTACTGTCGATGACGCTGAATGTGGGGTATGCGATCAGCTCAATGATCCTGATAAGCGCCTTCCTGATTACACTTGGTTTGCAGCTATTTTCGAAAAGTTATAATCCCGTGTTGTACTGGGTCGTTATTCTCTCCACCAGTACCGCAGGCACCACCATGTCGGACTTTATGGATCGTACCTTGGGCCTAGGCTATGCGTCCGGCTCTCTAATTCTGATCAGCCTGTTGATCACTATTTTTGCGGTCTGGCGCTTGAGCGAGAAAACGCTGTCGGTAAACAACATCCACACCACTAAGGGCGAGGTGTTCTATTGGGCGGCAATTCTGATTTCCAACACGCTGGGCACAGCGTTAGGCGACTACCTGGCAGATGACTCCGGACTGGGCTTCGCTGGAGGTGCATTGCTGATCGGGGCGGCGATTACCGCTGTGATGCTGGCCAAGTTCTACACGAGGATTTCCACAGTGCTGCTCTTCTGGTTGGCGTTTGTCCTGACCCGACCGTTCGGCGCGACACTCGGCGATTTTTTGACCAAGTCTCACGAAAAAGGCGGTCTGGATTTTGGCACCGTTGGTTCATCGTTAGTGTTGGCCAGTGTGTTGGTAGTGTTGGTGTCCTTCGCCGTCAAGGCACGCAGCGCTGAAGAAATGTATGGCTGAACGGCCTGTGGGGGAGTGCTACAAGGTCGAGTTGGTGCTTGGCAGCGTTTTGTGTGAGCCAAGTTTTCCGCGTACGGCGTTCATCGTCACTGTTGACTACGTTGTGTGGTCGCCCCAACCTTGAGATGTGCCTGGTCTAAAAATCGAAAATGCTCGATACGGCATTTGCTCTTAAGCCAAGTAGGCGCTTTGAAAAACGCATCGAGGAATTTCCCGCTACCGTTGACCGCTTCAGAATGGTCGTGGGACCTATCGGGCACGATTGTCTCATCACCGGTACTCTATAGGCAGCCCCCGAATCATGGCGTCCCTGTCTCAACGCTCATTGAGTTCCTCACGGTGCATCCCCATGCTGCGTATCTCGCGGTATTTTTCTTGGCTCTTTCCGAGTCAGTTCCGATCATCGGAGTCTTTGTTTCAGGCACTGCCATAATAATCGCGCTCAGTGCCTTTGTTGCTCTGCGCGTTGGTATTCGCCGCGACATTGGGTGCTGACGTGGGGATGGTCTTTCGTTTTGGCTAGGGCATCGACACCCGCCCAAAAACTCTCGGCTTCTCGCCTTCGAGCCGCCACCCTGAACTGATTCAGAGCAGCAAGGCCTTTTTCGAGCGATACGAAGCCAAGAGCATATTTCTCGCGCGCTTCGTACCGGGCACTCACGCCTCCATATCGCTGCTCATATTTTCATCCTGTACTTGTTATTGGCGAAGAGAGGTCGGGAAAGGCAGGGCCACTTCTACATTCCTATCGTACTCGCCGAGAATGCAGATAGTGGTCTGAAGAAATGGCCTCCAGGATACGAAAGTCACACATAGCGCACCTCAGATATTTACCTGTCAGAAAATTCATTTTTCGGGGAAGAACGTGAAATACAGCCCGCTTTAGTATTAGCCCAAGCCAGCAAACATTCTGATGGCTGAACCTAAACACTGGAGATTTGCCATGAAAACCCTGAAAGCTCTTTTGATCGTAACCTTGATGAGTGCCTCTGTAGCTGC
>NZ_JALJRR010000045.1:19070-24628 GCF_024519615.1 Pseudomonas sp. Pse79
CCATACAACCCACGAAAGCTCTTTTGATCGTAACCTTGATGAGTGCCTCTGTAGCTGCGATGGCAGAAGGCGGTGGCGATAAAGTAATGGCGCAGATGGAGGCCGCAAGAGCGTCTGCAATGACAACCTACCAAAAATCTGAACACGCAACCGCCGTTGCCAGCAATCAAAAAGCGGCGTCCAACGATGTCGCACGTTCGAATTGATAGGGCGTTCTACTCATCAAATTCATTAGCAGCCGACTACTCGATCATGCGCTTTAAGTGCCATGAAGTGCAGTCGGGAAAACTGCCGAAAGGACGCATAACCAGAGTCGCTTACTCGCCGTGTGGCAGTAGGACTAATCCTTTAAACAGTCAAAACGACCTGCTCGGGTTGCGGGGTACACCGACAATCCGAGTAATTGGTCGGCAGCACAAAAGCTGCTCTAATGATACGCAAGCATTTCACCACCCAGCTGCTTCGATTCAGGTTACTATCGAGCAGGAGCTTCAGATAAGTTTGTCGATACGTAGAGGCAATAGCCTGCGCCAGGAATGGTAGCAATTAGCGAAATTCCAAATCCATCATCTAACTTTCGACGTAGGCGATAAATATGTTTATCGATAACGTTGTCGTTTGGATCGAATTCATAGTCCCATGCACTCTCAAGTAGCATCAAGCGAGTAACAACCTCACCACAATGTTTCATGAGTTTTTCTAGAATCAAGGTTTCGCGGTGAGCAAGGGATATCGTTCGCCCCATCCATGTTACCTGCCGAGCTGCAGAGTCAAGGCACAGTTCGCCAATACACAAGGTACTCGCCTTACCAGGCTGCTGATCTCTAGGTCGCAATAACCCTTCCAGTCGCGCCAATACTTCAACAAAGGCATAGGGCTTCGCCAAGTAGTCGTCGCAACCCGCCTGAAGCCCCTCAACTCGCTGCTGGGTCGAGGCTAAGGCGCTGAGCATCAATACTGGTGTCTGCATCCCCTCCCTGCGTAACTCTCGAACCAGCGACAAACCGTCCATACCAGGTAGGCATCGATCAACGATCAAAGCGTCATAGATACCCTCAAGGGCCATCGCGAGCCCGTCACGACCTTCTGCACTGGCATCGACGACGTGTCCGCTCTCGCCGAGTCCTCGCACTAGGTATGAAGCGGTACGAGCATCATCCTCAATGACTAAAATACGCACTCAAACCTCGCAAAGACTTAAATAAACTTTTTTTCATTTTGTCGGAAGCTCAGTGTATAGACTGACTCGGCACACTATGCCATCAAAGGGGTCGTTTGATTTACATCGGCCTATTAATTTCAAACCAGGAGCTCAGCGCGACGCCTATGACCCATGTACTGGTTATCGAGGATGATCCCGTCACCTCGCGGGAAATCGAGGCAGCCCTTCAAGACCACGGCTTTGACGTGACCCTGGTAAACAATGGTCGTGAAGGTTTGTTAGCGGCCATTAGCGATACCTTCGACATCATTGTTCTTGATCGCATGCTACCTGGAGCGCTTGACGGCCTAGGTATGCTTACCGCATTGCGCGCTTCCGGCATCACCACACCGGTTCTGATTCTCAGTGCGCTAAGCGCTTTAGATGAGCGGGTTCGAGGCCTTCGTGCAGGAGGCGATGACTATTTGACAAAGCCGTTCGAGTTCATCGAGCTGACTGCTAGGCTAGATGCTCTGAATCGCCGAAGGGCACCTCCTTCCGCAGCAAATCGAGACAGTCGATTACGCATTGGGAATCTGGAAATTGACCTCCTACGACGCTCAGTGCGCCGAGGCGAAAGACAGATTGACTTATTACCTCGGGAATACGCGTTACTAGAGTATCTCGCTCAACATGCTGGGCAAGTCGTCACGCGAACCATGCTCTTCGAAGCTGTCTGGAATTATAGTTATGACGACCGCACCAATGTGATAGATGTTCATATTGGTCGTCTGCGTCATAAGATTGATGGCGAGGGCGATTCTCCAATGCTCCAAACCATTCGGGGGGCTGGTTATGTCCTACGTTCGCCTGAGTGAGATTCCACGTACCATCAGCTTTCGAACAGCCCTTATGTTCCTGGCATTATTTGGGTGCTCGTTTTTTGCGTTATTTGGTTATATTTATTGGCAGACTACCGGATACCTGATCTCAGAGGTGGATACTGCACTGCATCGAGAGGTAGACCGCCAAAACGCCCAAGAGCCTGCGCTACGACGTACAGAAATACTTAAACATACGGAACAAGACCCCGAAGGGCGGCTCCCATATACGCTATTCGATTCTGCTGGTACAACGATTGCTGGGGCGCTATCAACCCTGCCTACGTTCAGTGCATACGATAAGCCTGCGGAATTTTTCTGGGATAAAGCTAACGGGCATGATCGGCCTATCCGCTACCTTGTTCACAAACTGGATGATGGAAGCACTCTTCTGATCGGCCAGGATATTCATGATATTCGTGAATTTGACGAACTTTTAGTCAATGCTCTGGTTTCAGGTGGCTCACTACTTATAGTAGTTGGGCTACTAGGAGCGATTGCATTAGGCGTATCTGCTCGCCGCCGCTTAGACGTACTTAGCCGCTCCATAAAAATAATTGTGGAGGGTGATCTCAGTGGGCGTTTACCTACACGGGGAAATAACGACGATATTGATCGTATTGCCGGCGTGGTAAACGGCATGCTGGATGCACTTGAACGGCTGATGAGTGAAGTCAAAGGTGTATGTGATGATATTGCTCATGACTTGCGAACACCGCTGACTCGATTGATCGCTGGATTAGAACGTGCACAGCGGCGTAGCTTGACGCAAAAAGAGTACGCCAGCGCCATCGACACAGCCATTGAGGATGCTAAGGGTCTAATGCAAACCTTCCGGGCACTGCTGCGCATTTCAGAAATAGAAGGCAGTGCTAGACGCAGTAATTTTACCCTTGTTGGTTTCAATCAAATCTGCGCTGATGCAGTTGAGCTCTTTGAGCCTCTCGCTGATGAACGTGGTATGAATCTAGAGTTCAAGCCATGCGAGGGAGTCGACACAGTAATGGGGGATTCGCAGTTACTGTTTGATGCGGTTTGCAACCTCATCGATAACGCCATCAAGTTTTCACCGGACGGAAGTGACGTCGAAGTAACAGTCTCGGCAGATTCTAACAACTGTGGAATCAGTATCCGTGACCATGGGCCCGGAATACCGGAGGAGGAACGGGAAGCGGTTTTCCGTAGACTCTACCGCTCAGAGTCCAGCCGTCATACGCCAGGCAATGGCCTGGGCTTAAGTATGGTTTCAGCTGTGGCACGTTTACATGACATGTCCCTACAGGTGCACGATGCCCGGCCTGGATGCCGGGTTGACTTGATAGGTAAAGCACAAAACGCTTGAGACCTCGGATCCATATCTAAAGCTTTCGTAAATCGGCGGGCAATCCGTTCGATTGCTTGCCTGCCTGTTGGCTCAACTGATGTCTCTGTATTTGGATCGTCCGCTATGCACGTCAGCGGTCTTTGACCTGCCTTCGTTTAAGAGTTACATCCTGAATTATTTCGCCTACCAGTAGGATGCGACGATTGTTGGGGGAACAACCACCTCTCATAGCGACAAACCTGTCAAAAAATTCATCTGCAAGGGAACTGAATTATAAGCTCCCAGGCACAGAATAAATAAAGAATTAATGCCCTAAAGCAAAATGGCTAGGCATTGAGTTCTCCACAGGAAAAAAATCTGCAATAAGAGGCTTTGTCTTTTTATGGGATTTTAATTGTGTGCATCCAATGTAAAAGTCTCAAAATTGGACGAGCATACTTTTTCGATGGGGGTGTGGCCGGGTGGCTTCGCTGGTTGTTGCCCGCTATAACAAAGGCAATCAAATTCGAGAGTTAGTTGGCTATGAAAGATCACTACCCAGAAAAGGCAAACTACAGCATCGCTTTGGTTAACTACAAGTCGCTCGAGCTGACCAATAAATGCCTCCAGCTCCTGCAAGATACCGTGAAAGAAAAAGGTATTTCTGTTTATGTGGTGGACAACGACTCCAGGGATTCAAGCACAGAGTATCTTCGAACTTTAAAATGGATCAACTTGATTGAGCGAAAACCAGAGCATCCTGAGGCTGGAAATATTGCTCATGGCCGAGCTCTTGATCTCGCTTTAGGTTTCGTGGAAACGGAATATGTATTTCTTTTGCATACCGACACTTTTATTTATGACCTTGAAGTTTTTAATGTGATGCTCGCGGAATGCGCCGAACAACAAGACGTAGCAGCCGTTGGATGCTTAGAGCAGCTGGATAGAGGCTTTTTTCGCTCGGCCTGGAGAATATCATCACGGTTTTTCAAATATTACACCAGGCGTGGTCTCAAAGCGCTTGGAATAAAATCAAGGGAACCGAAACCATATAGAGAAAAACATCTAAAAAGCTTCTGCACCCTATGGAATGTAAGATTGATCAAAAAGCACGGCTTGCATTTTCAAATGGACGAACGCAATCCAGGCTATGAACTTCAGGACAGGATGACCGAGTTGGATTATAAAATTAGATTCATATCGCCTCGGAAAATGTTTCGTTATCTAGACCACATTCAAAGTGGAACGATTTCCTCACTAGGCGGCTACTCCAGAAATCACAGAAGAGTCAGGATGTATAACCAGATTACACAGAGTTTAAAACTTTAAAACGCGGCGACAGAGCTGTACTCGCTCAACCTCAGTAAAATTTCGCTATCTAACTTCGCCTTTACATAAGCTCAGCGCATATAAAAAGAGGCTGTGCTTCACCATTGGTGACACTCTCCATAGCCAGAAGTTGGCCTCTCTTCTGGGCAAGCCATCTACCCAGAAGATTTGTGATAGCCCTTCGATTACTACGCGGGGGCTATTCGACGAGTAGGTAATCAGGCGGTATTTAATAGAAGGGTCATGCGGACTGAAGTTAATACGATCAACGGTAGCCAAGAAATATCTCTGTAAGAAAAAGCGTCACGTAGGTAGCCAAGACACCCTACCCAACCCCGACAGCTCTCACCGATGCCCTTGGAGGTAAGGAGGAGAAGTGGACGCGCGCTGCCGATGCCTAGCGAGTTGCACCCCAGCAGGCTTTGCAGTAGGTCATAGTCGTTGACACCTGGGTGCCAGCGGCGTTTATCCCGCTCCGGCGAATCGCTTCGGCATGGCGCACCAACCAGGCTTCTTCCAGCGAATAGCTCAGGTTGTAGGCATCAGGCACAATCACCAGCTGTCTGGACCTCACCAGCTCACGGCGCAGGTGGCGGATCAACACATCAAAATGGTCAGAACGTTACAGGCTGATGCCAGGGTCCATCAAGCGGGATTTCAAGCTGTGGTAGTCGGTCGTGCGGTCGTTGATATAGCCCTGCGCCATGCCTCGCATCCCTGAATGCAATGAAGATGGCTTCGGAATATATGCAAGCGAATACGCCTCAGACACCAGCTCGGAGGGTTTGAATTACATTTGGGAAGTTGCCTACAGCCAAGAGAATAAGCGCAGACAGAACAGCTTCCTCCCTGAACGAGCCCCATGAAAGACAGGACACCGTTTCCCCCTTACGATAAGGGATAG
>NZ_JALJRR010000046.1:0-24074 GCF_024519615.1 Pseudomonas sp. Pse79
GCTCAGGTGTTCGTGGCCTTCAAAGGCCAACACGTCGAGACGGGCTTCGATGTTGCGCACACTCAAGGTGTGCCGGCTGTGGTCGAAGAAAGCCTGCACGTTCACACCTCCAGGGCGACGGCCTGCGCCGTGTCTTGAACATCGCTGAAATGCAGACTGATCCCTTCATCCTCGCTATAGCCCAAGCTCACGCCGTGGGTGCGCAGTTGCGCCGCTCGACGCGCCAACAGGTGTTGACTGAGGACCGGCAGGAGCTGCTCGTTAAGCAAGCTGTCGATGTTGCGTGCGCCCGAATCCGGTAGCAGGCAGGCAGCAACCAAGGCGTCGTTCAGGGTGTCGTCGATCCGGCAATCCAGGCCGTAATGACGCTGCAGGCGCTTGGCGACCTGGGCCAGCTTGATCGCAACAATGCATTTGAGTGCGTCGGCTCGCAGCGGGCGATAGATCAGGGTTTGAAAGCGCGCCAGCAACGCTGGCTGGAAGTGTTCGCGCAGGATCGGACGCAGTCGTTCATGCAGCACGCTGTCCGGTATCTCCGGGTGTTCCTGCACGCTGGTGTGCAGTAGATCGCTGCCGAGGTTGGAGGTCATCAGAATGACCGTGTTACGGAAGTCGATCTCGCGCCCTTCGCCATCGCGCATAAACCCACGATCGAAGACTTGGTAGAACAGGTTAAGCACATCGCGATGCGCCTTTTCCACCTCGTCGAGCAACACAACGCTGTAGGGCCGCTGGCGCACGGCTTCGGTCAATACACCGCCCCGGCCGTAGCCGACGTAGCCGGGTGGCGAGCCTTTGAGTTGACTGACTGTGTGGGCTTCCTGGTACTCGGAAAAGTTGAGGGTGATCAGTGATTTTTCGCCGCCGAACAGGCTGTCGGCCAAGGCCAGCGCCGTTTCGGTCTTGCCTACGCCGCTGGTGCCGACCAGCAGGAACACGCCCAACGGCGCCTTCTCATCGGTGAGCCCGGTTTTGGCCGCACGCAGGCGCTGAGCCAAGGCACTCAAGGCCGGAGCCTGGCCGATCACGCGCGCTTGCAATTGCTGTTCGAGCAGCAGCAGATTGGCCTGCTCGTCCTTGAGTAAGCTGCCCAGCGGCACGCCGGTCCAGTCGGCGATGACTTGCGCCACGCTACGTGCGTCGACATCCAAAGACAGCAGTGGCTGGCTGCCTTGAATGTCACTCAACTGCCGTTGCAACTGTGCACAGGTATCCCGCTGCGGTGGCTGCGCCTGGCGCGCAGCAATCAGTTGTTGGGCCAGATCGAGTTCTTGGCGGTATTGCTGTTCCAGATCGGCGTGTTGACGTTGCAGATCGGCGTGTTGCGCGGCAATCGTCGCCAGACGCTCATCCACGCTGTGGCCGCCAAGCCGCTGATCCTGCTCCAGCGCTTGGCCCTCCAGTTCCAGGGCCACTTGCAGGGCACTCAGACGGCGCAACGCCTGCGGTTCGCAGTCCAGGCTCATGCACACGCGGGCGCTGGCGGTGTCCAGCAGGTCGACGGCTTTGTCCGGCAACTGGCGCCCCGTCAGGTAGCGCCTCGACAGGCTGACCGCCGCCTGTACTGCCGCATCCTGGATGTGCACACCGTGATGGCTGGCGTAGCGCGCCTTGAGCCCGCGTAACATCAGGCAAGCGTTCGCGTCGTCCGGTTCCTCGACCTTGACCATTTGAAAGCGTCTTTCCAAAGCGGCATCACGCTCGAAATACTGCTTGTATTCACTCCAGGTGGTCGCGGCGATGGTGCGCAACTCGCCACGGGCCAGAGCGGGCTTGAGCAGGTTGGCCGCATCGGCGCCGCCGGCCTGGTTGCCGGCCCCGACCAGGGTATGGGCCTCATCGATAAACAACAGCACCGGTTGTTCGCACTGCTGTACAGCGTCGATCACGTTTTTCAGGCGTTGTTCGAACTCGCCCTTGACGCCAGCGCCGGCTTGCAACAATCCCAGGTCAAGGGTACGCACACTGACTGTTTTGAGACTGTCCGGCACCTTGCCTTGGGCAATGCTCAACGCCAGGCCTTCGACCAGCGCCGTTTTGCCGACACCAGGCTCGCCCACCAGGATCGGATTGTTTTTGCGCCGACGGCTGAGGATGTCGATGACCTGACGGATTTCATCATCGCGGCCGAACACCGGGTCGATCTTCCCTTGCGCGGCCTTGGCGGTCAGGTCCTGGGTAAACCTGTCCAGCAGCGCCGCTAACGCATCGTCTTTCGACACGCTGGGCGGGAGTATGGCGAGTTCACTTGAAGGCACCGCGATCACTGACGTCTGCACCGCGGGGCGCTCTTCGGAGGTTTGGTCCAACAACACCAGCAGCCGCTGCAACTGCGCCTCACTGAGACTGAGCAAGGGCCATACGGCTTCGCACGCCAGCAGGTTGGGCGTCTCCATCAACGCGCTCAGCAGATGTACGGAACGCAGGCTGTCGTTGTGCTCGTCCAATGAGGCACGCAACCAGGCATTTTTGATCAGTTGCTGTAATGGCGCCGACAGCTGCGGCTTGCTCTGCACGCTACGCGGCAGGCGATCGATGTGCTCCAGCAAGCCATACCACAACGTCTCCATATTCCACTCATAGCGACGTGCGATCACGGTCAGGTCGCCTTCACCTTGCCCCAGCAACTTGAGTAGCCAGTGTTCGACGGTAATCTGCGCGTGGGCACGGCTTTGGCACAGCGTGGCCGCTGCACTCAACGCCTGGGCGCAGTAAGGGTTGAGACGACGAAGCAAGCGCGTGGAATTCTGGGCCATACGGCTACATCCTTGTTCGGTGATGGTGGTACGCGATCGTTAACGCCAGTCGCGGGCCGGAAACTCGATGTGTTTGGCTGAACGCCCGCGAACGGACGCTCAACCCAGCACACCGGGAGCCAGCAGGCAAAGACCCACCTGCTGCTCCGGGCGTATCAAGCGCTTTGGCGTTCATTCCACGAATCGGAGTGGATGATGTTGCCGTCCTTGTAGGTCCAGGTAACCTTCTCGTAACGCAACTCCACCTGCTCGAGGTGGTTGTGCTTCTCTTTGCTGGGGTCTTTGACGTCGTGCATTTTCGGCGCGACTTTCACGACCTTGACCTCTTCGAGTTTGGTGATGAAGTACTCGACCTCCTGCCCCGCATCATCGATGCGGTACCACTTGAACTCGGCACTCTTGAGGGTTTGCCCGGTGGTGACCGCCTTGTAGAGATAGGGGCTGGAGGCATCGATTTCCTTGGAAAACAGAAACGGGGTGTGAACCCGCGTACCGGTCAATTTCCCGGTGTTGTTGTCGGTGGGGATGTACAGACTGTGATCCTGGGCAACCACCTCGATGCTGCCCTCGCGTTGTTGCACGTTCACCGAACCCTTGATAGTTGCGCCGCCGTCGTCTTGCAGCCAGAGGTAAACGGGAATTGCCATGTGAAGCTCCTTTTTCTCGTAGATTTAAATGTCGCGGAATGCGACCGGGGGTTGCCTGTCCGGGCTTGCAACGGGAAGCGCGCAGGCCCCCGCCTCACGCACCAGACGGATATCAACGCGGCGGTTGGCTGCACGCCCCGCCTCGGTGTCGTTACCGGCAATCGGCTGGCTGGCGCCGAAACCCTGCACAGCAAAGCAGCTGTCGGGAATGCCGCCCATGCGTTGCATCCAGTCATGCACGGCAGCGGCGCGGGCGCGGGACAGTCGAAGGTTGTTCTCGGGGTCGCCAGTGGCATCGGTATGCCCCGAGATCACGATCAGCCAGCCAGGCTGGGCCTTGATATCGACCAGCGCATTGATCAGGATCTTGGCTGAATCCGCCTTGAGCTGGGCACTGCCGCTGGCGAACAGCGACAGGCTGTCCAACCGCACCGGGCTGGCAGCCCGCGCAGGCGATGCGGCCGGTGGCGGCTCAACGTGAGCAGCCAGTACCGCCAGCAGCGCAGCGCGCAGGCGTTCGCCGCGATACAGGCCCAGGCCGAATGCCGGGGGCGCACCGTGCCGGTAGTACGCGTCCAGACGCTGGGCGTCCTGGCGCAGCACGCCCACGGCATTTTCACGCCCAAGAAACTCGCGTTGATTACGCTGGGTCGGTTGCGGGATCGCCGAATAACGTCGCAGGTCATCACTGACTTGGCGCAGCAACAGGGCGTTCTGCCACGCCGAACTGGCAAGTGCGACAACACCGGCGACGGCGAACAACCACAGCGCAACAACGCTCGCGCGTTGCATCGGGGAACGCAGCGGGCCGAGCGGCAGCAGGTTGAGCAAAGGGTCCGGGACCGGCAACACCGCATCGGCCACAACCGCCCTGTGATCCGCCAGCGCGACTTTGCTGCGTAACCATTGCTGCCACAGGTTCCCCTTCACGGCATGCGCCAATGCCGGCACCCACGTAACTGCGCAGATCGCCACTAGGCCAGAAGCGCTACGCATGACAAGGTGCGGCAGTACCGCTTCGTGAAGCCAGGCCACAGCGCTGTTCAGTTGAATGCTGGCGTGCATCCGAGCGGCCTGCCTGGGCGAGTCAGCGGATTGCTGTTGCCAGTCATCCAGGCTGACGCAAGCACCCGCATCACACACACGGACCTCGGCCTGCCCGCTGCCCCAACAGAACCAGGGTGCCTCGTCCTGCAGGGTTTGCAGGTAGCTCACCAGCAACAGCGGCAGCGCAACCCCGCGTTTGCGGGCCAAGGCCAGTTGATGACTGAAGGCGCGCATCTGACCGGCGAGTACCGCCCCATCACTGTGCGCGCCGGGGCTGACGCTGAACATCACGCCCAGTTGCCCGGCCCAGCCAGGACGCAAGGCCAGAAGGTGATCGGTGATAGCCGGCAGTTGCTCCAGGCTCGGTACGCGCACGTAGCACCCTTGCTCGGTCACCCGCAGGGCCAACTGCCCGGCGGCAACCCCGCCGAACAGCCCATCCAGGCCATCACCGCAGACCAGCACCACCGGCTGACGAAACCCCGCAGCGGGCAGCACCATGCCCTCGGCCAACCTCACCGACCCACGCTGCCGCTCGGCGCGCAGGCGCAGCGATACCCAGGCCCACGTCACACAGCACACCGCGATCAGCACGCCGAGCACACGCGCCCACATCGCCAGCGGAATGATGAGCAGCAACGCGAGGACGAGGACACCGGCCCACAGGTAAAGGATGCGATGCAGATTGAAGGTCATCCGCACTTACCCCTGATCAGGCAAGAGCGAGGCAATCGCATCGCTCAGCAGATGATCCAATCCCCACCACGTCGCAACCAGCAACAGGGCCACTGTCAGCAGATGAATCAAGGGCGAGCGCAGCCAGCCAAAACCCGCGCTGAGTTCGCCACCGACCACCTGCGTCGGCATGTGTTGGCTGACCTTGAACGGCGCCACCTGTGCGTTGAGAGCAGCCAATAGTTGCTCGCGTCCGGGGTCGCTCAAATCACGATAGCGCCCGCGAAAACCCAACATCAATACGCGCTGAAATACCGTCAACACATGCCGGTCCGGCGCGGGTTCGCTCAACACGTCACGCATGGCCTCGTACAGAAACTCACCGGCCTGATGACGATTGAAGAACTTGGCCTGCAACGGTTCGCTGGCCCAGGCGGCGCGGGCATCTGCGTCGGCGCAGGTCAGCACCGTTTCGTCGAGTAGCGCGCATTGAGCATGACTGATGTGGTCGATGTTGCGCTGACTCAGGCCCGCCCGTTCAAGGTGCTGCCGAGCTTGCTCAACCTGTTCGATACAAAGCTGGCCCAACTCCCGACCAGGTTGCACCGAGGCGCCCTGGCGCAACTCGACCACCAATAGGTAGGTGTCCTGTAACAGCGCGTCGATATCCACCGCTGCTGCGGCTTGCTCGTTGGAAGGCGTCGGTTTCATGAGCGCAGCACCGCAAACAGTTCCAGCTTGACGTCGACCAAGCTGCTGGGAACGTAGAAAGCACAGACCCCTTCGTCCAGCACCGCCTGCCCCTTGGAATGCCCGAGATCCAGCGCGAAGTACTGATTTTCCAGGCGCAATGGAATCGCCGCCGGCACATGGCTGAGGGACTGCAACGGCACCCCGTCGAGCGCCGCGTTGATCAGATAATCGACCTCATCCGGCGTACCTATCTTGCACAGGCGCGGGAACTGGTCCTGCACCTGCGCCGCCGGTAGCCGACTGCGCACCGACAGATAGAAATCGGCCCCCTCACGCTCGCGCAAACGCGGGTCATTCAGCGTGACTTGCCAACGATTGGTCCCCTGCACCTCCAGGCTCAAAGCAATGACCCGCGACGGCAGACTGGCCTCCAACAACAGCGACAGGGTGTGCATCAGCGGCGGGAACACTGCCTCCAACGAGGTGTGCCGGTAAGCGGGGATTTTGTCCACGTCGTGTTCCAGCGAAAACGTGAGCAGGCCACCGGCGAGCTTGATCAGTTGCTGGTAGACCTGCTCGGGGTGGCGCGCGGGAAACTCCCGAAGATCGGCCAATACCGGCTGGTAGGTATTCAACGCATTGAGCAGCCAGAACAGCGACACGTCGGCGACGGCAAAGTCGGCCATGCGCTGATTGCTTTCCCGCCGCATGCCCATGAGCCGTTGCCGCTTGGCGGACAATTGCGTCAACAGGTTGTCCAGCTGGTTCAGCAACCCCGGGTGCGCGGCGAAGCTCAGCAACGGCGGCACATAGCCCGGGTCGAGGCTCCAGGCGCCCTGCCCGTCGCGCACCAGGCGCGCGAGCGGACACGTCATGTAGTCCGCATTATCGTCGCGCTGCAGGCGCAGGCTCAGTGCATGCTCCAGCACGCCTATCGACTGCACCTCATCGGCATACATATCCTGTACGTCGCGCCAAGACTGGCGATAGCGTGTGGGCCGATCGGCCCTGCCACCGTCGAACAGGCAGTTGTCGCCATTCGCCTGTTCCAGGGGCAAGGCCAAGTGCAATAACGCGTCCTGATCTTCGTCGGCCAGCAACTGCGCCAGCTCCAAGGCCGGAGGCAGGCGGTCGACCTGCTCGGTGTCGATCCAGGTGCCATCGGGCATGCGGACCCGCAACTGAGTCGCCTTGAGCTTACCCAGCCGTAATGCATCCAGGTCGAACCCTACCGCCTGGACACCCCAGGGGTGCGCCAGGGCCAGGTGCGCGAGTTGTTCGTTGGTCCAAGCCTCCCAGCGCGCCTGTTGCTGGAATTGTTGCGGCGACAGCAACGCCCCGGCGGCCCACAGAGGGCGATCGATATTCATGGCATCGTTTCCCTACGACTGAATCAGGCTTTGGCCTTGGGCATCTGCGAAACCAGTGACAAGTTCACGTCCATACCCTCGACCTGGAAGTGCGGCACGGCATACAACTTGACGCGGAAGAAACCGGGGTTGTCCTCGATGTCTTCCACCGTGACCTTCGCCTCCCGCAGCGGGTGTGAGGCCTGCAAGTCATCACCCGGATCAGTCATTTCGGTGACCAGCCCGCCGATCCACTTGTTCAACTCCAGTTCCAGCAAACGCCGGTCCTTGGTGGTGCCAATGTTTTCGCGCTGGATCAGCTTCAGATAGTGAGCAATGCGTGACAGCAGAAAAATGTAAGGCAGACGTGCGTTGATTCGACTGTTCGCGGTGGCGTCGGCCGTGTCGTACAGCGCCGGCTTTTGCGCGGAGTTGGCCGAGAAGAAACACGCATAGTCGCGGTTCTTGTAGTACGAGAGCGGAATGAAACCGAGGTTGGCGAACTCGAACTCACGGGTTTCCGGAATCATCACTTCGGAAGGAATCTTGACCTGATTGCCGGTGCCCAAGTCATACAAATGGATAGGCAGTTCAGTGACCGCACCACCCGACTGCGGCCCACGTATCTGCACGCACCAACCGTTGCTGATGAAGCTTTTGACCATGTTCGCGGCAAAGGCAAACGATGCGTTGGTCCACAGGTACTTGTGGTGATCCGGCCCTTTGACATTCTCGACGTAATTGAAGCTGCGCACGGGAACGGTGTCGGGCCCGTAGGGCAAGCGCCCCAGGACCCGCGGCATGGTCAGGCCGATGTAACGCGCGTCGTCACTGTCACGGAATGACTTCCACTTGATGTATTCGGCACGATCAAAATAGTTGCCGATGTCCTTGATCGCGGCCACCTCCTCCATGGTTTCCTTGCCGAAGAACGCTGGGCCTACAGCCCCCACAAACGGCATGTGGGCGGCGGCGGCGACTTTGGAAATATTGCGCAGCAGCGCGATGTCCTGAGGCCTGCGATCGAATTCGTAGTTTGAGATAGCCGCCGCAATCGGCTCGCCCCCCGGTGTGTCGTACTCCTGCGTGTAGGTATGCAGGTACAAGCCGCTCTGGGCAATTTCAGGCGCGTCCTCGAAGTCTTGCACCAGGTGGTCCTTGCTGACATCCAATAGTTCTATGCGAACGTTCTGACGGAAATCCGTCTGATCAATCAGCGATTTCACACCGCGCCAGGTTGACTCGACGCGCTGGAAGTCCGGATGGTGCATGACCGCATCGAGTTGACGGCCAATCTGCCGGTCCAACGAAGCAATATGCTCATCCAACAGGACTTTATCCAAACGCTCGATTTTTTGCGGCGATTGCTTAAGCAACTTTAAAAACACACTGACCGCTGCCGTCACCCGCTCATCGGCGGACACCTCGGACAGCGCATCCGAGTTCTGGAAGATATCAATACCGGCCAATTCAGCAACAGGACTTAAATTGATCTTGTTAAACAGCGCAGCATAAACACCCGCAGACTCTTCAGACAACACTGTGGCGCCGCGCGCTTGCACGTTGGAATGTTCTAAGGACATGATTTAACTTCCCTTTTAAATTACCGCTATGAATTAACGTTCTTCTTCAGGCGCCAAGGCAGCCAACTCAGCGCGCAGTTCGTCACTGAGCGCGTCATCCTTGAGGATGCGCTCCAACTCATGGCGGAAGGTCACGTTGTCCAGCAGATTCGATTTGAGATCACGCAACAGGTTGCGCATCGCCAATAACGCACGCAGTTGTGGAATCTGCCGTGCGACCTGCTCAGGCTCGAAGTCCTTCATGCACCGGAAATTCAGTTCGACAGCGGTGTCGGACGCATCGTCGTCCAAGGTGTTGTCGACAGCCAGCTTCAGACCCGGCGAGAACTCGCCCAGGACGCTGTCAAAGTTGTTCTTATTGATATCAACCTTGCCGCGCTCGGAGAGCGGACGCTGTTCTTTACCATTACTGTAGTCACCCAGTACCATCAGTTTCAAAGGTAACTCAACCTTTTTCTGCGCACCGCCGGTATGCAGGTCGAGCTTGATATTAACCCTGGCCTTGGGCACTTCATTTTGAAAGCTGCTTAGCGTCATCGTTTCATTCCGTGAGTTATCCAACAGCATTGATCTGCGGTCAGATGGAAATTAAAACCGGAATTCAATCAACTTAAATTCCCTTTCCGGAAAGCCAAAGTGCTACATGGCACATGGCGTCCGCTTGCTCACTAGAATGAAGTATCACTGCCATAACTTACCAGTCCCCGAATCACGGACGGGAACTTTCCATTGCGCATCAGGGATATTTCCCACAAAGCACAAAGATTATCTTTCTTGCAAAGATTATTGAAGATTTAAACCACAGACAGGGATCCAGCTGTCGGATATTTCTTAACTGCGCCGGCGCCCAATAAAAGATCAGTATAAATATACAAACCCATATAAATTTCTTTCAATATCCTCCATTATTTATAGTACTAAAACCTATAAAAAACACCCACGTGCCGACCAGAAGATAAACCATCTCCGTCTCAGCTTTACATCATAAACATCGAACTCCAGCAAAAAACGCCTACACCTCGCGCACCTTGACCTTCAAATGCCGCGCATACCATGGCCGCTTCGGCACCCGTTTGAACAAACCCTGCAGCGCTTCGTCTTGCGCAGCAAACGTAATTCGCAGGGCGAGCTTCATGATCTCTGGGTCCATCTCCATCGAACGCCCCCTCTGCAAGCCTGGCGTGGTGCTGCAGCCATGGGTATCCGGGCCCAGCCACGGGTCGCCGACTTCAACCCACCGCCCCGGCGCGAACCATGCCACGCCGTTGACCTCCAGGCGGCTGACCTGGTCGGGATGGAAGCGCTCATGGGCGCGGAACCAGTCTTCGATGCGGTCGTCGATCCAGCCATGGAAGTGCCAGAACACCGGGTTGACGTGGGAGGAAAACGGATCGCCAAGAAAGTCGTTTTCGGGTGCATACCAACGCGCGGCAAAGTCTGCCGGGTCGCGGGCGAAGGGCACGGGGGCGCCGTTGGAGGGGTCGCGGGGCACCGAGGCCCAGCGCATGTGCAGCCAGTCATGCAGGCCCAGTTCCATTTCGGAGCCGAGCTGGCCCAGGGTCAATTTGGCCAGGTATCGCGGGTCGCGGTATTGGGATTCCCAGACCTGGAAGTTGCTGTGGTAGGTCTCGGCGGCTTTGATATCGCTGACCCATTGGGTGTAGTCACCGTCGTCCGGCGCCAGCCAAGTGGGTGGCAGGGCAAAGCCGTCATGGTTGTCGAAGTAGCGCAGGAAGCCCAGGCGATCACGTTCCAGGGCCGGTTGCGGTTCGGGGAAGGCGGACCACGACGGCAAGTCTTGCATCGCACGTGCGGTGCCGAGCATATGCCGATGCATGAAGAAGAAGTCGATGCCCGAGCCGTTGCGATCCTTGAGCTTGCCCCGCGCGTCGCGCTCCTTGCCCCGTGGGCCGGGCTGCCAGCCGATGCCACGCAAGGCGTCGCGTTTTTCCTCGGAGAGCTTGTGCCATTGGTCGCGCGTGGCGTGCCACAGTTGGTGGAACAGGCGGTGCTCGGGGGAAATCAGCCAGGCCAGCAGCGAAGGGTTGAGACCGATGCGTTGGCGGGCTTCGGGAAACGGCTGTTTGTGGGCAACAAAGCGATTCTCCGGCGCGGTCAGCGCCAGGGGGCGGTCGAGGTCGAGGATCTGCCCGCTGAGGGTGCCGCTGCCGGCGTTGCCGAAGACGCCCCAGACTTCATCGACGGTCATGCTGAATTCATAGGCCGGCGCGCCGTCGGCTGCATCACGGTCGATCAGCCGCCAATAGAGCTCGGTGCCCTCGCCCGCGAGCAAGTCACCCAACACGCGATAACGGGGTTCGCCATCGCCGCGCAGGTGCTCGGCCGTGTCGAGATAACCACGCAGGCCACGCCCACGCGGCGCGACATCGAGCAGCAACGCCAGGCCCTGCGCGGGCAAACCCTTGAGGCCGGCATCGCGGCCTTCAAGCCGCAGGTTCCACACCCCGCGCAACGTGTTCGCCAGGTGCTGGCCGGCGGTATCGGCAAGATCCACCGTGGCTTCGCCGGGGGTGATGGGGAATTCTTCACGCGTCCACTCGCGATGGGCATATAAGGCCGCCGGCACGGCGGCGCCAGTCAGCGCCAGGCCTGCGATGAACCCACGTCGAGAGATCGTCATTGTCTACCTTAGGAAACGGCGTTATCAGAGCTAGAACGTTTACTCGCGCGGGAAATTTACCGCGCCGTCGCCGAGGCCTAAATTTCCGCGCTCATCGCTCGTTCTTCCCAGATAGCAAAGGCCTCAACTGACTGAGACGGCAATGACAAAACCACGTTCGAAAAAGGCGCTGTTTATCGGCCTGCCACTGGCATTGGCCATCGGCGCCGGGGCCGGTTTCCTGGCCTGGGATCATTGGTTCCGAGGCAATGCCGGCTACCCGCTGGCGGTGATCAAGCAGGCCAATGACCTGCAGGAGCGCCTGTTGTCGTTCGACAGCCATATCACCGTGCCGCTGGATTTCGGCACTGCCGGCAATGAGGCCGACCACGACGGCGGCGGCCAGTTCGACCTGGCCAAGGCGCGTCGCGGGCGATTGTCCGGGGCGGCGCTGACGGTTTTCGGCTGGCCGGAAATCTGGAACGGCGCCAATGCTCCCCACAGGCCCAGCGACGGCTTTGTCGAGGAAGCCCGCCACGAGCAGGAAGTGCGCTACAAAATCATCTCCGGCATGGTGCGCGACTTCCCCAACGAAGTGGGCATCGCCTACACCCCGGATGACTTCCGGCGCCTGCATGGCGAAGGCAAATTCGCGATCTTTATCAGCATGCTCAACGCCTACCCGCTGGGCAGCGACCTGAACCAACTGGACCTGTGGACAGCACGCGGCATGCGTATGTTCGGCTTCAGCTATATCGGCAATAACGCCTGGTCCGACTCGTCGCGGCCACTGCCATTTTTCAATGACTCCACCGACGCTCTCGACGGCCTCTCGGACATCGGCCAGCAAGCGGTACACCGCCTCAATGACCTGGGGGTGATCATCGATGTGTCGCAAATGTCGACCAAGGCCCTGGAACAAGTTGCGCAGTTGAGCCGCACGCCACTGGTGGCCTCCCACTCGGCGCCACGCGCGGCGGTGGATATCCCGCGCAACCTCAGCGACAAGGAACTGCAACTGATCAAGCGCAGCGGCGGCGTGGTACAGATCGTGGCCTTCTCCGCCTACCTTCGCCCGCTGAGCCAGCCGACCCAGGACAAGCTCAACAGCCTGCGCGCCCGCTTCGACCTGCCCCCCCTGCCCAACCTGGCCGTGGCCCTGATGCCGGGCGACGCAATCATCGCCGCCTGGCCCGAGCACACGTTCGGCGAGTACGCCAGCGCGCTGTACGCGATCCTCGATGACGAACCCAAGGCCACCCTCAAGGACCTGGGCGATGCCATCGACTACACCGTGCGCAAGATCGGCATCGACCATGTCGGCCTGGCGTCGGACTTCAACGACGGCGGCGGTATCGACGGCTGGAACAACGTCGGCGAAATCCGCAACGTCACCGCCGAGCTGATCCAGCGCGGCTACTCCGAAGCCGACATCGCCAAGCTGTGGGGCGGCAACTTTCTGCGGGTGTGGGACCAGGTACAAAAAGCCGCCAGGCCCTTGGCCAATCGCTCATCACCCTCGACGTAAGCCCGTGAGCACAACATGACCGTGCTGAGCCAGCGGTGGCGACGCACGCCCTTTGCCCTTTGAACGAGAGGCCCACATGACGCCATCCGCCCCCCTGACCGCTTTGGCCCTCACCGCCCTGTGCGCAGCGCTGCTGCCCAACCTGGCCGAGGCCGCCACGCCGCAACCCGGCAAAGTATTCAAGGACTGCAAGGACTGCCCGGAAATGGTGGTGCTGCCCGCCGGCACTTTCACCATGGGCACGCCCGACGATGAGGTCGGCCGCGAGCCGGACGAAGGCCCGATGCATACCGTGACCTTCGCCAAGCCGTTCGCCATGAGCCGCTTCCAGATCACCGCTGGCGAGTGGGACAGCTATATCCGCCAGACCGGGGTCAAGATCGCCGACGGCGACACCCGCCCCGGCCGCGAATGCATCGCCAGCAAGCCGCGCTACCCCCAGAGCCCGCGTCAGCCGGCAGTGTGCATGGACATGGACGACATCAAACACTACGTGGCCTGGCTGTCGAAAAAGACCGGGCAGCCGTACCACATGGTCAGCGAAGCCCAGCGCGAATACGCCGCGCGCGCCGGCTCCAGCGGGCCCTTCCCGTTTCCGTTCGACGAGGGCAAGGGTTACAGCATTGCCGAACATGCCAACACCTACGGTCCGGCGGATGGCTACAGTTTTTCCTCGCCGGCCGGCAGCTACCCGCCGAACGCATTCGGCATGTACGACATGCACGGCAACGTCTACGAGCGCGTGGCCGACTGCGAACACCCCAACTACATCGGCGCACCGACCGACGGCAGCGCCTGGGTGGAACCGAACTGCGAGAGCTACCAGATCCGTGGCAATGACTGGGGCGAAGCGCCAGTGTTCTCGCGCTCGGGCAATCGCAACAACATCTACCCGCAGACACGCGGGGACTGGATCGGCTTTCGGGTAGTGCGCGACCTGTAACAACAAATCCCCTCACTGCACCTACTGCACCTACTGCACCCGCTGCACCCACTGCACCTACTGCATCCACTGCATCCACTGCACCCGCTGCACCCGCTGCACCCACTGTAGGAGCGAGCTTGCTCGCGAAGCCCCCGAGTACGCCGCGTTTATCCAGGATAAACGCGTTATCGTTGGCGATTTTCGCGGGCAAGCCCGCTCCTACAGGGGCGTGCGTCAGCCCTGCTGAGCCAACCGTTCCAAACCTTCATGCAACGCCGGAAACAGGCTGTTATTGAAGTTGTTCCAGCGCAATTCGAGGATGGTGTCGTCCGGGGAAATCTCGGTCTTGAGCACGTCGTGGAACACTTCTCCGGAGTCGATGCCGTTGTCCACGTAGTGGAACGAGGCACCGGTCAGGTACAGCGGCTCGCACGGCTGCGTCTCCTTGGTCGTCCAATCCACCACCGCCTGGCCACGGGCACCGTACAAGGCGTTCCAGGTGGCGTAGGCGCCCCGGCGCTCGTAGGGCGATTCGATACGGGTAATGCCCGGGTGAATGTTCATGATCCGCCGCGCAAATGGCGCACCCGGGCGCACCAGCTCATCGAGGATCACCAACAGGCCGTCCAGCACCACGATATCGGCCTTCAGCTCCACCAGCGTGTCGTGCAGGCGGCGTTCGAAGTCCTGCTTGCCGGCGATGTGTTGCGCGCTGCCACGCGGCAGGCGGCGGTAGGTGGACGGCACGCTCAGCAGCAAATCGTTGACCAGACACCCCTGCACCCGCAGGTCCGCCGGGTACAGCCACTGGCGGCCCGGCGCATAGGCAAAGCCATAGTCGGCGACCAATTGCCGGTCACGCGGGTTTTGCTCGTCGTCGTCATACACCACGCCCACCAGGTTATAGGCCTCGCCCAGCGACGTATCGTTGAGCGAGCCCACCAGAAACTCCAGCACCGACTTCATGTAGCGCTCGTGGTCCTTATAGGCCACTGGCTGCCCGGCCTTGTCGGCGGCGGCATTTCTCAGGGACCACACATACACCAGGTTCTTTTTCGTCATTGGTTCGCTCTCACTGGATAGATCCGGCACGCGACCCTACGCGTGCGCCTACCCAACAAGAACGAACCAGGCAGCGGGCAATTTATCCGCCACCGCCACCGCCGGGCACGCCGCGCTAAATACTCGCGCCGACGCTTCGTTTGTCATGGGTAAGGGTCTGTGTGCCCAGCCCCCTCCATTCACTTTCCGGGAAGTACCTATGACCGACCCCAAGCGCGGCGCCTTCAGCGGTTTGCTCGCATTGCTCAGGCCCTTTCGCGCCATCGTGAGCGTCTCCGTCGCCCTGGGCATGGCCGGTGGCCTGGCCATCACGCTGCTGCTGGCGACTATCAATAATGCGCTGCACTCCGCCGCCGGGATGACCCAGGGGGTGATTCTGACGTTTGCTGCGCTGTGTGTGCTGGCGCTGGTCAGTTCGATCATTTCCGATATCGGCACCAATTACGTCGGCCAACGGATCATTGCCGCCCTGCGCAAGGACCTCGGCGAAAAGGTGCTGTCGGCGCCGATCGGGCAGATCGAGGGCTATCGCTCCCACCGGCTGATCCCGGTACTGACCCACGACGTCGACACCATCAGCGATTTCTCCTTCGCGTTCACGCCACTGGCCATTGCGGCCACAGTGACCCTGGGTTGCCTGGGCTACCTGGCCTACCTGTCGGTACCGATGTTCCTGATGATGGTGGTCGCCATCGTGATCGGCAGTGCCGTGCAGTTCATCGCCGGCGGCAAAGGCATCCAGGGCTTCGACCTGGCGCGCAGCCACGAAGATGAGCTGCAGCGTTACTACAACGCCATTGCCTCCGGCGCCAAGGAACTGCGCATGCACCGGCCCCGGCGCTTTCGCATGAACACCCAGCGCATTCAGGAAACCGCGGACCGCATCGCCGACATCCAGGTGCGTTCCGTGAACATCTACATCCTTGCCAAGACCTTTGGCTCGATGTTGTTCTTCGTGGTGATCGGCTTGGCCCTGGCGATGCAGGCCTATAACCCCAACCCCGACCCTAGCGTGATCACCGGTTTCGTCCTGGTGCTGCTGTACATGAAAGGCCCGCTGGAACACCTGCTCGGCTACCTGCCGGTGGTGGGCAAGGCGAAGATTGCATTTGGTCGTATCAGTGAGCTGTCACAGCGCTTCTCCTCGCCGGAACCGCACCTGCTGATGGATGACAGCGAAGCCCCGCAACCGGTGGTCAACAGCCTGGAATTGCGCGGTGTGCGCTACAGCCCGCCGGCAGTGGCAGGCAGCGAACCGTTCCACCTGGGGCCGATCGACCTGAACATCGCCCAGGGCGATATCGTGTTCATCGTCGGCGAAAACGGCAGCGGCAAGACCACCCTGATCAAGCTGCTGCTGGGGCTGTACCCGCCGCAGGCCGGGGAAATCCTGCTCAATGGCAACGCTGTGAGCGACCCCGAGCGCGACGACTATCGCCAGCTGTTCACCACGGTGTTTGCCGATTACTACCTGTTCGATGACCTGGTCCAGGGCAGCGCCGCCCAGTCACTCGACAGCGCGACAAAATACCTGGAACGCCTGGAGATCGCCCACAAGGTCAGCGTCAAGGATGGCGTGTTCAGCACCACCGATCTGTCCACCGGCCAACGCAAGCGCCTGGCGCTGGTCAACGCCTGGCTGGAAGAACGCCCGGTGCTGGTGTTCGACGAGTGGGCCGCCGACCAGGACCCGGCCTTCCGCCGGATCTTCTATACCGAGCTGCTGCCGGACCTCAAGCGCCTGGGCAAGACCATCATCGTGATCAGTCACGACGACCGCTATTTCGATATCGCCGACCAATTGGTGCGCCTGCGCGCCGGCCAGGTCGTGCACGAAATGACGCCGGCGTGAATTTTCTTTTCCGGTTTCCCGGGATAGGAACGTCTCACTAGTGGTAATGAGAACCAGACTCAATAAACACCTATAATTGCCCACTTAAAACATAGAAGAGAAAACACCCATGCCAGCACGACTCGGTCTCAGCCCACTGAGCAAAGCGCTATCCATGCGTCGGGCCCTGAACATCAACCTCCTGCCGAACGCCCTGGCCCTGGCCATATCACTGCCGGTGGCCGGCTATGTGCAGGCACAAGAGATCGAGTTGGACATTCCCGCGCAGCCGCTGGGGAGCGCGCTGCAGGCCTTCGGTCATCAGGCCAACATGCAGGTGCTCTACAGCCCGACCGACGTGCAAGGCAAGAACAGCACCGCCGTCAAAGGCAAACTGGGCCCGCAACAGGCGATCAATACCCTGCTGTCAGGAACGTCGACCACCCACAGCCTCAATGGCAATTCGCTGACCGTCACCGCCGCCGGTACCTCCGCCGGGCTGGAACTGAGCCCGACCCAGGTGACCGCCAACCAACTGGGCAACGTGACCGAAAACACCGGTTCCTATACCCCAGGCTACAT
Organism: Pseudomonas sp. Pse79; assembly: GCF_024519615.1. NCBI lineage: Bacteria > Pseudomonadati > Pseudomonadota > Gammaproteobacteria > Pseudomonadales > Pseudomonadaceae > Pseudomonas > Pseudomonas sp. Pse79. The sequence goes on from NZ_JALJRR010000046.1 coordinate 17,299, forward strand.
CGCCACCTCGACCCGCCTGGTGCTGACGCCCAAGGAGACGCCGCAGTCGGTGACCGTCATCACCCGCCAGCACATGGACGACTTCGGCCTGAACAACGTTGACGACGTGATGCGCCACACGCCGGGCATCACCGTCTCGGCCTTCGATACCGAGCGCAGCAACTACTACGCCCGTGGTTTCTCCATCAACAACTTCCAGTACGACGGCATTCCGTCCACTGCGCGCAACGTGGCCTATTCGGCGGGTAACACCCTGAGCGACATGGCGATCTATGACCGGGTCGAAGTACTCAAGGGCGCCACCGGCCTGCTCACTGGCGCAGGCTCCCTGGGTGCGACCATCAACCTTGTGCGCAAAAAGCCCACCGCAGAGTTCCAGGGCCACGCCAGCGTGGGCGCCGGTTCCTGGGACAACTACCGCAGCGAGCTGGATGTGAGCGGCCCGCTGACCGAAACCGGGAATGTCCGGGGTCGGGCGGTGGCGGCTTACCAGGACAAGCATTCCTTCATGGACCGCTATGAGCGCCAAAGCCCGGTCTACTACGGCATCATGGAATTCGACCTGTCCCCGGACACCATGCTGACCGTAGGTGGCGACTACCAGGACAGCCTGCCAAAAGGCTCGTCCTGGTCCGGCAGCTTCCCGCTGATCGACGCCCAGGGTAATCGCAACAACGTGAAGCGCTCGTTCAACAACGCCGCCGACTGGAGCAGCTGGGAGCAGTACACCCGCACCCTATTCGCCATAGTCGAGCACGACCTCGGCGATGGCTGGGTCACCAAGCTGCAACTGGACCACAAGATCAACGGCTACCACGCGAAGATGGGCTCGATCCAGGGCAGCACTCCCAACCTGGACGGCACTTCGCAGCTGACATCGGGCAAGTACACCGGCGAAACCGTCAGCGACTCCGCCGACCTATATGTGAGCGGCCCGTTCAGCCTGGGTGGCCGCGAGCATGAGCTGGTCCTCGGCGGCTCCATCAGTTCTTCCGAGTGGAACGGCAATGGCTACTGGAACCTCGCCCCCAACCTGGTGAACTTCCACAACTGGCACGGCAACGCGACCGAACCGGATTGGGGCACACCGCAGTCGAAGATCGACGACACCGTGCGCCAGACCGGCGCGTACATGACCACCCGCCTGAACCTCGCCGACGACCTCAAGCTGCTGCTCGGCGGCCGCGTGGTCGACTACACCGTCACCGGCAACAACCCGACCTACAAGGAAACCGGACGGTTCGTGCCGTATGCCGGTGTGGTCTACGACCTGAACGACACGTACTCGGTCTACGCCAGCTACACCGATATCTTCATGCCGCAGGAAAGCTACAACCGCGACCGCAACAACAAACTGGTCGAGCCGGATGAAGGCCAGAACTGGGAACTGGGCGTCAAGGCAGACTTCCTGGACGGTCGTGTAAACGCCAGCGCCGCCTACTTCGAGATCCACGAAACCAACCGTTCCGTGTCCGACGACGAATACAACAACCGCACGCCGACACCGTCGAACTACGCGTTCAAGGGCACCAAGGCCGTGACCAAGGGTTACGAAGTCGAAATGTCGGGCGAACTGGCACCGGGCTGGCAGCTCCAGGGTGGCTATACCCACAAGGTTGTGCGCGACGACAACGACATCAAGATCTCGACCTTCGAGCCGGAAGATCAGGTCAGCGTCTACACCTCGTACAAGTTCAAGGGCAACCTCGACAAGCTGACCGTCGGCGGCGGCGCTCGCTGGCAGAGTGTTGGCTGGCAGGACATCTACAACAGCCCGAAAGGCGGCTACGAGGAGTTTTCCCAGGAATCCTACTGGCTGGTGGACCTGATGACCCGCTACCAGTTCACCAAGAACGTGTCGGCAACGTTGAACGTCAACAACATCTTCGATAAGACCTACTACACCAACATCGGCTTCTATAACTCTGCCGCCTACGGCGAGCCACGCAACTTCATGCTCAGCACCCGCTGGGACTTCTAAGGCCTGCTCGTAGCCGCCCTGGCGGCTACTGAGGGTTCCAACCCTAACGCCCCGTGCATTCATTGCCCGGGGCGTTTTTGCAGGGGCCGGTCGTTGACCCCCACCCCACGAAAAAGCCCCCGATCACCATCAGTGGCCGGGGGCTTGTTCGTTCAGGCCCGGTGTTACGCCATCGCGTCGGCGAAGCTGCGCACGAACGCGGCGTTGTCGATCAACCGATCGTGACTGGTCTCGATCAGCACCGAACGTTCAATCCGGGACTGGCCGGCGACCTCCAGCATGCTCGCCTCAATCAACCGATGATGCACACCCGTGCGGCTCAAGGTCGCCCACCAGCAACTGATCGGCGCCTTGATCGCCTTGAAATCGGCATCATGCAGGCGCTGGCCCAGCATGCGGTCGACCTCCCACGAGATTTGCGCCTCATGGCCACTGAGCAACTCTTCCTTGAGTTCATGGAAGCGCTCACCCAGCACATCCCCGGCCCACTGGTTGAACCCGGCCCATTGCTCATCGTCGCCATCAACCGTGGCCTGCTGGCCCGACCACTTGGCATGGATCTGCGCCGTGAACTCAGGGAACATCGCGCCCAACAATTCCACGCGCCGGTCATTGGCGGATATTTCGCGCTCATCGACCATCACCGCCGTGTCCCAGAAGGGCTTGACCCACTGGGGTGGCGATGCGTCGATCCAGCCCACGCACTCCACTTCCCGCCCAGCCTGCTCCAGGCCATGGGCAACTTCCATCGCCAGATTGCCGCCCAGGGACCAGCCCGCCAGACGGAAGGCCCCCTCCGGCTGCGCCGTCAACAATTGCGCGGTGTAGTCCTCGACCATCTCGTGCCAGGCCGGCACTTCACTGCCCTCCTCGGCCAACGCCCGGCAAATCACGCCCATTACCGGCCGCTGCTCGCGCAACGCCAGGGCAATGGCCTTGTAGCAATGCACCGAACCATAGCTGGGGTGAAACAGGTACAACGGTGTGCCACGGGTCTGGCTGTTCAACCTGACGATCAACGAGTTGCCGGCCTGACCATTAACACAGGCCACCTGCCCCGCAACCGTCGGGTTGAGCATCAGCTGACTCACCGAAAGCTCGACGCCGGTAGCCTTGCGGATACGCTCCTTGAGCATCAACACCAGCAACGAGTGCCCGCCCAGCTCGAAGAAGTTGTCCTCCACCCCCACCTGTTCAAGGCCCAGGACCTCGCGCCAGGCGAGCACAACGGTGTGCTCCAGCGGGTTGCTCGGCGCAACGAAGTGCCGCTGATGCACGCTGGCGTCCGGTGCCGGCAGGGCCTTGCGGTCTAACTTGCCGTTGGGGCTCAAGGGCATGCGGTCCAGCACGACCCATTGCGCAGGCACCATGTAGTCGGGCAAATGCGCCAGCAAGTGATGACTCAGGGCATCACGCCAGGCGGCGGCCGGGTCGTGCAACACCAGGTAGCCCACCAGATGCTTGCCATCCTGCACTTGCACCGACGCTTCACGCACCTGCGGATGCTCCAGCAGGCGCGCTTCGATTTCGCCCAGCTCGATCCGCAAACCACGCAATTTGACCTGATGATCCAGGCGCCCCAGGTATTCAATCACGCCATCCATGCGCTGACGGACCCGGTCCCCGGTACGATACAACCGCGCGCCAGACTGGAACGGGCACGGCACAAAGCGCTCGGCGGTCAGGCCGGGACGGCGATGGTAACTGCGCGCCAGCCCGACACCGCCCAGGTACAACTCACCGGCAACACCCGCCGCAACCGGCTGCAACTGCGCATCCAGCACATGGGTGCGCAGGTTGGCGATCGGCTGGCCAATCGGCACGCTGTCGCGGTTTTCATCGACACACGTCCAATGGGTCACATCAATGGCCGCCTCGGTCGGGCCGTACAGGTTGAACAGCCCGGCCTTGGGCAGTTTGGCGAACACCTGTTGCTGGGCGTCCACCGGCAGGGCTTCGCCGCTGCAAATGATGCGTTGCAGGCCCTGGCAACTGCCGGCCTGCGAGTCCTGGAGGAACGCCTGCAACATCGAGGGCACGAAGTGCAAAGTGGTGACCTGGTGTCGATTGATCAACGTCACCAGGCGCGACGGCTCCCGATGATCACCCGGAGCCGCCATGACCAACCGTGCGCCGCTCATCAACGGCCAGAAGAACTCCCAGACCGACACGTCAAAACTGAACGGCGTCTTTTGCAGCACCGTATCACTGGCATCCAGTGCATACGCTTGCTGCATCCACAGCAATCGGTTGGTCAATGCACAGTGGCGGTTACCGGCGCCCTTCGGCTGCCCGGTGGAACCGGAGGTGTAGATGACATAAGCGAGGTTTTCGGCCTCGACGGCGACCTCGGGATTGAAGGTGGCAAACCCTTCCAGCCAGCTGTCACCCTGCTCCACCACCAGGCACTGTACGCAGTCACCGATGGGCAACGACGCTACCAGATGCGCCTGCGTCAACAGCAGTTGCACCCCACTGTCCTGCAGCATGTAGGCCAGGCGCTCGCGCGGGTATTCCGGGTCCAGCGGCACATAGGCGCCGCCAGCCTTGAGCACGGCCAGAAGCGCCACCACCATCTCCACCGAACGCTCCATCGCCACGCCCACCAGCAGGTCTGGCCCGACACCGGCCTGTATCAGGCGGTGCGCCAGGCGGTTGGCACGAGCATTCAGTTGGGCGTAAGTGAGCACTTCGCAATCAAACAGCAATGCCTCGGCATCCGGCGTGCGTTCGGCTTGCGCTTCGATCAACTGCTGCACGCTCTGCTGCAACGGGTAATCCTGCGCCGTGTCGTTCCACTGCTCGACCATCACCTGCTGCTCCAGACGCTCCAGCATCGGCAACTGGGTGACCCGCTGATTCGGATCGCCGAGCATGCCCTGCAACAGGTTCTGCCAATGGCGGGCCATGCGCTTGGGTGTCGCGGCGTCGAACAGATCGGTGGCGTAGGTCAGGGTCGCCCACAGCCCTTCGGCGGTCTCCTGGGTGTCCAGGCTCAAGTCGAACTGCGCGGTCTGCGTGCCCCACTCCAACCCTTCAACCCTCAGGTCGGCAAGCTGCTGGCCGCTGTTGGCCAGGCGCGCTTCGCTCTGGTGATTGAACAACACCTGGAACAACGGGTTATGGCTCAGGCTGCGCTCGGGTTGCAGCGCCTCGACCAATTGCTCGAAGGGCAGGTCCTGATGGCTCTGGGCATCCAGGGCCCGCCGCTTGGCCTGCTGCAACAACTGGGTGACGGTCAGTTGAGCATCGATATCGGCCTTGAGCACCTGGGTATTGACGAAGAACCCCACCAGCCGCTCGGTTTCGACCCGGCTGCGGTTGGCGATCGGCACACCGACGCGAATATCCTGCTGGCCGCTGTAACGGTGCAACAGGGTCTGGAACGACGCCAGCAGTACCATGAACAACGTGACCCCCTCACGCTGCGCCAGGGCCTTGAGCCCCGTCACCAGCGCCGGGTCCAGGACGACATCCAGGCTCGCCCCGCGATAGCTCTGCACCGAAGGTCGCGGCCGCTCGGCGGGCAGTTCCAGCACCGGCTGTTCACCGCCCAGCAGCGTTTGCCAGTAAGCCAATTGACGCTCGCGCTCGCCGCCCGCCATCCAGTCGCGCTGCCACTGGGCATAGTCGGCGTATTGAATCGGCAGCGCCGGCAGTTGCAGCTCCTGGCCTTGGCTGTAGGCCGCGTACAGTTGCACCAGCTCGTCGACCATCACCTGCATCGACCAGCCATCGGAGACGATGTGATGCTGCACCAGCACCAGCACGTGTTCGTCGTCAGCCAGGCGCAGCAGGGTCACCCGCAGCAGCGGGCCTTGTTGCAGGTCAAACGGTCGCGCGATCTCGGCTTGCACCAGGCGCTGCACATCCGCTTCGTCGGCGTCGGCATGCAAGATCTCCACGGCACCCGCATCCCGGATCATTTGCAGGGCGCGGCCTGCGTCCTGGTACACCTGGGTGCGCAGGCTTTCATGGCGTGCCACCAGCGTTTCGAAACTGCGTTGCAGCGCGGCCTGGTCCAGCCAGCCACGCAGGCGCAGGGTGCTGGGGATGTGGTACGCGGCGCTCTGGGGGTCCAGTTGCCAAAGGAACCACTGGCGCTCCTGGGCATAAGACAATGCCAACGGCTGCTGGCGACTGACGGGCAGAATCGCCGGCGCACTGTCCGTCTCGGCTGCCGAACGCTGCAGCGTCTCGACAAAACCCTGCAACCGCGGGTGTTCAAACAGGGTTCTGAGGGGAACTTCCCGGCCCAGCAACTGGCGCAGACGGGAGATGACCTGCATCGCCAGCAACGAGTGCCCCCCAGATTCAAAGAAGTGGTCGGCCAGGCCAACCCGTCCCAGGCCCAGGATTTCACCCCAGATCGCCGCCACGTCCTGCTCCAGCTCGCTCTGTGGCGCCACATACACCTGCTGCATCTGGCTCACATCAGGACGCGGCAGGCCCTTGCGATCGAGCTTGCCATTGGGGGTGAGCGGCATGCGCTCCAGGAACATCAGGTGCGAGGGCACCATGTAGTCCGGCAGGCGGGTTTTCAGGGCGCGGCGCAGGTTTTCACGGCAGGTGGACTGGGCCAACGCATCGTCCATCAGCACCGGATCCAGTGGCACCACATAGGCCACCAACTGCTTACCGTTCGGGCCTTCCTGGGCCACCACCACGGTTTCGCCGACGCTGTCCTGCTCACGCAGCCGCGCTTCGATCTCGCCCAGTTCGATACGGAAACCGCGGATCTTCACCTGGTGGTCGACACGGCCGAGGTAATCCACCACGCCATCCGGGCGGCCAC
>NZ_JALJRR010000047.1:0-19458 GCF_024519615.1 Pseudomonas sp. Pse79
GGGGCAAGCCCCCTCCCACATTTCTGACCGAGTTCGGCTTGCAGGATCAGGTCGGCTATAAGGCCGCCGCGCGTTGGTTACTTTTCGGGTTGGCCATTACCGAAGAAACGCATCGCCACACCACCTAAACCTTAAACCGCGCCACCGTCTGATGCAGTTCCCCCGCCATCCCCGCCAGATCATGCCCCGCCGTTTCGGTATGCAAGGCCCCTTGCAATACCTGTTGCGACAGGTTCCGAATCCCCACCAGGTTGCGATCCACTTCCCGCGCCACCAGTGCCTGTTCTTCGGTGGCGCTGGCAATCATCAAGTTGCGCTCATTGATCTGCGAAATCGAGCGGGTGATTTCATCCAGCGCCTCCCCCGAGCGTTGCGCTACGCCCAAGGTCGCCTGCACCCGTTCGCTGCTGCTGTGCATGGCGGCCACGGCGTGTTCGGTGTCCTGGCGGATGTTGCCGATCATCTGCTCGATCTCCTGGGTCGAGGTCTGGGTACGATGGGCCAGGGCGCGCACTTCATCGGCGACCACCGCAAAACCACGCCCGGCATCGCCGGCACGGGCCGCTTCGATCGCGGCGTTGAGAGCCAGCAGATTGGTCTGGTCGGCGATGCTGCGGATCACATCCAGCACGCCGCTGATGTCTTGCACGCGGCCGGCGAGTTGCTGGATGCGTTCGGAGGTTTCCACCACGCCGGTGGCCAGGGTGTTGATCGAGGCCACGGTTTCCTGCACCTGCGCCCGCCCAAGCTGGGCGGTCTGTTCCGACAGGCGCGAGGCTTCGCTGGTGCTCACCGCGTTGCGCGCGACTTCATCGACGGCGGCGGTCATTTCGTTCACTGCGGTGGCGGCCTGTTCGATTTCCTGGCCCTGCAACTGCAGGCTGCTGCTGGTCTGGCTGCTGACTGCGCTCAACTCTTCGGATGAACTGGCCACGCCATCCACCGAGGCGGCGATCTGCCGGACCATCTGGTTGAGGTTCTGCTGCATCTGGTGCAGGTTGCGCATCACGCTGCCGTCGGCACTGTTGCCCAGCGGCACCTCGATGGTCAGGTCGCCCTGGGCGATATGGCTGAGCACCCGCGCCACCTCGTCCGGCTCGCCGCCCAAAGGCCGGGTGACGCTGCGCGTGACGATCACGGCGGCCGCCACGACCAGGCTCACGCATAGCAGGAATAATCCGATCATCGTGCGGCGCGCATCGTCGTAGAGAATTTGCGCAGCCTGCTCGCGCTCGACGAACAGTCGGCCTTGCATGGCCATCAACGCATCGAGGCTCTTGAACACCTCAAGCTCGGCCGGCACCACCTGCTGTTTGAGCTGGGCCAGGCCCTGCTCGCGGGCGCCCTGCTTGATCAGCGCCTGCACCTGGGTAAAGGCCGCGACGTAGGTTTCCCGATGGGTTTTCAACGCGGCATAGGCCGCCTTGCCTTCGGTGGTATCGAACAGTGGCTCCAGGGTGGCGAACGCCTGGGTAATGCGCTGCCGGGTGGTGCCAATGGCCTCTTGGGCCTGCTGGTTATCCTGGTCGATCAGCAGGTCGCGGGTGTTGCGCCCGTTATCGCGCACGCCGGTGGCGATCACCATGATCGGTGCGATTTTCGGCCAGTCCTGCTGCACGATCTGTTCGGACTGTTGCTTGAGGGTTGCCAGGTCATGCAAGGCGTAAAACACCAAACCGACCAGAGCCAGCGGCGCAATCGCGAAGCCGATGACAATGCGTTGTGCCGTGGTTAACTGCGTCATTCTAAACATTCCTTGATGAATACCTGCCCAAAACGGGCAGCATCTTTAAAAATCCTGGGAGGGCGATCGGTCACCCTCGTAATACAAAAGCCGGAAACAACTCGCGCATGCAGCCCCATAACTCCGGCAATGCCATCTGTGCCGGGGCAATCGGCAGTTGCTCATCGAGCATGCTTGCCGTGCGGACCATCTGCACGGCGAAGCGCTTGACACCACTGGCTTGCAAACGCTGGGCCAGGCGCAGCAGGCGCGACGTATCAATCAGATGCCAATGCACCGTGGTGCGGCACTCGTAGTCCACGCCACTGGCCAGCAAGGTCTCCAAACTGCGCCAATTGGCGACGCCGCTGCCTTTGACCTGGGTGACCAGTTGATAGTCCTCGACCAGGGCCTTCACATCGAAGCCCACCCAGTCGGCATGGCGCAGCGCATTGGCAAAGCCTGCCGGTTTGATCCCCGCACTGTGCAGGCCCACGCGAAAGCCCATGGCGCGTACCTCGTCCATCGCCGCTGGCAAACCTTCCTGCAAGGTCGGCTCACCGCCGCTGAACACCACTGCGTCCAACAGGTCCTGGCGGCGCTGCAAAAACAGCAAAACCCGGCGCCAATCGATCTCCGCGCTACCGCGCGGTGCAATCAGGTCCGGGTTATGGCAGTAACGACAGCGCCAGGCACAACCCTGGCAGAACAGCACACAAGCGAGCATGCCGGGGTAGTCGAGGGTGGTCAGGGGCACCATGCCCCCAACCCGTAGCATTCGACTCATTGGCGCCCGGCCGCGCAAGCCGCTTCGGTAAAGTGAACACGCTCCTTGTGTTCGGACTGTTTGCCGGGGTTGAACGCGGACACCGGCCGGTGGTAACCCATTACCCGGGTCCAGACTTCGCAGCGCTGACGTTGTGGCTGGGATGTTTGCATGGTGAATCTCCTTGCGGGTTGAAAAACAGGTTCAAGACTGGGCGGCAAGCGCGAGGATCTCATCGCACTTGGGGCAGAACTCGTGTTCGCCGGCGAGGTAGCCGTGTACCGGACAGATCGAGAAGGTCGGGGTCACGGTCAGGTACGGCAGGCGGAAACGCCCCAGCGCTTTGCGCACCAATTGCTTGCAGGCCTGGGCCGAGGAAATCTGTTCGGCCATATACAGGTGCAGCACGGTGCCGCCGGTGTATTTGCATTGCAGTTCGTCTTGCAGCTCGAGGGCTTCGAAGGGGTCTTCGGTGAAGCCCACCGGCAGTTGCGACGAGTTGGTGTAGTACGGCGCATCCAGGCTGCCGGCTTGCAGGATGTCCGGGTAGCGCTTGCGGTCTTCCTTGGCGAAGCGGTAGGTGGTGCCTTCCGCCGGTGTGGCTTCGAGGTTGTAGAGGTGACCGGTTTCTTCCTGGAAGCGCAGCAAGGTGGCGCGCACATGGTCGAGCAGGCGCAGGGCGAACGCGCGGCCTTCTTCGGTGTGCGTGCCCTGCGTGTCATCCGTGAAATTGCGCAGCATCTCGTGCATGCCGTTGAGGCCGATAGTGGAGAAATGGTTGCGCAACGTCCCCAGGTAACGCTTGGTGTAGGGGTACAACCCGGCGTCCATGTGGTGCTGGATCACCTTGCGCTTGACCTCCAGGCTTTCCATGGCCATTTCCATCAGGCTGTCCAGACGTTGCAGCAAGCCGCTGGTGTCGCCCTTGAACAGGTAACCGAGGCGCGCGCAGTTGATTGTCACCACGCCCAGCGAGCCGGTCTGCTCCGCCGAACCGAACAGCCCACCACCGCGCTTGAGCAGCTCGCGCACGTCCAGTTGCAGGCGACAGCACATGGAGCGCACCTGGTTGGGTTGCATGTCCGAATTGAGGAAGTTCTGGAAATACGGCAGGCCATAGCGCGCGGTCATCTCGAACAGGCGGTCGGCGTTCTCGCTGTCCCAGGGGAAATCATGGGTGATGTTGTAGGTCGGAATCGGGAAGGTGAACACCCGCCCCTTGGCATCCCCGGCCTGCATCACTTCGATGTAGGCGCGGTTGATCAGCTCCATTTCCGTTTGCAGGTCGCCATAGGCAAACGGCATTTCCTTACCACCGATCACCGGCACCTGCTCGCGCAGGTCTTCCGGGCAGACCCAATCGAAGGTCAGGTTGGTGAATGGCGTCTGGGTGCCCCAGCGCGACGGCACGTTGAGGTTGTAGATGAACTCCTGCACCGCCTGACGCACCTCGGGGTAGCTCAACTGGTCTTTGCGCACATAAGGCGCAAGATAGGTGTCGAACGAGCTGAACGCCTGGGCGCCGGCCCATTCGTTTTGCAGGGTGCCGAGGAAGTTGACCATCTGCCCCAGGGCACTGCTCAAATGCTTGGGCGGCCCCGCTTCGACGCGACCCGGCACGCCATTGAGGCCTTCGTGCAGCAACGAACGCAGCGACCAACCGGCGCAGTAGCCGGCGAGCATGTCGAGGTCGTGGATATGCAGATCCGCCTCACGGTGCGCGCGGCCGATCTGCTGGCTGTAGACCTCGTCCAGCCAGTAATTGGCAGTGACCTTGCCCGACACGTTCAGCACCAGCCCGCCGAGGGAATACCCCTGGTTGGCATTGGCCTGCACACGCCAGTCTTCACGGTCGAGGTATTCGTTCATCGAGGTGGCGACTTCCACCAGGGTCTTGCGGTCACGGCGCAAGCGACCGTGCTGTTCGCGGTAGACGATATACGCGCGCATCGACAGGAAGTAACCGGCGTCCATCAACACCCGCTCGACACTGTCCTGGATCTGCTCCACATCCAGCCGTTCGATGCCGCGCAGCCGCGCCAGTACCGCACCGAGCAACAGGTCGACCTCGGCCTCCCGATACTCGCCGGTGGCATTGCCGGCGGCGATCAGCGCCTGACGGATTTTTTCGGCGTCGAAGGCAACGAGGCTACCGTCGCGTTTGTGCAGGCGGTTACTGACCAGCGGGCTGAGCATGCTTTGCATTGGAAGGCTCCAGACACTACATATAGATTTAATAAATCTTTGAAACACAATATGCAGTGATATTACGGTCAAGCGTTTGGGCTGCCATTGATCAAGGTCAAGTCTGAACGAAGATCAAAATGTGGGAGGGGCGGTGCGACGATTCGGCTTGTTCCCGATAGCGGTGGATCAGTCGTGCATGTATTGGCTGACACACTGCTATCGGGGGCAAGCCCCCTCCCACAGTAAGCCCCCTCCCACAGTAAGCCTCCTCCCACAGTAAGTTCCCTGCCACAGCAAGTCCCCTGCCACATTCAACCGCCGCTCATATTCATGAAGCGCACCACCTGCACCTCCCCTGCCCCGGTGAAATCATGGCGCAGCGGCTTACCCCGCAACCCCTTGTGCAACGCCTCGATCAACGGCGCGTCGTCCAACGGGTAACGCCGCAGCAAAGCGCGGAAGTCCACCGCGTTGTCCTGCCCCAGGCACAGCAGCAACTGCCCTTCGACGGTCATCCGCACGCGGTTGCAACTGCCGCAGAAGTTGTGGGAGTTGGGCGAGATAAAGCCGATACGCGTGCCCGGATGCCGCGCCAGGCGCACATAGCGCGCCGGGCCGCCGCTGTTTTCGGTGCTATCGAGCAAGGCATGGTGACGGGCGATCACGCTGCGTACTTCATCACTGGCACAGAACGTCTCGCCGCGGGAGCGGCCCACGTCGCCCAGGGGCATTTCCTCGATAAAGCTGATGTCGATGCCTTGGTCGATCGCGTACTGCACCAGCGCCGGCACTTCATCGAAGTTGCGCCCTTTCATCACCACGCAGTTGAGCTTGACCCGCTCGAACCCGGCCTCTCGCGCCGCCTCGATACCGTCCAGCACCTGGCGCAGATCACCGTTGCGGGTGATCGCGCGAAAGCGCTGCGCATCCAGGCTGTCGAGGCTGATGTTCATGCGCTTGACCCCGGCGTCCACCAGCGGCTGCGCGAGGCGCGCCAACTGCGAGCCGTTGCTGGTCATCACCAGTTCGCGCAAGCCCGGCAGTGCCGCGATATTGCGGCACAACCCGACAATGCCCGGGCGGATCAACGGCTCGCCGCCGGTCAGGCGGATCTTGCGCACGCCCTGGCCGACGAACAGCGCGGCCAGGCGTTCCAGCTCTTCCAGGGTCAGCACCTGCTGGCGCGGCAGGAACGTCATGTTTTTCGCCATGCAGTACACACAGCGGAAATCACAACGGTCGGTCACCGACAAGCGCAGGTAATCGATCGAACGGCCCACCCCATCCACCAGGCTCATGTCACTGCACCAGCGGCGAGTCGGCGCCCTGCAGCGCGATGCCACGAATGTCCGCCGCGCCGATCAGGGTTTGCAGGTACTGCACCAATGCCTTTTGCCACACGCCTTGCTGCAACTGGGTGCGGATCGCCACCGCCACCGCTTCATACGGCAGCGGTTGGCCTTCGATACGCTGATCGACATAGATCACATGCCAACCATAACGACTCTCCAGCGGCTTGCCGGCCAGGCCCGGCGCGAGGGTGAACAACTGACGCTCCAGCTCTGGCACGGTCTGGCCCTTGCTCACCTGGCCCAGCGAACCGCCCTGGGCCTTGGACGGGCACGCCGAATACTGCAGGGCCAGCTCGGCGAATTGGCCGGGCTGCTCGTTCAGGTTCTGCAGCAGCACTTCCGCCTGGCCGTGCGCCAGATGGCGCGCCTCGGCGTCATCCGGCGCGCATTCGAGCAGAATGTGCCGCACCGCCAGCAACGGCGCGCTGTGAAAGCGCCCGCGGTTGTTCTCGAAGTAGCGCACACAGGTGGCCTCGTCGCACTCAGGCACCTTGACCTCACGCTCGAGCAGCAAGCGCGTGGCGGCTTCTTCTTCGTTCTCGCCGGCTGCGATCTCCACCGCCAGGCCCAGCTCGGCGATCCGCTGCTGCAACAGCTCGCGGATCACCAGCGCACGGGCGGCCAGATACACCGCCTCCTCGCGGCTTTCGGCCGGATGATATTGCAACTCCAGGGCCATGGCCTCCGGCGTGACGGGCACGCCGTTGACGCTGATGATCGGCCATTCCTGTTCACTGCTGGCGATCAACTCAGGCGCCTTCAGTTCCTCGAACAGAGCCGGGGCCGCAACCTCGGCCACCACCGGTTCTTTGACCGACGAGCCGCAACCGCCGCTGCCGCCATTACCGCCACCACATCCGCATCCAGTTGTCATGACGCTCTCCTCAATACTTCTGCCGCACGATTTGATAACGACGCCCCAGGTACCAGATCGGCGCGCTGACCATATGCACCAAGCGGGTAAACGGGAACAGCACGAACAGGGTCAAGCCCAGCGCCACATGCGCCTTGTAGATCAGGCTGACCGGCTCGATCGACGCCGCCGCGTCCACTGGCCGCAACAGCACCACGTTCTGCGCCCAGTCGGCGAGCATCACCATGACCGAACCGTCCATATGCCCGGTGGACGCGACGATGGTCAGCAAACCGAGCACCAACTGCGCGAGCAGCACCAGCAGGATCAGGATGTCCGACGGGCTCGACGTGGCCCGTACACGCGGGTCGCCCAGGCGGCGCTTGACCAGCATCAGCAAGCCCACCAGGCACAGCAGGCCGAAGACGCCACCGGAGACCATCGCCAGCAACTGCTTGTGCTCAGTGCTGATCACATGGTGATAGACCGACGCCGGGGTCAGCAGGCCGACAAAGTGCCCGGCCAGCACGAACAGCACGCCAATGTGGAAGAAGTTGCTCGCCACGCGCATGCCACGGTTGTTGAGCATCTGGCTGGAGCCAGCCTTCCAGGTGTACTGCGACAGGTCGAACCGCGCCCAACTGCCCAACAGGCAGATCGCCAGGGCGACATAGGGGTACACCCCGAATACCAGCAAATTCCACTTAGACATTACCCACCTCCGTGGCCGGCACTGCGGCCTGCCCTTCTTGCTGAAAATCCACCCAGTGCAACGGCACCGCGCTTTCTTCGCGGGCTTTACCCGGTGCGCTGGGCATCGAGCTGCAACGGTCTTGTTGTTCGGCCTGCATAAAGTCCACCGCTTCCTCTTCCCAGATCTTGTCCAGGGCTTCGAGGGAGTCGTCACGCGGCTCGGCGGCGACCTGCGCGCGCAGTTCGGCCACGGCCTGGTGCGGCTCGGCACCCGAGATCTGCAGCAACGCACGGAAGCAACTGGCGTAGGCGCTCTCGCGCTCGTCCAGACGTGCGGCGAGCAGCGCCAGCAGGTGCGCCACATCCGCCAGGCCCTCGCGGGCCTCGATGTCTTCGCGGGTCGAAAGGAACTCCAGGTACAGCGGGATATAGTCCGGCAGCTCCTTGACGCCGATGGCAAACCCGGCCTCTTCGTACTGGGCCATCATGTCGACCATGGCCTGGCCACGGTCGCGGGACTCGCCGTGGACGTGTTCGAACAACAGCAACGACAGCGAGCGCCCACGGCCGAACAGCGCGCCGTAGTGTTCCTGGCCGTCCATCAGGTCATTGGCGCAGATCAGCTCGAGCAACTCGAACAACGCGCCGCGCTGCTTGGGGCTGATCTCCCGCGACTCGATGATCGCCTGTTCCAGTTCGTCGCGGCCGCTCACCAGGGTTTCGGTGGGGTAGTCCAGCAGCAACGAAATCACTTTGAGAATACGCATGCTCAGTCCTCCCAGATCTGTACGGTTTTCAACACGTCGCGACGGTTGGCCTTCTTGGCACCGAACATGTTGGTGTCGGAGCTGCCGCTGCAACCGCTGCCGAAGCTGAAGCCACAGCCGGAGCGTTCGGCGAACGCGTCGCTCATGGCGTCTTCACGGTGCGCGCTCGGCACCACAAAGCGGTCTTCGTAGTTGGCGATCGCCAGGTAGCGGTACATCTCTTCCACCTGTTCCACGCTCAGGCCGACGTCTTCGAGCACTTGCAGGTCCTGCACGCCGTCGACTTGCTGGGAGCGTTTGTAGGCGCGCATCGCCAACAGGCGTTTGAGCGCACGCTTGACCGGTTTTTCATCGCCGGCGGTGAGCAGGTTGGCCAGGTAACGCAGCGGAATGCGCAGGCTGTCGACATCCGGGATCACCCCGTTCATGCCCACGGTGCCGGCGGCGGCAGCGTTCTGGATCGGCGA
The DNA here is from genome assembly GCF_024519615.1 of Pseudomonas sp. Pse79. Lineage (NCBI taxonomy): Bacteria > Pseudomonadati > Pseudomonadota > Gammaproteobacteria > Pseudomonadales > Pseudomonadaceae > Pseudomonas > Pseudomonas sp. Pse79. The sequence continues at coordinate 8,809 of NZ_JALJRR010000047.1, forward strand.
CAGTGGCGGTACGTACCAGACCATCGGCAAGGTGCGGTATTCCGGGTGCAGCGGCAGTGCGAGTTTCCAATCGACGGCCATTTTGTAGACCGGCGAGCGCTGGGCCGAGTCGATCACCGACTGCGGCACGCCATCGGCCAGGGCCTGGCGAATCACCGCCGGGTCATTCGGGTCGAGGAAGATTTCCAGCTGTTTCTCGTACAGGTCTTGCTCGTTGGCGGTGCTCGCCACTTCGCTGATGCGGTCGGCGTCGTAGAGCAGCACGCCGAGGTAGCGAATCCGGCCGACGCAGGTTTCAGCACACACGGTGGGCATGCCGGCTTCGATGCGCGGGTAGCAGAAGATGCACTTCTCGGATTTGCCGCTCTTCCAGTTGAAGTAGATCTTCTTGTACGGGCAGCCGCTGATGCACATGCGCCAGCCGCGGCACTTTTCCTGGTCGATCAGCACGATGCCGTCTTCTTCACGCTTGTAGATCGCACCGCTCGGGCACGAGGCCGCGCACGCCGGGTTGAGGCAGTGCTCGCACAGGCGCGGCAGGTACATCATGAAGGTGTTTTCGTACTCGCCATAAATGTCGGCCTGGATCTGGTCGAAGTTCTTGTCCTTGCGGCGCTTGGCGAACTCGGTGCCGAGGATTTCTTCCCAGTTCGGGCCCCACTCGATTTTCTGCATGCGCTTGCCGGACACCAGCGAGCGCGGACGCGCGGTCGGTTGGTGCTCGCCCAAAGGCGCGGTGTGCAGGTGCTGGTAGTCGAAGTCGAACGGCTCGTAGTAGTCGTCCAGGCTCGGCAGGTCAGGGTTGGCGAAAATGTTCGCCAACACGCGGAACTTGCCGCCGATGCGCGGGTTGATCGAGCCGTTGGCGTTGCGCACCCAGCCGCCCTTCCACTTGTCCTGGTTTTCCCATTCTTTCGGGTAACCGATGCCGGGCTTGGACTCGACGTTGTTGAACCAGGCGTATTCCATGCCTTCACGGCTGGTCCAGACGTTTTTGCAGGTGATGGAACAGGTGTGGCAGCCGATGCATTTGTCCAGGTTCAGGACCATGCCGATCTGTGAGCGAATCTTCATCTCAGTTCTCCTCGATATCAGTCGGCAATGGGCGCGGCAAGTCATCGCCGGTGGAACCATCGAGCCAGTCGACCTTGGCCATTTTGCGCACTACGACAAACTCGTCGCGGTTGCAACCGACCGTGCCGTAGTAGTTGAAACCGTAGGCTTGCTGGGCATAGCCGCCGATCATGTGGGTCGGTTTGAGCACCACGCGGGTCACCGAGTTGTGGTGGCCGCCGCGGGTCTTGGTGGTTTCCGAACCCGGCACGTTCACGATGCGTTCCTGAGCGTGGTACATCATCACCATGCCTTCCTTGACGCGCTGGCTGACCACCGCACGGGCGGTCAGTGCGCCGTTGACGTTGAAGCACTCGATCCAGTCGTTGTCCTCGATCCCGGCGCGCTTGGCGTCGATCTCCGAGAGCCACACAATCGGCCCGCCGCGGCTCAAGGTGAGCATCAGCAAGTTGTCGCTGTAGGTGCTGTGGATGCCCCACTTCTGGTGCGGAGTGATCCAGTTCAGCACGATCTCGGTTTCGCCATTGCTGCGCTTGCCCTTCACGCCTTCGATGGTCTTGGTGTTGACCGGTGGCCGGTAGCTCATCAACTGCTCGCCGAACGCCTGCATCCACGGGTGATCCTGGTAGAACTGCTGGCGGCCGGTGATGGTGCGCCATGGGATGTTTTCATGGACGTTGGTGTAGCCGGCGTTGTAGCTGACGTGCTCGTCTTCCAGGCCGGACCAGGTCGGGCTGGAGATGATCTTGCGCGGCTGCGCCTGGATATCGCGGAAGCGAATCGCTTCATGGGCCTTGGAAATCGCCAGGTGGCTGTGGTCGATGCCGGTGAATTCCGACAGCGCGGCCCAGGCTTTCAAGGCGACCTTGCCGTTGGTTTCCGGGGCCAGGGACAGGATCACCTCGGCCGCGTCGATAGCGGTGTCGATTTTCGGCCGGCCATGGCTGATCCCGGCATCGTTTTCGTGATGGTTCAGTTCGCCGAGGAACTCGACTTCTTCATCAGTGTTCCAGTTGATGCCCTTGCCGCCGTTGCCGAGTTTTTCCAGCATCGGGCCCAGCGAGGAGAACTGTTTGTAGATGTTCGGGTAGTCGCGTTCCACCACTGCGATGTTCGGCGCGTTCTTGCCGGGTACCGGGGCCACGCGTGCGCTTTTCCAGTCGGTGCCGCCAAACGGTTGGGCCAGTTCGCCGACGCTGTCGTGCATCAGCGGTACGGTGACCAGGTCTTGTTCCACACCCAGGTGACCGACCGACATGGCCGAGAACGCCTTGGCGATGCCTTTGTAGATTTCCCAGTCGGAACGCGATTCCCACGCCGGGTCGATAGCCGCCGACAACGGGTGGATGAACGGGTGCATGTCCGAGGTGTTCATGTCGTCTTTTTCGTACCAGGTGGCGGTCGGCAAGACGATGTCGGAATACACGCAGGTGGAGGACATGCGGAAGTCCAGCGTGGTCACCAGATCGAGCTTGCCGATGGCGCCGTCCTCGACCCATTCGGCCTCGGTGGGCTTGCATTCGGTGCTGTGGCCGATGTCTTCGTTCATCACGCCATTCTTGGTGCCCAACAGGTACTTGAGCATGTACTCATGGCCCTTGCCCGACGAACCGAGCAGGTTGGAGCGCCAGATGAACATGTTGCGCGGGAAGTTCACCGGGCTGTCCGGCTGTTCGCAGGCAAAGCGCAGGCTGCCGTCCTGCCAGGACTTGACCACGTAGTCTTTCGGCGTCATGCCGGCTGCGGCCGCCTCGCGGCAGATGTGCAGCGGGTTGGTGTTGAGCTGCGGCGCGCTGGGCAACCAGCCGGCGCGTTCGGCGCGGATGTTGTAGTCCAGGGCGTGTTCGGGGAACTGCGACTTGTCGGCCAGAGGCGAGAGCACATCGTGCATGCTCATTTTCTCGTGGCGCCATTGCGAGCTATGGCCGTAGAAGAAGCTGGTGCCGTTCATCTGGCGCGGAGGGCGGTTCCAGTCCAGGCCGAAGGCCAGGGGCAGCCAGCCGCACTGCGGGCGCAGTTTTTCCTGGCCGACGTAGTGGGCCCAGCCGCCGCCGGTCTGGCCGACGCAACCGCAGAGCATGAGCATGTTGATCAGCCCGCGGTAGTTCATGTCCATGTGGTACCAGTGATTCATCGCCGCGCCGACGATGATCATTGAGCGACCCTTGGTCTTGTCGGCGTTGTCGGCAAACTCACGGGCGATCTGGATGGCTTTCTCGCGGCTGACGCCGGTGATCGCTTCCTGCCACGCCGGGGTGCCCGGCACGCTGGCATCGTCGTAGTCCTTGGCCACGTTGTGGCCGCCCAGGCCACGGTCGATGGCCAGGTTGGCCGCCGACAGGTCGAACACGGTCGCCACCTTGGCCACGCTGCCGTCGGCCAGGGTCACGTTGTGGACCGGCACGCGGCGGTACTGCACCGCCTCGCCAGCGACGTGCTGGAAATGCTCCTGGACTTCGCCGGCGAAGTACGGGAACGCCACTTCGGCGACGTCGTCACCGATCAGGCTGAGTTTCAGGTCGATCGCGCGGCCTTCACCGCCCTCTTTGGCGAGGATGTTCCACTTGCCCTTCTCGCCCCAGCGATAGCCGATGGAGCCTTGCGGCGAGACCAGTTCGCCGCTCTCGTCGAGGGCGATGGTTTTCCATTCCGGGTTGTTGTCCTGGCCGAGGTTGCCGGTGAGGTCCGAGGCGCGCAGGAAGCGGTCCGGCTGGAAGCCTGCGCCGGGAGCGAAACCGGTCATCGGCTTGAGCATCACCAGCACCGGCAAGTCGGTGAAGCGCTTGGCGTAGTCGGTGAAGTAGGCGCTCGGCTTGTCCAGGTGAAATTCTTTGAAGATCACATGGTTGAAAGCCTGGGCCAACGCGGCGTCGGTGCCCTGCTTAGGGTTGAGCCACAGGTCGGTGAGCTTGGCCACTTCCGAATAGTCGGGGGTGATCGCCACGGTCTTGGTGCCCTTGTAGCGCACCTCGGTGAAGAAGTGCGCGTCCGGGGTACGGGTCTGCGGGACGTTGGAACCCCAGGCGATGATGTAGTTGGAGTTGTACCAGTCGGCCGATTCCGGCACGTCGGTCTGCTCACCCCACACCATCGGCGAGGCCGGTGGCAGGTCGCAGTACCAGTCGTAGAAGCTCAGGCAGACGCCGCCGATCAGCGACAGGTAACGCGAACCCGCCGCGTAGCTGACCATCGACATGGCCGGGATCGGCGAGAAGCCGACGATGCGGTCCGGGCCGTATTGTTTGATGGTGTAGACGTTGGAGGCGGCGATGATTTCATTCACCTCCTCCCAGTTCGAGCGAATGAAACCGCCCATGCCGCGCTTGCTTTTATAGGAGTCGGCCTTGGCCTTGTCCTCGACAATGCTCGCCCAGGCTTCCACCGGCGCCAGGGTCTGGCGCGCTTCACGCCACAGCTTGAGCAGCGGCTTGCGGATCTTCGGGTACTTGAGCCGGTTGGCGCTGTAGATGTACCAGCTGTAGCTCGCACCGCGCGGGCAGCCACGGGGTTCGTGGTTGGGCAGGTCGTTGCGGGTGCGCGGGTAGTCGGTCTGCTGGGTTTCCCAGGTGATCAGGCCGTTCTTCACGTAGATCTTCCACGAGCAGGAGCCGGTGCAGTTCACGCCATGGGTGGAACGCACGATCTTGTCGTACTGCCAGCGCGAACGGTAGACGTTTTCCCAGTCGCGGGACTCTTTACGGGTCTCGCCGTGGCCGTCGGAAAATTCGTTTTGTTTGCGGTTGAAGAACCGCAGTTGATCCAACAAATGACTCATGGTGCTTTCCTCATCAGGCGTGCTGCGGGGTGCGTTGCCCCGCGAATTCAGGTCGGACTAGCAGGGGGTGGCGCAACCTTTGCGGGCATACCACCACCAGGTCACGACAATGCAGCTCAGGTAGAAACCGACAAACATGTAGAAGGCCATCGCCGGGCTACCGGTGGCGGCCATGGAGGTGCCGAAGGACTTGGGAATGAAGAACGCACCGAAGGCGCCCATGGCCGAACTGAACCCCAGTACGGCGGCGGATTCCTTGCCGGCATTCTTGATGGCCTGCTCGCGCTCGGCGGCGGATTTACCGGCGCTGGCTTTCTCGTGCTGGGTGCGGAAGATCACCGGGATCATGCGGAAGGTGGAGCCGTTGCCCACGCCTGTGGTGATGAACAGCAACATGAACAGGCCGAGGAAGCCGTAGAAGTCGCCGCCCTGGCCGTTCTGCGGCAGGAAGTGCAGCACGCCGAATACCATCACGATCATCAGCACGAAGTTCCACAGGGTCACTCGCGCGCCGCCCAGTTTGTCCGCCAGCCAGCCGCCCAGTGGGCGCACCAGAGCGCCGACCAGCGGGCCGAGGAAGGCGAACTTCAACGCCACCACGTCCGGAAACGAGGTTTTGATCAGCAGCGGGAACGCCGCCGAAAAGCCGATGAACGAACCGAAGGTCGCCAGGTACAACCAGCACATCAGCCAGTTGTGCTTGCGTTTGAAGATCACCGCCTGCTCGCTGAACGAAGCGCGGGCGCTGGACAGGTCATTCATGCCGAACCAGGCCGCCACGGTGACGGTGAGGATGAACGGCACCCAGATGAACCCGGCGTTCTGCAGCCACAGCTGGCTACCGTCGGGCAGGGTTTGCGCTTGCCCGCCGACCATGCCGAACACCCCGAAGGTGATCACCAGCGGCACGCAGAACTGCATCACCGACACGCCCAGGTTACCGAGGCCGGCGTTCAGGCCCAGGGCCGTGCCTTGCTGCGCCTTGGGGTAGAAGAAGCTGATGTTGGACATGCTGGAGGCGAAGTTGCCGCCGCCGAAGCCGCACAACAAGGCGATCAGCACGAACACGCTGTAAGGGGTGTTGGGGTCTTGCACCGCGAAGCCCATCCACAGCGCCGGCAGCAACAGCGACGCGGTGCTCAGGGCAGTCCAGCGACGCCCGCCGAAGATCGGCACCATGAACGAATAGAACACCCGCAAGGTCGCGCCGGACAGGCCGGGCAACGCCGCCAGCCAGAACAGCTGGTCGGTGGTGAAGCTGAAGCCGATGGCGTTGAGGCGCACGATCACCGTGCTCCACACCATCCACACGGCGAAGGCCAGCAGCAGCGCGGGAATCGAGATCCACAGGTTGCGGGTAGCGGTTTTTTTGCCGCTGGCCCCCCAGAACGCGGGGTCCTCGGGGCGCCAGTCGTGAATCACCGGGCCCGAATCGGGCTTTTGCGCGATGGACATGTTCATTCTCCTTGGAGACGTTGGGCGGTGTTGCCCAGCAGCGGTTGTTTGCGGATTTCGCTGAGGTACATCCAGGTCAGGGACACCCAGACCACGCCGTACATCAACATGAAGCAGGACGAGCGCACGCCGGTGAGGTCCACCAGGGCGCCAAACAGAATCGGCAGCACAAAGCCCCCCAGGCCACCGGCCAGGCCGACGATGCCGGACACCGCGCCCATGTTCTGCGGGTAGTCATTGGCGATGTACTTGAACACCGAGGCTTTGCCGAACGCGAAGGCGATGCCCATCACGAACAGCAGCACGGTGAACAGGGTGGGGTTGAGGCCGATGTGCAAATCCAGGGGACCGTTGACGGTCTGCACCTGCAATTGAGTCTGCGGGTAGCTGAGCAGGAACAGGCAGACCCAGCTCACCCACAACACCCACCAGGTCACGCTCTGGGCGCCCCAGCGGTCGGACATCCAACCGCCGACCGCGCGCAGCACGCCGCCGGGCAGGGAGAAACAGGCGGCCAGCAGCGCCGCGCTTTGCAGGCTGAAACCGTATTCCTGCACGTAGTACTTGGTCATCCACAATGCCAGGCCGACGTAGCCGCCGAAGACAATCGAGTAGTACTGGCAGTAGCGCCACACGGCCGGGTCTTTCAGGCACCGCAGTTGCTCGCGCAAGGTGGCGCCGCCGGCACTGCGGTGGGCCTTGTTCTCGCTGGTGAGGAACCAGAACAACAGCGCGGTGATGAACAGGATTGCGCCGAATACCTTGGGCACCAGGTGCCAGGTGCCAAGGGCGATCAGCGCCGGGGCGAGGAACTTGGTGACCGCGGCCCCGGCGTTACCGGCGCCGAACACGCCCATGGCGAAGCCCTGGTTGTCCTTGTCGAACCACTTGGCGACGTAGGCGATGCCCACCGAGAACGAACCGCCGGCCAGGCCGACAAACAGGCCCAGCACCAGGAACTGCCAATAAGCGGTGGCGTAGGTGATCAGGTACAGCGGCAGCACGCAGGCCAGCATCAACAGGAAGAACACGATGCGCCCGCCGAAGCGGTCAGTCAGCAAGCCCAGGGGCAGGCGCACCAGGGAACCGGTCAAGACCGGCGTGGCGGCCAGCAGGCCGAACTGGGTTTCGTTGAGTTGCAGCAGCTCTTTGATGGGCACGCCCAACACGGCGAACATCATCCACACCATAAAGCAGACGGTGAAGGCCAGCGTGCTCATGCCCAGCACCAAGCCTTGTCTTATACGGGGTTGAGTCACGGTATGCGCTCCAAAAGGTGATTTCATGAGCGCAGGTTAGGGGCGACACCCCCTTGGAACTTGACGCAGATCAACGTCGGCCAGGGGGGTATAAGGCTATGCTGATCCCCTATACCTCTAAGGAGGTAGTCCCTATAACAAGAGAAAGTCTTTATTTATCAATGGATTGATCTCTTGTGCCGGCGTTTTCCCGTGGGAGGGTTTGCCGGCAACTCTTTAGAGGTAGTGCGCCAGGGATCGCCGTTTTCCAGCTCGTTTTTCCTTTTCAGGTGCCGCCATGCAGGCTTTCCCCCCCCTCCGACTACGCCGTGATGTTTAGCTGGCTACGCAGCTCCCTGCCCGCACGCGCCGGCTTGGCTGTGATCCTGATCGCTATCCTGGCCCTTGCCAGTTCCTTGAGTGCGGGGCTGATCGCCTGGTTCAGCCAGGGCGACGCCGCCGCAATCAACACCGCCGGCTCCGTGCGTATGGAGACCTACCACCTCAGTTGGCGGCTCGCCGCCGCCGCGCCGGCCGAAGAGATCGACACCATCACCCAGAGCCTGCAAAGGCGCCTCGACAGCGACTCGCTCAAAGCGGTGCTGGAAGACGGCCCGAACAGCGCCCTGCTGCAGAGCTACCAACAGATCCAGCAACGCTGGAACGACGAGCTGCGCCCGGCCCTGACGCGCGGTGATACGGCGCAATTCCAGGCCAGCGCGCCGACATTCGTCGAGCAAATGAATCAATTCGTCAGCCTGTTGCAGCAACAGAGCGAACGCAAACAAAGCTGGCAGCAAGGCATCCAGGGCCTGGCGCTGTTCAGCACGTTGATCATCCTGTTGATCGGCCTGTATGAATTGCAGTACGGCGTGGTCAACCCTTTGCAGGAACTGGTACAGGCCACCCGGCGCTTTCGCGACGGCGACTTCAAGACCCGGGTCAACCACCGTTCCGACGATGAGCTGGGGCAACTGGCCCTGAGCTTCAACACCATGGCCGAGACCATAGAGGCGTCCCACCGCACCCTGGAAAGCCAGGTGCGCCTCAAGACCCTCAACCTGCAACAAGCCAACGCCGCACTCGAGCTGCTGTACCAGAGCAGCAGCAGCCTGGCCACGCGCCTGGCCAATGCCGAGGGCCTGGACGAATTGATCCGGCGCTTCCAGAAACGCCTGCCGGGGTTGCGCCTGTCGTTGTGCCTGCAAGGCCACTTCCTCGCACCGGCCCAGCAGATGCTCGCCTTGCACGGCGGCGACAGCCGTAACATCTGCGCCATCGGCGATTGCGCGAGCTGCCATAAACACAAAGTGGCGCCGCCGCAGATATTCAGCATCAGCAACCAGGGCTCGGAACTGGGCGAACTCAAGGCCCACTTCGACGATGGCCACCCTCCGCAAGACTGGGAAAAGCAATTGATCCAGGCCCTGGCCAACCTGATCGGCACTTCGCTGTCGCTCAAACGCCAGCGCGAACAGGACCATCGTTTGCTGCTGCTCGACGAGCGCACCATCATCGCCCGGGAACTGCACGACTCCCTGGCGCAGGCGCTGTCGTACATGAAGCTGCAAGTCAGCCGCATGCAAACCCTGATCCGCCGGGGCGAACCCGTGGAAACCCTGGCCACCGTCACCGCCGAACTGCGCGACGGCCTGAACAACGCCTACCGCCAACTGCGCGAGCTGCTGACCACCTTCCGCCTGCAAATCCACGATGCCGGGTTGGTACAGGAGCTATCGGAAACCGCCGAAGAGTTCTCCCGGCGCGGCGAATTCCAGGTCCACCTGCACGTCGACGCCCTCGCCTTCCAATTGTCGGCCAGCGAACAGATCCACTTGCTGCAGATCACCCGCGAGGCCTTGTCCAACTGCCTGCGCCACGCCCATGCGCAAAACGCCTGGCTGCAACTGCGCCAGGAGGGCGAGACCGTGAGCCTGAGCATCGAGGACGACGGCCGTGGCTTTTGCGGCGCCGTCGACCAACGCGAACACCACGGCCTGACCATCATGGACGAACGCGCGCGCAGCCTGCACGGCCAACTCGACATCAGCCCCCGCGAGCCCCAGGGCACGCGGGTGCATTTACGTTTTCAACCGGAATTTCTCGGGCAACCTCTACAAGGTAACCTCCCATGAGCACACTCCCCCGCCACCGCATTTTGCTGGTCGACGATCACCCGATGATGCGCCATGGCATGCGTCAGATACTCGAACTCGAAGACGATCTGCAGGTGGTCGGCGAAGCCGGCAATGGCCAGGAAGCCCTGGACCAGATCGAAACCCTGCAACCGGACCTGGTGCTGCTGGACAACAACATGCCGCAGATGAACGGCCTGGAAACCCTGCGCCGCCTGCGCGCCATGAACTATGCGGGCAAGGTGCTGCTGTTTACCGTGTCCGACGCCGAGGATGACATTCGCGATGCACTGCGCCTGGATGCCAACGGGTATCTGCTCAAAGACATGGAGCCGGAGTTGGTGGTGGAGTTCATCCGTGATGCGTTGCATGGAGCGCTGGTGATCAGCCCCGGGTTGACGCGGGTGCTGGCCCAGGCACTGCGCTCGCCGCAACCCCATGCGGCGGTGGACTTGACGGAGCGGGAACGGCAGGTGCTGCGCACGATTGCCAGTGGCTACAGCAATAAGGTGATCGGGCATAAGTTGGGGATTACCGAAGGGACGGTGAAGGTGCATGTGAAGAATCTGCTGCATAAGTTGGGGTTGCGGTCACGGGTGGAGGCGGCGGTTTGGGCGATGGAGCACTTGCGGCAGGCGGGTTGATGGTTTTTCGGGGGGTTGGGTACATATCCGTTTCTTCGGTAGCGGCGGCTGGTGGCTCCGCTCTTGCCCCAACACTCGGCACCTCACTAATGCTCGGGCAAGGGCAAGAACAGATCAAAAGCAGAGCAAGGTCTATCTGACCCATAGAGATCCAAATGTGGGAGGGGGCTTGCCCCCTCCCACATTTTTGACCGCATTCGGCTTCCAGGATCAGGTTGGCTATAAGGCCGCGCCTAAGAGCAAGAGCAAATACAGAATGAGGTCTATCTGACCCATGGAGATCCAAATGTGGGAGGGGGCTTGCCCCCGATAGCAGTGTGTCAGCCACT
>NZ_JALJRR010000048.1:0-19299 GCF_024519615.1 Pseudomonas sp. Pse79
TGCGGTGTGTGAAGACGAAATGAACCGAAAGTTCGACTCTTACAAAACACCGAAAGCTATCACATACCCAATTTGCTGAAGCGAGGCCAGCTGGCCACGACTCAGTACCCGAATTTCTTGACGACCATAGAGCATTGGAACCACCTGATCCCATCCCGAACTCAGCAGTGAAACGATGCATCGCCGATGGTAGTGTGGGGTTTCCCCATGTGAGAGTAGGTCATCGTCAAGATTAAATTCCAGAACCCCTGTTTGCTTACGCAGACAGGGGTTTTGTTTTGGGCGGTCGGAAAGGGCCACTGAATCTGTAGACACTCGATGTCCGGTTTTGGGCCGAAAGCAGCCCCTTTCTCGACAAACAGGTCTACCATGCCAGCCCGGCAGTGGTCCACGCGCTACCGTCCATTTTTCATAAAGGCTTCGCAATGACCATCGACCAAATCTCCCTTCCCAAAGGTGTCGGCCCTCACGCCTCCAAACTCCTCGACGCCATCACCGGTGCCTCCACCCACGAAGAACTCAACCGTGCTGGCGGCAAAGCCGAAGGTTTTGTCTTGGGCCTTGAGTCCACCAAAGCCATCAAGAGCCAAATCGCCGAGTCGTTGTATGTGGCTTACGACGACGCGGCGAGCAATCGCGCGAGTGAGTTGAAGGGCTAGTCGTCAGCCGCCGAGGTCTTCGGACAGGTCAAGCAGCAAGGCGCGGTGGACGTGTTACAGGGCAAGACTCAATAACCATCCGAGTGCGCCGCTTCCGACAACCACCAGCCACGGTGGCAGCTTCCACACCATCAACGCCACCAGGCCGATCAGGGCCAGGCCGAAATCCCGTGCGCTGAAGATCGCACTGGTCCATACCGGCTGGTACAGCGCCGCCAGCAACAGCCCCACCACCGCTGCGTTCACGCCCGCAAGGGCGGCCTGGGTGCGCGGGCTGCGGCGCAGGCTTTCCCAGAAGGGCAGTGCGCCGAGCACCAGTAAAAACGACGGGGCGAAGATGGCCAGCAGGCAGAGCAGGCCGCCGAGCCAGCCGCTCGGGGCCTGGCTCATCGACGCGCCGAGGAACGCGGCGAAGGTGAACAAGGGGCCGGGCATGGCCTGGGCGGCGCCATAGCCGGCGAGGAAGACATCGTTGCTCACCCAGCCGGTGGGCACAACTTCGGCCTGCAGCAGCGGCAGCACCACGTGGCCGCCGCCGAACACCAGCGAGCCGCTGCGGTAGAACGCGTCGATCATCGCCAGGCCCTGATTGGGGATCAGTTGGGCCAGGATCGGCAGGCCGGCCAACACCAGCACAAACAGCGACAACCACATCGCCCCCGCGCGGCGGCTGAGCGTCACGGGTAATGCATCGTGCGCGGCCGGTGGCGTGGGCTTGAACAGCAGCAGGCCCGCCAGCGCCGCCGCGCTGATCACGGCGACCTGGCCCCACGCCGAGGTTTGCAGCAGGGCCACGCACGCCGCGATCAGCATCACGCTGATGCGCGCTGCGTCGCTACACAGATTGCGCGCCATGCCCCACACGGCTTGGGCGACCACGGCGACGGCCACCACCTTAAGGCCATGCAGCGCACCCGGCGGGAGCGCCGTGCTGTGCTGGGCAATGCCCAAGGCGAACAGGATCAGCACAACGGCCGACGGCAGCGTAAACCCCAACCATGCCGCCAGCGCCCCACCGTAGCCAGCCCGCGACAGGCCCAGCGCGATACCTACCTGGCTGCTGGCCGGGCCGGGCAGGAATTGGCACAGCGCGACCAAATCCCCATAACTGCGCTCGCTCAGCCAGCGGCGCCGGGTGACGAACTCGTCGCGAAAGTAACCCAGGTGTGCGACGGGGCCGCCGAAGGAGGTGAGCCCCAAGCGCAGGAAAATCAGAAACACCGACCAGGAGCTGGCGGGGCGATCAGTCGGGGAATGGGCCAAGGTCGGCGTCTCGGTGAGGGCAATAGGGGAGCGGTGTGTCGAGGCACCTTAGCGAATTTTGATGACGTGAAGAAGAGGCCGTTACGTGAAAGCGTAACCCGCGTTGTTGTACTGTTGGCTCCCCAGGACAGGTGCCCACTGCAAAGGATTGAACATGACATTGACCGTCGAAACCTTTCTCGAGTTGGCCATGGCCAACCCCATCAACGCCGAGATCACCGCGCGCCTGCCGGCCCTTGGTGTGAACCAGTGCATGCTGACCGCGGGCTGTCTGTTCCAGGCTGTTTGGAATCATCAGTCGAATCTGCCTGCTGACCAGGGGGTAAAGGACTACGACGTTTTTTACTTCGACCCGGACCTTTCCTGGGAGGCCGAAGACGTGGTCATTCGCGCTGCACAGCGGCTGTTCGAGGATTTGGAGGTAGAAATTGAAGTGAAGAATCAGGCGCGCGTTCACCTTTGGTATGGCCAGCGGTTTGGCCGACCGTATCCGCAGCTGCACTCCGCGCGCGCCGGGATTGATCGTTACCTGGTGGCCGGGACGTGCATCGGGCTGGATGTGGCGACGGGCGAGGTGTATGCGCCGTTTGGTTTGACTGATATGGAGCAGGGCCTGCTCAGGATCAACCCGATCAATCCTGAGCCGGAGTTGTTTGCGCAGAAGGCGCGCAGCTATCAGGCGCGATGGCCTTGGCTGAGGATTGTCGAGGATTAGCCCAGCGCGCGCGGCCGTTCGGCAGGTGCTGCGCGCTGATCCCATCGCCGCCTCGCCGGGCTCGACAGCGCCGACATTTGAACGGTGTTGCCGTTAAGCGCGCAGTCGCAGAATCTGCGCCCCGTCAAACGGGTCCGTCAGGTAGTGCGCCTGCACCCCGAAGGTGTCCTGCAGCCGCTGCGGCGTCAGCACGTCCTGCGGCTTGCCCAGCGCCACCAAACGCCCGCGGTCCAGCACGGCCAGGCGATCACAGGTCAGTGCCTGGTTGAGATCGTGCAGGGCGATCAGGGTCGTCACGGGTAACGCCTGCACGCCCTTGAGAATCGACAGTTGATGCTGAATATCCAGGTGGTTGGTCGGCTCATCCAACACCAGAATCTGTGGCCGTTGCGCCAGGGCGCGGGCGATGTGTACGCGTTGGCGCTCACCGCCGGAGAGGCTGCGCCAGGCGCGGTTGCTCAAGTGCATGGCGTCCACGTCGTGCAGCGCCTGGCGCACGATGCGATCGTCTGCCTCGGACCACGGGCTCAGCGCTGACAGCCACGGGGTGCGGCCCAATGCGACAGCGTCGAACACGCGAATGGCGTCGTCGGTGTCGGCCTGTTGTTCCACCACGGCCAGACGTTGTGCCACGGTGCGGCGGGGCAGTTCGCCCAGGCGCTCGCCACCCAGGCGTACTTCGCCATGAGCGGGGGTACGCAACCCGGCCAACAGTTTGAGCAAGGTGGATTTACCCGAGCCGTTCGGGCCGACGATCCCGAGGGTTTCGCCGGGCGCCACCTCCAGGTGGATATCCCGCAGCAACTCGGCTTCCCGCACCTTGAAGCCCAGCCCGCGGCAACTCAATACCGGCGCACTCATCGAGGGTTTCTCCGGCCGATCAGAATCAGTGCAAACACCGGCGCGCCGACCAGCGCAGTGACGACGCCGACCGGAATCACCTGGCCCTTGATCAAGGTGCGCGACAGCACGTCCGCCGCGATCAGAAACAGCGCGCCGCCCAATGCGCTGGCCGGCAACAGGCGCGAGTGCCCGGTGCCGAGCAGCAGGCGTGCGGCATGGGGAATCACCAGCCCGACAAAACCGATGGAGCCGACAATCGATACCATCACCGCCGTGACCAGCGCCGCGCAGCCCACCAGCACCCATTGCACGCGGCGTACCGGGATGCCGAGGGAGGCCGCCGAGTCGCGGCCGAAGGTGAACGCATCCAGCGCCCGACGATGCCACAGGCACACCGCCAACCCGGCGACCGCCACCGGCACCGCCAGCCACACCGACGGCCAACGCACGCCGCTGAGGTTGCCCAGCAGCCAGAACAGAATGCCGCGCGCCTGTTCGGAGCTGGCCGACTTGGTGATCAGGAACGCGGTGAGCGCATTGAACAGCTGCGAGCCGGCAATGCCTGCGAGGATGATCTGCCCGGTGCCGCTGGACGAACCGCTGGCCCGTGCGAGCAATACCACCAGCGCAAACGCCGCCATCGCCCCGCCGAACGCACCGACCGACAGCGAAACCAAGCCGCCGCCGACGCCCATCAGCACCACCAGGACTGCGCCGGTCGAAGCGCCGGCGCTGATGCCCAGCAGGTAAGGATCGGCCAGGGGGTTGCGCAACAACGACTGCAAAATCACCCCGCAGGTGGCCAGCCCGGCCCCGCATGCGGCGGCGACCAGGGCGCGGGTCAGACGGTAGTTCCACACCACGCCTTCATCGATCGGGTCCAGCACGTAGCCGGCCGCCCACAGTTTGTTGGCGAGTACCTGCAACACCACCTGCGGTGCGATGGCGGTTTCGCCGATGGCCACGCCGGCGAGCACGGCGATCAGTAGCAATGCCAGGGCGAGTAGGGTTCGTATCATCTCGGCAGGTCGTAGCCGTCGATGGCCGCAGCCAGTTGTTCAAGACCCTCGAAGGTCCGCACGCTGGCCTGCAGGGCCATGGCGTCGAGGATGATGATGCGGTTGTGTTTCACCGCGTCCATGTTGCGCGTCACCGGGTCGCTGCGCAGGAAGGCGAGCTTCTGTGCATGATCGTCGGCCGGGTAGCGGCGGCGGTCCATGCGGGCGATCACCAGCACGGTGGGGTTGGCCTTGGCGATGGTTTCCCAGCCGACGGCGGGCCATTCCTCATCGGACTGCACCACGTTGCGCAGGCCGAGCGTTTGCAGCATGAATTCGGGGACACCCTTGTGACCGGCCACGTAGGGATCGCTGGCCATCTCGGCGCTGGAAAACCACACCAGCGCGCTGGCCTGCTTGAGCCCCTTGCCTTGCACGGTGGCGACGGACTTGGCCAGGCGCGCCTTGAGTTCATCGTTGAGTTGCTGGCCGCGATCCTGCACGTCGAAGATCTCCGCCAACTGGCGGATGCCCTTGTAGATCGTGTCGATGCGGAACGGCTCCAGCCGCGTGCCGTCGGCGCCCACCCGGTTGTTCTTGGCTTCGCAGTCGGAGGGCAGCAGGTAGGTGGGGATCTTCAACTCATGAAACTGCTCGCGGGTGCCCACCACGCCTTGCGGGCCGACCACCCATTCCAGCTCGGCCGCCACCAGTTGCGGGCGCTTGGCGATCACCGACTCGAAGCTCGGTTCGTTATTGGCCAGGCGTTCGATGCCGTCGTTCAGCGCCTTGAACTGTGGCAGCACGTTGTTGAACCACAGCGACGTGCCGACCACTCTATCGCCCACGCCGAGGGCATAGAGCATTTCGGTGGCGGCCTGGCCGATGGTCACGGCGCGGGCGGGCGCTTGCGCGAAGGTCAGGCTGCTGCCGCAGTTCTCCACCGTCAGCGGGTACTGAGTGGGGGCCGCTTGGGCCAGGGCACACAGGCCCAGGCCGGTGAGCAGGGCGGTAACGCGTGGCAGCATTGGGCAATCTCCTTGGAGCCGTACCTGGAACAGGGGGTGTACGGTTCGGAAACACGCCCTCGACCGCTGCGGGTGAGGCAGGCAAGGATGTCCTTCCCGGACACCCCGCCGGTTAGTGATTTTGCTGGGCCGGCAGGTCTCCTGACTGATGCGTCGTCGCCACGCTCCGGCCTTCCCGGACGGGGTCCAGTGGCAGTGGGGGAGCGGGCTCGGCATCTACAGTTGCGGGGGCAGTTCCGATTGACGCGGTGTACCGCGCTTCGGATTCCCTATTAGTCCCGTTTGGGAACCGGCGCGGTATGGTAGTCGATCACGGCGGGGCGATATAGCCTTAGGTCGCCCGGTTACAGACGAATATCTTCAGGGCCCTGGATCAGCGCTTCAATTCGCGTCCCCGTGGCGCGCTCTTCATTGCTGAAACCATCGTAGTCGGCCAGGTTGGCGAAGCGGATACCGGTCAAGCGTTCGATCTGAATCACGCTGCGCTGGTAGGTTCTGAGCTGGCCGAACATGAGGTCGAGCTGACCCAGCTCGCGGCTTTGGTCGATCATGTAGGCGCTGGCGCAGGGCTTGCCGTCGTCGCTGAGGTAGGCGACCACTTTCCAGAACGCTTTGGGGATTTTAACGCCCCGGTAGACGCGGTCGTCGTCCGCCAACACCGGGCCGGTAAACACCGTGGCCCGGGCTTTCCAGCGTTGAGTGTTATCGAGAATGTAGTCCTCGAGTTCCAGCCAGGTCTTCTGGTTGAACCCGCTCATCTGCGGTGAGCAGTTGGTGAAGTGGAAGGTGTCGGCATTGGCGATGTTGGCCGCGTCACCCCAGTTGGGGTCCTGTCGGCGCACCAGGTGACCGCGGTCCAGGCCATTGTCGGTGTAGAGCGCGTCGCCCACCTGTGCGCTGATGGGCAGGCGGCCGTCGTAGGCCCAGGCGTCGTTGCTGCGGATGATATCCACATGCTGTGCGCCATCGATATTGGCGCCCACGTAGAGTGCCAGTCGCCTCGAGCGCGACATGGTCACTGAGAAATGCGTGTAGTCCAGGCGCAGCGGCTGTACGTCAGCCAGCAGGGCTTCATCCACCGTGGGCCATGGCACCACGAAGCGGTCGAGAAACGCTTCAGCGTAGCCGCGCCGGTCCTGCAGGTCCTTGGCCGCGGTAATACGCGCAGTCGCCGCCCTGGCCTCCATGAGGCTGGGGCCGGCCGCGAGCAACGGGCGCAGATCGGCGAGCCGGGGGCGGTGCGAAAGGTCGATTTTGGTGGCGCGTGGGGGCATTGTAAGTTCCTCGCAGTCCTCGGATTAACACTACTGCAGCATAGCTTCATGACAATTTGGCCCAAGCCGCCACGGCAGGACTATTCTTGAACGGTTACCCGGACGTTCACCCCACGCCAAAATGGAGCCAGCCAATGTGTGTTCGCCAGCATCGCAACCCGATTTTCTGCCTGATCCCGCCATACATGCTCGACCAGATCGCCCGCAACGGCGATAAAGCGCAACGGGAAGTCGCGTTACGCACACGCGCCAAAGACAGCACGTTCCGTTCGTTGCGCATGGTTGCCGTACCCGCCAAAGGGGCTGCCCACATGGCCCTGCCCATGGGCGCCGAAAAACGGCGTTCGATCTACAGCGCCGAGGGCGCCGATAGCCTGCCGGGCAAGTTGATCCGTGGCGAAGGGCAGCCCGTCAGTGGTGATGTGGCGGTGGACGAGGCCTACGATGGGTTGGGCGCCACATTCGATTTTTTCGATCAGGTCTTCGACCGCAACTCGATTGACGACGCCGGTATGGCGTTGGACGCGACCGTTCATTTTGGCCAGAACTACAACAATGCATTCTGGAACTCGAGCCAGATGGTGTTTGGTAATGGCGATCAGCAACTATTCAACCGGTTCACGATAGCCCTTGATGTCATTGGCCATGAGTTGGCCCACGGTGTGACCGAGGATGAGGCCAAGCTGATGTATTTCAATCAATCCGGTGCGTTGAACGAGTCGCTGTCCGACGTGTTCGGCTCACTGATCAAGCAGTACGCGCTGCAGCAAACGGCGCAAGATGCGGATTGGTTGATCGGCAAAGGGTTGTTTACCAAGAAAATCAAAGGCACTGCGTTGCGCTCGATGAAAGCGCCGGGCACCGCGTTCGATGACAAGCTGCTGGGCAAGGACCCTCAGCCGGGGCATATGGACGATTTCGTGCAGACCTATGAGGACAACGGTGGGGTGCATATCAATTCCGGTATTCCCAACCATGCGTTCTATCAGGTAGCCACGAAGATCGGCGGGTTTGCCTGGGAGCGCGCAGGGCGTATCTGGTATGACGCGTTACGCGATGCGCGGTTGCGGCCGAACGCGGGGTTTCTGCGTTTCGCGCGCATCACCTACGACATTGCCGGTCGGCTGTACGGTGCTGGCAAGGCCGAGCACAAGGCGGTGAAGGAAGGCTGGAAAGCAGTGGGCATTAACGTCTGACAACCCGCCTGGGCGGTGAGGAACAGCCATGCAAATTTCGATCAAGGAAATTGGGGGACCCGCGTTTTTCCCGGGCCTGGCCCGACCGAACACCGTGGAACTGGAGACGCTGCCCGAGGCGGACCAGCAAGAGTTGCGGCAACTGATCGAGGCTTCACACTTCTTTCAGTTGCCGCAAAGCACCGCGCCGGAACCCGGTAATCCAGGCCAGGTGCATTACACCCTGACCGTGACCGAAGGTGAACGCGAGCACACGGTCTGTGTGCTCGCGCCAGTGAAGTCAGAGGCGCTGGACGGGCTGGTGCAGTGCGTGCGCCGGCATATCCGCTGCTGAGCCTGCTGCGCAGCCCCGCGGGATCACGCTCCCTTGCCGCAGGGGTTGCTGTGGATTATTTGCGATCCAGCCACACCGTCTGCGCATTGCAGAATTCCCGCACGCCAAAGTGCGACAACTCTCGCCCAAAGCCGCTTTTCTTCACGCCGCCAAACGCCACCCGCGGGTCGGACACGCTGAAGGCGTTGACGAAGATCCCGCCGGTTTCCAACTGGTCGGCGATCTCGCGTGCTTTCGCCGAGTCGCGGGTGAAGATGCTCGCGGTCAGGCCGAACTCGCTGTCGTTGGCCAGAGCCACGGCGTGATCGGCGTCGCGGGCGCTGATGATGGAGGCGACGGGGCCGAACAGCTCTTGTTTGAACGAGGTCATCTGGTCGGTGACGTCGGCCAGCACGGTCGGTGCGTAGTAGTTGCCGGCGCCGGGCACTTTGTCGCCGCCCAGCAGCAGGGTCGCGCCTTCTGCCAGGGTAGCCTGGACCTGGCCGTGCAGTTCGTCGCGCAGGTCGAAGCGGGCCATCGGGCCGACGTAGGTGTGGGTCGAGGTCGGGTCGCCCATCACCAGTTGGCGGCTGGCTTCGACGAACTTGGCGGTGAAGGCGTCCACCACGCCGGCTTCGATGATCAGGCGCTTGGCCGCGGCGCAGACTTGGCCGCTGTTCTGGAAACGGCCGATCACCGCGGCCTGGACGGCGGCGTCGAGGTCGGCGTCGTTGAGCACGATGAACGGGTCGCAGCCGCCCAGTTCGAGCACGCATTTCTTCAGCGCGGCACCGGCCTGGGCGCCGATGGCCATACCGGCGCGCACGCTGCCGGTGAGGGTGACGGCGGCGATGCGTGGGTCGGCGATGGTTTTGGAAACACCGTCCTGGGTCACGTTGAGCACTTCGAACAGGCCTTCGGCAAAGCCGGCTTTGTGGAACGCCGCTTTCATCAGGTAGGCGCTGCCCATCACGTTCGGTGCGTGTTTGAGCACGTAAGTGTTGCCGGCGAGCAGCGTCGGCACGGCGCCGCGCAGGACTTGCCAGACCGGGAAGTTCCACGGCATCACCGCGAGGATCGGGCCCAGCGGGCGGTATTCGATGTGCGCGCTGCCGTTGTCCACCAGCGTCGGTTCCGCGGCGAGCATGGCTGGACCGTGGGCGGCGTACCATTCGCTGAGTTGCGCACATTTCTCGATTTCGGCGCGGGCCTGGGTGATGGGTTTGCCCATTTCCAGGGTGATCATCTGCGCCATCGCTTCGGCTTGCTCACGCAGCGCGCCGGCCAGGGCCTGCAACCGCTCTGCGCGCTGGCTGAGCGGCTGGCGGCGCCAGGTGCGGAAAGCGGCGGTCGCACGGTTGAGGGTGGCGTCCAGCTGGCTCTCGTTTTCATACGGGTAACTGCCGACCGTTTCGCCGGTGGCGGGGTTGATCGAGAGGGCGTGGGTCTGGTGAGCGATAGCGTTCATGGCACCGTCCTGCTGAAGGTTTGGATTGGAATCAGCGTAAGGGGCTATATCTTTTCTGGAAAGTGAATAATATTAAGCAATACGTTCACGATTGGAGAATGATTTGGATCTGGTGCAGCTGGAAATCTTCAAGGCCGTTGCCGAGCAAGGCAGCATCAGTGCCGCCGCGCAGTTGATTCATCGGGTGCCGTCCAACCTGACCACGCGCATCAAGCAACTGGAGCAGGATCTTGGCGTTGCGCTGTTTATCCGCGAGAAGAGCCGCCTGCGTCTGTCCCCGGCCGGGTGGAATTTCCTCGGCTATGCGCGGCGTATTCTCGACCTGGTACAGGAAGCCCGTGCGACGGTGGCGGGGGAGGAGCCCCAGGGCGCGTTTGCCCTCGGTTCGCTGGAAAGCACCGCAGCGGTACGTATTCCCGCATTGCTGGCGGCATATAACCAGAAGAACGCCAAGGTCGAGCTGGACCTGAGTACCGGGCCCTCGGGTACGATGATCGAAGGCGTGTTGTCGGGGCGTCTGGCGGCGGCATTCGTCGATGGACCGGTGTTGCATGCCACCCTGGAGGGCCTGGCGGTGTTCGAGGAGGAGATGGTGGTGATTGCACCGCTGCATCACGCGCCGATCACCCGCGGGCAGGATGTGAACGGGGAAAGCATCTATACCTTTCGCTCCAACTGTTCGTACCGCCACCACTTCGAGCGCTGGTTCGCACAGGACGGCGCGGTGCCGGGGCGGATTTTCGAGATGGAGTCTTACCACGGCATGCTTGCCTGCGTCAGCGCCGGGGCCGGCCTGGCGCTGATGCCGCGCAGCATGTTGGAAAGCATGCCGGGGTTTACCACGGTGAGTGTGTGGCCGCTGACGGACAGTTTCCGCGTCTTGCACACTTGGTTGATCTGGCGCCGAGGCACGGTGTCGCAAAGCCTAAACAGTTTCGTAAGGTTACTGGAGGAACGCGTCCTGGCAACCCCATAAAACCACTGTGGGAGGGGGCTTGCCCCTTCCACCTTTCAATCATCATCAGCCGCCGAATTGCAGGGTACCCATCGCCAATTTGGCCATTATCGCTGTCGCACCCAATTGCACCAGCCACAGGGCCAACCCGCCGAGGAATACGCCGAGGGCCACTTGCAAAACCAGGCTTTTCTGGCGCTTGGCTTGCGGCGCGCGCGGGGTGAAGTGGTCCAGTTCGTCGCGGTCGGCACGCAGGTCCAGGTCGTCGTTTCTCATAGGGCTCTCACAGCAAAGGGGCAGTCGGGGTTCAGTCTAGGGGAGCAGGGCGTTTTCTGACAGGCATTAAAAAGGGAAGCCGTAGCTTCCCTTCGTGCAGCGCCGCCAGGTTTATAGAACCTGAACAATCGCCTTCGTTACCGCACCAATGTTCGACTGGTTCAACGCGGCCACACAGATACGCCCGGTGTCCAGCGCGTAGATGCCAAACTCGGTGCGCAGACGGGTGACTTGCTCAACGGTGAGGCCGGAGTAGGAGAACATCCCACGCTGGCGACCGACGAAGCTGAAGTCGTGGCCCGGCGCAGCCTTGGCCAGTTCGGCGACCATCTGCTCGCGCATGCCACGGATGCGCAGGCGCATCTCCGCCAGCTCGGCTTCCCACTGGGCGCGCAGCTCAGGGTTGTTCAGCACTGCGGCCACGACCGCCGCGCCGTGGGTCGGCGGGTTGGAGTAGTTGGTGCGGATCACACGCTTGACCTGGGACAGGATGCGCGCGCTTTCTTCCTTGGATTCGCTGACGATCGACAGCGCGCCCACGCGTTCGCCGTACAGGGAGAACGACTTGGAGAACGAGCTCGATACAAAGAACGTCAGGCCCGATTCCGCGAAC
This sequence comes from Pseudomonas sp. Pse79, assembly GCF_024519615.1. NCBI lineage: Bacteria > Pseudomonadati > Pseudomonadota > Gammaproteobacteria > Pseudomonadales > Pseudomonadaceae > Pseudomonas > Pseudomonas sp. Pse79. The sequence goes on from NZ_JALJRR010000048.1 coordinate 11,602, forward strand.
AGGCGCACCGCGGCAGCGTCTTCGTAAATGCCATCACCAAAACCCTGGTAGGCCATGTCGAGGAACGGCACCAGGTTTTTCGCCTTGACCACGTCCAGAACTTGTTGCCAGTCGGCCGGGCTCAGGTCGACGCCGGTCGGGTTATGGCAGCAGGCGTGCAGCACCACGATCGATTGCGGCGGCAGGGCGTTGAGGTCGGCGAGCAGGCCGGCACGGTTCACGTCGTGGGTGGCGGCGTCGTAGTAGCGGTAGGTCTGCACCGGGAAGCCGGCTTTTTCGAACAGCGCCTGGTGGTTTTCCCAGCTTGGGTCGCTGATGGCAACCACGGCATTGGGCAGCAGTTGCTTGAGGAAGTCTGCACCGATCTTCAGCGCGCCGGTGCCGCCGACCGCTTGTGCGGTAATCACACGGCCAGCGCTCAGCAGCGGCGAGTCAGCGCCAAACAGCAGCTTTTGCACAGCCTGGTCGTAGGCCACGATCCCGTCGATCGGCAGGTAGCCACGGGCGGCGTGTTGCGCCACGCGAATGGCTTCCGCTTCGGCAACGGCACGCAAGAGTGGAATCTTCCCCTCCTCGTTGCAGTAAACGCCCACGCCAAGGTTGACCTTGGTGGTTCGTGTATCGGCGTTGAATGCTTCGTTGAGGCCCAGGATTGGATCGCGTGGTGCCATTTCGACAGCGGAGAACAGGCTCATTTTTGCGGCAGCTCTTTGGGGGAAAGGAGGGACGTGTCGCGCTCCAGCCGAATGCACTAGAGCGGTGCACAAACGGGGAGCTAGTATAGAGGCCATCACGGTCAAGGGCGACAACCGAAACGGCTTTTCGGCCAAGTTTTTCGGTTTATTTACCGACCGTCAGTCTTAATCCAACCTTGAGCGTAGACGGCAGGTCGGACGATTGCCTTGAAACCCGGCACATTCGTCACCACTTCTACAGCTATCATGGTTTTTTCCTGCAACCTGCGATGAAAATTCGCGGGTCGCTGAGCTTTTTTCGTCCTTGGTGGAGTGCAGCCGGGGGTGACTTGAAAGAGGTACGTTATGTCGGATTTCCAGCTCGTCACCCGCTTTGAACCCGCCGGCGATCAACCCGAAGCGATTCGCCAGATGGTCGAAGGCATCGAAGCGGGCCTGTCGCACCAGACGCTGCTCGGGGTGACCGGTTCGGGCAAGACGTTCAGCATCGCCAACGTGATCGCGCAGATCAACCGCCCGACCCTGGTACTGGCACCGAACAAAACCCTGGCCGCGCAGTTGTATGGCGAGTTCAAGGCGTTCTTCCCGAACAACGCGGTGGAGTACTTCGTTTCCTACTACGACTACTACCAGCCCGAAGCCTATGTGCCGTCCTCCGATACCTTTATCGAGAAGGACGCATCGATCAACGACCACATCGAGCAGATGCGTCTGTCAGCGACCAAGGCGCTGCTGGAACGCAAGGACGCGATCATCGTCACCACGGTGTCGTGCATCTACGGTCTCGGCAGCCCGGAAACCTATCTGAAGATGGTGCTGCACGTCGACCGTGGCGACAAACTCGACCAGCGCGAACTGCTGCGTCGGCTGACGAGTTTGCAATACACGCGCAACGACATGGACTTCGCCCGCGCCACCTTCCGCGTGCGCGGCGATGTGATCGACATCTACCCGGCGGAGTCCGACCTGGAAGCGATCCGCATCGAGCTGTTCGACGATGAAGTCGAGAGTCTGTCGGCGTTCGACCCGTTGACCGGCGAAGTGATCCGCAAACTGCCGCGTTTCACCTTCTACCCCAAAAGCCACTACGTCACGCCGCGCGAAACCCTGATGGGCGCCGTCGAGGGCATCAAGGTCGAGCTGGCCGAGCGCCTGGAATACCTGCGCGCCAACAACAAGCTGGTGGAAGCCCAGCGCCTGGAACAACGCACCCGTTTCGACCTGGAGATGATCCTGGAACTGGGTTACTGCAACGGCATCGAAAACTACTCGCGCTACCTCTCGGGCCGTGAATCCGGAGCGCCGCCGCCGACGCTCTACGACTACCTGCCGGACGACGCGCTGCTGGTGATCGACGAATCCCACGTCAGCGTGCCGCAAGTCGGCGCGATGTATAAGGGCGACCGTTCGCGCAAGGAAACCCTGGTGGAATACGGCTTCCGCCTGCCGTCGGCGCTGGACAACCGGCCGATGCGCTTCGACGAATGGGAACGCATCAGCCCGCAGACCATCTTCGTCTCGGCGACGCCCGGCAATTATGAGGCTGAGCATGCGGGGCGCGTGATCGAGCAACTGGTGCGCCCGACCGGCCTGGTCGACCCGCAGATCGAAATCCGCCCGGCGTTGACCCAGGTCGACGACCTGCTCTCGGAAATCAGCAAGCGCGTGGCTCTGGAAGAGCGGGTGCTGGTCACCACGCTGACCAAGCGCATGTCCGAAGACTTGACCGACTACCTGGCCGACCACGGCGTGCGCGTGCGCTACCTGCACTCGGACATCGACACCGTGGAGCGCGTGGAGATCATCCGCGACCTGCGCCTGGGCACCTTCGATGTGCTGGTGGGGATCAACCTGCTGCGCGAAGGCCTGGATATGCCGGAAGTGTCGCTGGTGGCGATTCTGGACGCGGACAAGGAGGGCTTCCTGCGCTCCGAGCGTTCGCTGATCCAGACCATCGGCCGTGCGGCGCGTAACCTCAATGGCCGGGCGATTCTCTACGCCGACCGCATCACCGGCTCCATGGAGCGGGCGATTGGCGAGACCGAGCGCCGTCGCGACAAGCAGATCGCCTTCAACCTGGCGAACGGCATCACGCCCAAAGGCGTGTTCAAGGACATCGCCGATATCATGGAAGGCGCCACCGTGCCTGGCTCGCGCAGCAAGAAGCGCAAAGGCATGGCCAAGGCCGCCGAGGAAAGCGCCAAGTACGAAAACGAACTGCGCTCGCCGAGCGAGATCGCCAAGCGTATCCGCCAGTTGGAAGAGAAAATGTACCAGCTGGCGCGGGATCTGGAGTTCGAAGCGGCGGCGCAAACCCGCGATGAAATCGGCAAGTTGCGTGAGCGCCTGTTGGCGGTTTGATCGGTAGTGGCGGTACTGGCCTCATCGGGGGCAAGCCCCCTCCCACATTTGACCGCATTTCAACGTTGGAACCCGATCAAGTGTGGGAGGGAGCTTGCTCCCGATAGGCGCATTTCAACGTTGGAACCCGATCAAATGTGGGAGGGAGCTTGCTCCCGATAGGCGCGACACGGTCTCAATGACTCCCCCCAGCCTTAAGCCCCGCCGGCAACGTCTTGGTCAACAAGATCGCGAGCATGCTTACGCCCAACGCGAACCCCACGCAGTGAAACGCATCGTTGTAGGCCATGATCTGCGCCTGCTGGTGCGTAATCTCACTGAGTTTGCCCAGCGCCGCCGTCGGGTTGCCGAACTGTTCCGTCAGCGTCGCCAGCCGCTCCGCCACCTGCGGGTTGGTCGGCACGATCGCTTCGCGTAAATAATCGAAATAGGTCTTGGTGCGCGCATCCAGCAAGGTCGCCAGCAGCGCGATACCGATGGCGCCGCCGAGGTTGCGCAAGATGTTGAACAGGCTGGAAGCCGACCCTGCGTCCTGCGGCAGGATGTAGGCCGTGGCGATCAGCGAGATGGTCACCATGATCAACGGCTGCCCGAGGGCGCGGATGATCTGGATCTGGTTGAATTGGCTGCCGGCAAAGTCTGGGTTGAGCACCCCCGAGGAAAAACTCGCCAGGCCGAACAGCCCGAAGCCTACGGCGCACAGCCATTTGGGCGACACGTATTTCATCAGCTTGGGCACCAGCGGGATCAGGAACAGCTGCGGAATGCCCATCCACATGATCACTTCGCCGATCTGCAGCGCGTTGTAGTTCTGGATCTGCGCCAGGTACAACGGCAACAGATAGATCGAGCCATACAAGCCGACACCCATCCCCAGGCTGGAAATACTCGACAGGCCGAAGTTGCGATTGGCCAGGATGCCAAGGTTGATCAGCGGGTTGGGTTTGGACAGCTGCACAATCACGAAGGTGATCAGGCTCAGCAGGGCGATGCTGCCCAGGCTGACGATCAGGTTCGATTCGAGCCAGTCCTTGCGGTGGCCTTCTTCCAGAAACACCTGCAAACAGCCCAAGCCGATGGCGAGGCTGACGATGCCGGCGTAGTCGGTGCTTTTGAGCAACTCCCAGTGGGGCGCCTTTTTTTCCAGGCCGTAGAGCAGCCCGGCGATCATCAGCAGCCCGGGCGGCACGTTGATGTAGAAGATGTATTCCCAGCCCCAGTTTTCCGTGAGCCAGCCGCCGATGGTCGGGCCGATGGACGGCGCGAAGGTGGCGGTCATGGCAAACATCGCCATGCCTTTGGCGCGGTGGTGCTCGGGCAGCTTGATCAGGGTCAGGGTGAACGCCAGCGGGATCAGCGCGCCGCCGGTAAACCCCTGCAGGGCGCGGAACACGATCATGCTTTCCAGGCTCCAGGCCATGGAGCACATCAGCGAGGCGATCAGGAACCCCACCGACACCCACACCGCCAGGCGCCGTGCCGAGAGCAACTGCACCAGCCAGGCGGTGAGGGGGATCATGATGATTTCGGCCACAAGGTAGGAGGTGGAAATCCACGAGCCTTCTTCCAGGGTGGCCGACAGTGCGCCCTGGATGTCCTTGAGGGACGAGTTGGTGATCTGGATGTCGAGCACCGCCATGAAGGCGCCGAGCATCACGCTCATCACCGCGATCCAGTCGCGCCGGGTCGGTTCGCCGACCGGGCGCAGCAGTTGATCACCGGCCATCAGGCTGATCTTTGATGTTCACTTTGACCGTGACGGACATGCCGGGGCGGATCTTGCCCTTCAGCGGGTTATCCGCAGCAAACGTAAGTTTCACCGGAATCCGTTGAACGACTTTGGTGAAGTTGCCGGTGGCATTGTCCGGCGGCAACAGGCTGAACTGCGCCCCGGAGGCCGCGAACAGGCTGTCGACCCGCGCTTCGATCGGCGTATCGCCGTAAGCATCGAACGTCAGCTCGGCCTTTTGCCCAGGCTGCATGTGGCCGATCTGGGTTTCCTTGAAGTTGGCCTGAATCCAGATGTCCTGGTCGGGGACGATCGACAGCAGGTAGGCACCGGCCTGTACGTATTGGCCGTTGCGCGCGGCGCGTTGGCCGACCAGGCCGCTGATGGGCGCGTGGATTTCGCTGCGGGTCAGGTTCAGCTCGGCCTGGGCCAGGTCGGTTCTGGCGTTGGCGATCAGCGCGTCGAGGCGCTTGATCTCGGCATTCAGCGCGTTGACCTGCTGGCGCTGCCCCTGCAGGTCGGCCTGGGCCATGGCCACTTGGGAGCGGGCGATATGGTTGTCGGCGGAGAGGGTGGTCACCCGTTCTTCCGAGACGTAGCCGGGTTTGCGCAGGGTTTGGGCGCGGGACAGGTCGATCTGCGAACGACCCAGGCTGGCCTGGCTGGACGCGACTTTGGCTTCGCCGGCGGCGATCAGGCTGGCTTGCTGGGTCAACTTGCTCTGCGCCTGGGTGCGCTCGGCTTCGCGCATGGCGAGGGCGGCGTTGGCGCGGTCCACGGCGAGGTGGAAGTCGTCGTCTTCAAGCTTCACCAGCAACTGGCCTTGTTGCACGTGCTCGTTGTCGCCCACCAGCACCTCGACAATCCGCGCGCCGAGCTGGCTGGAGACACGGGTAATCTCACCCTGCACGTAGGCGTTGTCGGTGCTTTCGTAGAAGCGGCCCCTGAAGAACCAATGGGCGAAGAAACCCAGGGCGATCAGGCTCACGATCAATACGAAGATAAGCAGGCGGCGTTTCAGTGGGGCAGGCATGGGCGCGGAGTCTGTAACAAGAGGTAATGGAATATAACCAGCCAGCCAGCTGGCAAATAGCTACGGCGAGTCTCCAGGCTCAAACTTGGCCTATATGCCATGCTCGGTACGGAGGACGCTGGAGCCTAAGTGCCCATGGCTGTTACCATTCGCCCCTTGTTTCAATTTCAGTTATATCGCCCATTCGAGACCAGCCATGACCACCGTCCGCACGCGCATCGCGCCATCGCCTACCGGGGACCCCCACGTCGGCACTGCCTACATCGCCTTGTTCAACTACTGCTTTGCCAAGCAGCACGGCGGTGAATTCATCCTGCGGATCGAAGACACCGATCAACTGCGTTCGACCCGCGAGTCCGAACAGCAGATTTTCGATGCCCTGCGCTGGTTGGGCATCACCTGGTCGGAAGGCCCGGACGTCGGCGGCCCGCACGGCCCGTATCGCCAGAGCGAGCGCAGCGACATCTACAAGCAGTACACCCAGCAGTTGGTCGACATGGGCCATGCGTTCCCCTGCTTCTGCACCGCCGAAGAACTGGACCAGATGCGCGCCGAACAACAGGCCCGTGGCGAAACCCCGCGCTACGACGGCCGTGCGCTGCTGCTGTCGAAAGAAGAAGTGGCCGCGCGCCTGGCGGCCGGCGAGCCCCATGTGATCCGCATGAAGGTGCCGAGCGAAGGCGTGTGCGTGGTGCCGGACATGTTGCGCGGCGACGTCGAGATCCCGTGGGACCGCATGGACATGCAAGTGCTGATGAAGACCGACGGCCTGCCGACGTACTTCCTGGCCAACGTGGTCGATGACCACCTGATGGGCATCACCCATGTGCTGCGCGGCGAAGAATGGCTGCCCTCGGCGCCGAAGCTGATCCTGCTCTACGAGTACTTCGGCTGGGAACAACCGCAGCTGTGCTACATGCCGCTGCTGCGCAACCCGGACAAGAGCAAGCTGTCCAAGCGCAAGAACCCGACCTCGGTGACCTTCTACGAGCGCATGGGCTTCATGCCCGAAGCGATGCTCAACTACCTGGGCCGCATGGGTTGGTCGATGCCGGACGAGCGCGAGAAGTTCTCGCTGCAGGAAATGGTCGATAACTTCGACCTGTCCCGCGTGTCGCTGGGCGGGCCGATCTTCGATATCGAGAAGCTGTCGTGGCTCAATGGCCAGTGGCTGCGTGACCTGCCGGTGGAAGAGTTCGCCAGCCGCGTGCAGCAGTGGGCGTTGAACCCCGAGTACATGATGAAGATCGCGCCGCTGGTGCAGGGCAGGGTGGAGACGTTCAGCCAGGTCGCACCGTTGGCCAGTTTCTTCTTCGCCGGTGGCGTGAACCCGGACGTCAAACTGTTTGAGTCGAAGAAACTCTCCGCCGATCAGGTGCGCCAGTTGATGCAACTGATCCTGTGGAAGCTCGAAAGCCTGCGCCAGTGGGAGAAGGACGCCATCACCGCGACGATCCAGGCCGTGGTCGAATCCCTCGAGCTGAAATTGCGCGATGCCATGCCGCTGATGTTTGCCGCGATCACCGGGCAGGCCAGTTCGGTGTCGGTACTCGATGCGATGGAAATTCTCGGCCCGGACCTTACGCGTTTCCGTCTGCGCCAAGCCCTTGATTTGCTTGGTGGTGTGTCGAAGAAAGAAAACAAAGAGTGGGAGAAGCTGCTGGGCGCGATCGCCTGAGTCAGCGCTTGTGGCGGCCAAACCCCGGTTTTTCGGGGTTTGGTTGGTAAGTGATTGTTATCCCGGCAAAAAATTTTGGAAATTGTTGAAAATAAATTTGACACGTTCCCAAAGCGCCATTAAGATTCGCCCCGTCCTCACCGATGAGGGGCTATAGCTCAGCTGGGAGAGCGCTTGCATGGCATGCAAGAGGTCAACGGTT
>NZ_JALJRR010000049.1:0-16566 GCF_024519615.1 Pseudomonas sp. Pse79
TTGAACTATCGCTCGCCGAGGGAGTTCAGGCGCTTGGCGGCAGCATCAATTTAACAGGGAGTTGGTGTCCGGTTTTGTAGGGGCAAGTCCAGACTTGAAGGATTCCTATGATGAGGATCAAAGACGTGTTCAGACGCACAAAGAAAAAATTCTCAGTGGTGAGATTGAAGCCGAAACACCTCTGGAATTGAGTCCTAATCTATTGTTTTTCCAGGAAATATCCCCTCCTGTGGTACCTCTTCAGGAAATAGTGTTGAGTCGTCTGCTTATTGTGGGTCGAGCAATTCCTGCTGTAACCGCACTAGCCAATGCAGTGACACACTTGAACGGCGCCATATCTCGCAGAAACGAGCTTATTAGGGCGTTCAAGGACAAGAAGTTTCCAGAGGGAGCTACCTTTGAGCATATGTATCTGGGCTTGCGCTACGACGGTAGACACACGAATCAAGAATATGAAGGGACCGTAAAAGCAATTTCTCTCTATACGGACGACGTAATTTTCTTCTGCATCAAGTTGTGCGATGACTTGCGCGACCACGGCGAAGCGCTCAGCAAACGCTATAGATCTCGATTGAGAGGCGATCCGCCGCGCATATCCACCCTCAACTTTGAAAACCCGCGCCAAGAAGGATGGATCCCAAAGGATGAAGACTATGAAAAATGGCTCTCTGGATTCGCCACTGCCCCCCGACAAGAACACAAACGATGGCATCGCTTAAACCCGAGAAACTGGTTCACCTGAGCCGCTGGTGGAAAAGTCTCTAGAATTGGGGGCGGTAGCGACTATCTTGTTCTTTTGGCACGCTACATAGGAAGGTAGGGACTCCATGTCTGATTTTATGCAAGAGACGCCCGCCGCCCTCAAATGGGCAGAAGAGGCTGAGCAGCGACACCAGGCGGGTAAATTCGGCGAAATCGTGCGCGCAGTGGTCTGGACGGATGAGCGCGGCCCAGATGGCCAACTGTTGGTTGCTGTAGATCCAGATAGATTGGTTGCCCAGATAAACAGTAATCCGTTCACCCTTCTTGATAACCACTGGCGAAAAGGGGACAGATTTATTTATAACATCGCTGAAAAAAAGCTAATCACCAGACAGCAAAAAGCCGCCTCATCACCTGCTAATTATTTTGCCGATATCGAAGTCAGACTACGATACCCGGCACCCGGCTTCGAGCTGGCAGAGTAAAAGCCCAGCCACACCTCACGACGACCTGCTGATTCAACCCAGCGTTCCACGGTGTAAGATGCTCCATAACCTTCCACCTTCGAGGCTGTCATGACCGGGATATCCCTAAACCTGCCGGAAGATCTGTCCAACTCTCTCGCCGACCTGGCCAAAACCAACGGCCAGACTGCGACCTACCTGGCGATGGACGTCCTCCGCGACTACATCGAGCACGAAAAAACGCTAACCGCTCAAATTGAGCTGGCGGTGAAAGAAGCCGACCAGGGCAAATTTGCCACCGATGACCAGGTAGCAGCCATGCGCGCCAGGCGCTGGAGCCGGAATGCGGGTTGAGTGGCTTGAAAAAGCACTCAAAAATCTGGAAGACGAAGCAAACTATATAGCTCTCGAAAACCCCAAAGCAGCTGACGACTTCTCCGATGCCATTTTCGCCAGCGTCGACAAACTGGCGCAGTTTCCCTCTATGGGCCGTGAAGGTCGAGTCACAAACACGCGCGAATGGGCAGTACCCAATTGGTCTTATCTGATCCCCTATCGCATACGCGGTGATCGTCTGCAGATCCTCGGCGTATTCCACACACGGCAACGTCCCCGTTCGAAGTGGTGAATGCCGCGGAACACACCTCCAGCACACCCAAGATCCATCCCTGATAAACTACGCCCCATTCGCCCCGCAAACTCAGATCCCCCATGCCCCTACAAACCACCCTCTTCTCCCGCCGCTTCTCCGTCGCCCCCATGATGGATTGAACCTACTAATTCTACAGACCTTTTAATACGTGCCTTGTAGCGCACCATAAAAATACTAGTACCACTTTCGTACCACTGCCCCCGCCAAGCACGTCAGTTCTTCCCACCTATCAGCTTCGCGCATATGCGCTTCTATGCTTCAAGCTTTACGAACCAGGACGACATTGATGGCGAGCGAGTACTCACTGGCGGACGTGCTGGAAAGGATGTATGAGAACCAGCTGGCATTAGAGGCGGCAATAATGGAGCTGGTGTTATGGACAGAGGAGCGTGGCGAATTGACGACCGGGGGGAACGTCCGTGGCTCTCTCCACACGCTGGGTGATAATGCAGGTCACATCAAACAAGGCTTAACCAGGCTGAGGAAGCCGGATTTCCATTAAATAAATTTACCTACAAGGCAGATAGAGCCTTCACACGTATCGGGCGTTCGAATCTCTCCTTCACCGCCACATTCTGAAAACACAAACCCATGATTTTACTAGAGAAAGTCGGGGGTTTGTGGTTTTTTGGCGTCCAAAAAATAGCCCCATGGGACCACCATGGGACTGGCGTTCTATTCTGGTGCGTAAAGTAGAGGCTGTAACTGAGTGTGTGGGGCAATAGCAGAGAGCTGGCGTCAAATTGGCCCACGTGCGTCTATTTTGAGAAACAGGCATTCGGAGCGCCTGAAAGAGCGGATCGATTTGCAACCACGGTTACGTGCGTCAAAGACTCGCAATTGAGCAAGTCTTCGATCCTTATATAATGGCTAGTAAATTTAGGTGACGGTTATCACCATTTAACTCTCCACATTCCGCCCCCCTTACACGTTCCGCAATGGTGCATCACATCCCAATTGCTGACACCTTCAAGTTTTTCCAGTCCTTTCTTCGCTTTTTCAGCTTTGTGAGCGGCTTGCCAACTCGAATGCTTACAGTCAGCGACGTGCGTTAGAAGATCATGAGAAGGAGTGTTACGCACTTTTTTGTAGTATCTAATCTCTCCTGGCTCGGGCAGAGAACGGTCTTGTTCATCATCATCGTTTTCTATGGGGGTGTCGGTGTCAAACTCTTGCAGTGGTTTTGAAATATTCTCAGCGATCGCTTCCGCATTCTCTGCGCGGGTTATCGCTAAAGCTAGTTTTTCTTGAAGCTCTGTGTTTTCAGCTCTGAGGGTATCGGCATCATCGAGATATGATTGTGCCAACTCTACTAATTCATCAGAGGACGATGCTTTACCTTCTAAATCGGTTAGCCGCTTACGAGCACTATTGCTCTGAATTTCATGAATTTCTTTTGGTGGTAGAATAGTAAGTGCAGATACACTCATGACACGTCGGCGGATTTGTTTGCGAAATCTAGCTTCTGCTTCCCCATCCTTATCATTAGATAGTAATTTGTATGGCGTCCATACGGTTCCATGGAACTGATCAACTGAGCTTGATCCATTGTTCGGCCAATAAAGCCTTATGGCACCGCTATAACAAGAGTTTTGCTTTTCAATTACATCTGTAATAGCCCAAGAGGCTTTATCATCCACTTCGTAAATTTGTGCAAGGCCAGCAAGGTCATGGGCAATCTTTCGGCCAAGACCTTTCCAAATTTGGTCTCCTTCATATTCGGAAACCACCACCACTGGAAAAATTCGCGTGCTTGACTTTAAATAGTGCGCTAGTTCGAGGCCTTTTTCATCGCCTTTTATTTGTACGCGGTCACCATGGGGTACTAGATAACTGCCTACCTTCCATTGATTACTGCTTCTTAAGATGTCACGCAGAATTGATGGGCATCTAGCATCAATAGAAATTGGGGAGATGATGCTGGTTTTGGTAGTAGCTGAAAGTGTGATGTATACAAAAAATTTTGTTTTGGATGTGGCGAACGCTACGTTTGTAAAGAATACTTGATTGTTTCTAGGTGACTCTTCAAGCTTTACTTGCTCCAGTATTTCATCGTTGCTTACAGCAGTCTCGCGCTTATAGTTGCCGGTTTCAGATGAGCTTACGGATATGAATTCTCCCGAATTGCCAGCAGGGTCTGCAACGCCTTTTTCTTTAAGCCAATTGTTTAAGTGTTTTCTAGTTTCTACTAGTAATGATATTTTTTCATCTTCAGAGTTTACAGTTCGTTCAAGTAAATAGGCTGCTAGAGATTGCATAAGTTAACCTTTAGTCCGTTGATTGATAACAAAAGCATCCATTGAGAAATTGCACTGGTGCCAAGCAGTGCGTTGGCTGAGTCTTTGAGTGACATCGTGAGTATGGCTCAATGCCACTGCGGGCGTGTTGAATTTTCTATTGAACGTAGGCGCATCAAGAGGATGCGCGGGAGGAGAGTGACTAGGACGAGGCCTTCAGGTCACTAAAAAGTCTGCCTTCGGCTGAATGCGAATAACGCGCCCTATGCTCAATGGCCCCCCACATCAAGGCCCGCTCCGGCGGGCTTTTTTGCGCTTGGCGGAAACCAGCCCCCGGGAGCCTGATCTACCATTACCCATTGATAATGGCTGAGCATGATCGCTAAGGACGAGAGACTTGTCGCTATCAGCCCCCTCCTGAGTTAGCCCTGGTCTGGCCGACAAAAACCATATCCGCACGGTTGCGCCATGGTACTGATCGCCAGTGCCTGTCGCCCCGATCCCAACATCCCATGTAAACGTAAATATCTGACGCTGTTTGAGCGAGAGTGTGGGCGCGTGAACGCAAAGGTCGTGAGTACTGCGCAATGCCGCACACAGCTTCAAAAGCAGTCCGCCCTAGGCACCTTTCGCGTTTTCATGTTGACCCACGGGAAAGAGGTTAGGTTGGTTAGTTTTTTTCAGAGCGCCTTGAAAGCCTTGTTTGTTATGGCTTTTCGAATGGTTGGCAAGGTTAGCTTTTTGGTTAGGTCTGGTTATTTCCTAACCTTTATTATTGTTAAATATTAAATATATTAATTCTTTTAAAAACAACAGCTTATGAATTACTTACCTTTGACCTAACCCAACCTAACCCACCAAAGTTAGGTCTCAAGCCCAACAAACACGGGCCTTCCAAGTTACAACACCCCCCTCAAAAAAAACTAACCTTTTTCCCGAGGCCCCTACTGAATTCAGCTGTGTGTGCGTGCTTATGAGCGTTGCCAAAAACATCCACCTTCGCAGGGTTACGCAGGTGTTCTGCCCCCTCTAAAACGCCAAGCAAGCCCCCAGCCTACGCCGTCGAGATTGGTACGCAGGTGCGCAGAAAAAACGACCCATTTAGCCCGCAGGCGAGGTGGGGGGACGACGGCGCGCGCCGGGTGATGAAGCACGCCTCTGCCCCGATGTAGCACGTCAAACCCCCGACCTGATGCGGTAGGCCTGGGTGTTGCTTCGTCGGTGGGCGGCTGAGTACCTAACGCTGGTCAGAAAGCCCCGTATCTATTGGGTCGGACAGCCCTTTATGTTTGCCGTGCCCCGTGCAAATGCTATGTTTTTACTGGTTTTTTTAATGCAACTGAAGCGCGAACATTCATCTATCACAGCCGACTTTTCCGGCCCCCCTTCCTCTCCCGCCTGCAGCTCGTCGCCTCACATCGCGTCCTGGTCAAACCTGATTTACTGTATGCGTATACAGCACTTGATTCGCACCCATGAACAATGATGAAGACACCTTCGGGTGGCTTGGCCTCCCCACTCCGCTGCAAATGTACCGACAGCACTGTCGCCTACTGGAGAACGAGATCCAGGAGCTGAACGTGCAATTACGCAAAGCGCGGGAAGATGTTTTCGGCATCAGCCAAATGCTGCTCGATGCTCACACCAAAAACACAGAGTTCGCTGGATACCTCCGTCAGAGGGGCAGCGAAGCGGCTGAGATGCGAAAGCAGATCGACAGCCTAACCACGTCACTCCGGGTAAGTCAGCGTGAAGCCGAAGGCCTGAAGCGAATCGTCAGTGAAATGAGACCTCGACCTACCACGATTGTCTAAGATGAAACGGAAGGAGGGCTTGGCCATGTGCGGAAGACTGTCGCAGTACCGGGGAATCCACGACTTTGTTGCGGCACTGAGCATGCCTAACGCCCTGGCCAACTCCGTGGGTGATCAGCCAATTGAGAGATATAACGTGGCCCCGACGACCCAAGTGGCGTTACTGCACTTGCGGGGCGAGCTGCTGCACGCTGATGCGGTTCGGTGGGGATGGAGGCCACATTGGGCGAAGGACCGCGCCGCGCCTATCAATGCTCGCGTCGAGAAGGTCGCCCACGGACCGTTCTTCAGGGCAATCTGGCCGCACCGGGCAATCACGCCCATCGACAACTGGTTTGAATGGGTGGATGACGAAGGTCCGAAGAAACAGCCATATTTGATCCGCAGGCGGGATGGTGAGCCGATCCTGTGCGCAGCTATCGGCCAACTACTAAACGCCGATGAAGGTCCTGGCGAGCATGACGGTTTTGTGATCATCACTGCCGATAGCGTTGGTGGCATGGTGGACATTCACGACCGAAGGCCCGTGGTACTGACGCCGGACCTTGCACGCGAATGGCGGGACCCGGCAACGTCAAAAGAGCGCGCAGAGCAGATGGTGTTGTATCAGGGCGAGCGGACCGAGACCTTTGAGTGGTTCAGGGTTAGCACCGCCGTAGGCAACGTGAGAAACAAGGACGCCAGTTTGCTCGAGCCAGTGCTTTAGAAAAGCAAGCCAGTGCTGGTGGCTCCTAATTTAGGGTCACCAACGCTCCGCGTACCTCCGCTTTGCCCGAGTGTTGATTCGCCGTTATTTACCGCATCCCCACCGTTCCGAAATGAAACCCTGCGCGCGTTCAGGTATACGCTTTCAAAGCACTCAAAGTATAGAAAAAAATCCGCCAGCTAGGCCGGTCAGTGTTCACTCACTGCTAGATTTTTGCGGCGGTCATAGGCTAAGTTTGATAGAGTCAGCTCAGTTGCGTCATCGCAACGGTAACTTTACTTATTCAGATGGCGAGAAGCTCTTATAAAAATCAAGGGAGAATAATATGCAATCGGAGTTAAAATCGCTATCTAAAATTTTCTCAGAAATAATTTTCAGAATCCCAGACTATCAACGCGGATACTCCTGGGAAGCCAAACATCTTAAAGATTTCTGGAATGACATAGAGCAGCTTCCAGACGGAAAAAGCCATTACACTGGTGTGCTAACACTAGAACCCGTCAACCCTGAGAACTATGCAACGTGGGAAGATGACATATGGATTATAGAATCCAAACACTACAGCCCTATGTATGTAGTTGACGGACAACAGCGATTGACCACCGCAATAATACTTCTACAATGCATACTTGATTCAATCGATGACAGCGAACTACTAAACTATACTGAAAAAAACGACATACGAAAGAAATATATTTGCGAACCCAAGGGCAAAGGAATATCTCGCTCATACATATTTGGCTATGAGAAAGACAACCCAAGCCACGAATTTTTGAAACAAGTCGTTTTTGGTGATACGTCTGTAAACCACTCTACCACCGAAGAAACCATCTATACAAAAAACCTGAAAGCCGCCAAAGAATTTTTCGCAGAAAAAATAAAAAACATTACAAAAGACGACCTCGAATACATATTTACAACCTTAACTCAGCACCTTCAATTCAATATATTCTACATTGAAAAAGACTTAGATGTTTTCGTCACCTTTGAAACAATGAACAACAGAGGCAAACCGCTTTCGCATCTAGAACTATTAAAAAATAGATTGATTTACCTTTCTACAAAATTTGAAGTAGAGAAATCGGAAAGCATACATCTGCGAAAGGCGATCAACGAAAGCTGGAAATCCATTTATCATTATTTGGGAAAAATAAATAAACCCACGCTAGATGATGAGTTTCTGAGAACTCACTTTATAAGCTATTTTGGTGACAAACTAGAAGACAACTTTAATTCACCCTATCAATATCGCAGATACATAGCCTACGGCGACGAGTATAAAGACTATTTACTCGATGAATTTTTTACCCCAAAAAGGCTAAATGCCGCCAAACAAAGAGCAGAGGATTGTGCTGAAGAGCTCGAACCTGAGGACGGCATTCAAGAGTCTGAAATGAAGCCGCTTAACATCGAAACTGTTTTCGACTACTCTCAAAGTATCAAATCACTTGTTAAAACATACTATCAGACTGCTCATCCTGAGGATGGACACTGGAGTGATTTTGAGAAGGTAAGGCTAAGTCAAATTAATAGGCTTGGCAATGGTGACTTATTCATGCTCTGCACCGCCTCGCTTCATACCTATGACAAAGGTACAGAGCGTGAAGAGCTATTAACTACGATCGAACGATTTGGCTTTTTATTAAAACTCCGCTCTTACTATTTTGACGTCAACATCATTGATCTGGCAGGCAAAGTATTTTCAGGGAAAATTTCTGTTGGTGAATTAACAAAAACGCTTAGCGAGCCTTCAGACAAATTTATAAAATCCAAAGATTTTCCTGATGCAATAAAAAATATTGGAAAAAACTTAAATAGCGGCTACTACAGCTGGAAGCAATTACGCTACTTCATGTTTGAGTACGAGCAAGATTTACGCCAAGCATCAAAGACAACAAGACAGTTATTGAAATGGTCAGAAGATACAAGCAGAGAGCACTTTAACAAAGACCACAAAACCGTAGAGCACATATACCCTCAGAAACCGGCATCCTCAAGTTGGATAACCGCAATAAATGACAAGGGCTATACTGTCAAAGAGAGAAACATGCTTAAAAATTCTCTTGGAAACTTACTCCCTGTTTCACATGCAAAAAACGCATCACTAAGCAATAAATCATTTGAAGAGAAAAAGGGTTCAGAAAGCAACCAAGTCGGATTCCGCTATGGCTGCCTTTCTGAAATCCAAGTCTCATCTTGCGAAAATTGGACCGCCGTAGAAATATTGAGAAGGGGCGTTTATCTACTGTCATTTATGGAGCGTAGGTGGGCGTTAAAAATTGGAGATGCGTCCAAAAAAATGGATGTGCTTGGTCTCAGATTTGTTTTAGCTTATGAAAAAACTGATATTGCTTCAGTTGTAGATCATAAGCTTCCTGTCCCATCTGCTCCCGATGAACGCGTCGAAGAGAGAGACGACCAAATAGAATTTTGACCGACTACAATATCAGTGTACAAGGTTGACTCTTCCACCTAATCAACCTTGTACAGTTACATTCAACTAGATACTGCGATTTCGTAGGGCTTAAATTTAACAACTTCTTCACCAAGCCAATCATTCACCTGCGCCATACGCGCCTGAATCGGCTCCAGCTCATTGGCCGCATAAATCTGCGCCGCGTCCCTGATCGACCCAAACCCACCCGCGTTCTGCGGCACGATACCCATCAACTGCCGCGGGATGCGCAAGCTGGCCAGCACGTCGTCGCGGGCCTGGTTTTTGATCGAGTTGAACTCGTCCTTGGCCGTCACTTCGCTGACCGGAATGATCTGCAGCCCGTCTTTTTTCCCGTTCGGCGAGTACACGAACAGTTTGCGGAAGTTGCCTGGCCCCTTTGAATCCTTGAGCGCCTTGCGCAGGGAGTCGACGTCCGCTTCGTTCTGCGCGGCGTCGGTCATGTAGAGGATGAAGCCGGCATGACTACCGTTTTCGTAGTACTTGCGCCGAAACAGCGTGGCCGACTCATTCAGCAACGCCGACTGCAAGGCGCTGATCCACTCGGGCAGGCCGTACACTTCCTGGTGCAGATCCGCCTCCCGCAGATGGAAAACGGTGCCCGGCTCAAATTCGTGTTCTTCCTTCCAGCCCTGCACCATGAACTGCCGACCATCCTTGCCCGAGCGCATGTACTTCGCCAGCGGCGGTACCAGCTCGCGCACCGGGCCGAGCATCGAGCGCCGCCCTTCCAGATAGCCGTTGCCCAGGCACAGGAAGTCCAGGGCGAACTGTTCGCATGCCGAGTGCGAAAGCAACCGAATGTGGGATAAAGGTCTTGCTTAAAAGGTTGCGCCTGAACATCAGCCCAGAATGCGGATGCACGCTAGAACCCACCGACCGCGCCAGACCGTCCAGTAAAATTGGGCGCGACCCCGGCATATTCCACACACGGCAACGCCCCCCCCTCGAAGTGGTGAAGAGCACGGAATACACCTCCCCGACACCTAAGAGACATCCCTGATAAACTGCACCATTCGCCTCGTTAACTCAGATTGCCAATGTCCCTACAAACTGCTCCACTCTCCCGCCGTTTCTCTGTCGCCCCGATGATGGACTGGACCGACCGCCACTGCCGGTTCTTCCTGCGCCTGCTCTCCAAACATGCCCTGCTCTACACCGAGATGGTCACCACCGGCGCGATCCTCCACGGCGATCACGAGCGCTTCCTGCGCCACAACGACGCCGAGCACCCGCTCTCCCTCCAACTGGGCGGCAGTGTTCCCGCCGATTTGGCCGCTTGTGCCCGTATGGCCGAGGCTGCCGGTTACGATGAAGTGAACCTGAACGTCGGCTGCCCCAGCGATCGGGTGCAGAACAATATGATCGGCGCGTGTCTGATGGGCCATCCGGCGTTGGTGGCGGATTGCGTGAAGGCGATGCGCGATGCGGTGTCGATTCCGGTGACGGTGAAGCACCGTATCGGGATCAATGGGCGGGACAGTTATGCGCAATTGTGCGATTTCGTCGGGCAGGTGAAGGACGCGGGGTGTACCAGTTTTACCGTGCATGCGCGGATTGCGATTCTGGAGGGGTTGTCGCCGAAGGAGAATCGCGACATTCCGCCGTTGCGTTATGACGTGGCGGCGCAGTTGAAGCGGGATTTTGCCGAGTTGGAGATTATTCTCAACGGCGGGATCAAGACGCTGGAGCAGTGCCATGAGCATTTGCAGACGTTTGACGGGGTGATGCTGGGCCGGGAGGCTTATCACAATCCGTATTTACTGGCGGAGGTGGATCAGCAGTTGTTTGGCAGCACGCGGCCGGTGATCAGTCGGGCAGAGGCGTTGGCGCAGTTGCGGCCTTATATCGCGGAGCATTTGGCAAGCGGTGGCTCGATGCATCACATTACGCGGCATGTGCTGGGGTTGGGCACGGGTTTCCCTGGGGCGCGCAAGTTCCGGCAGTTGTTGTCGGTGGATATTCATAAAGCGAGTGACCCGCTGGCGTTGCTGGATCAGGCGGCGGAGTTGTTGGAGGGCCGCTGAAACCGGCGCCCACAGGTTGATCGCAGTGTTCATCGGGCTGTCGGGTTGAACCTGCGGGCGATTTTGCCCTCCTATTTACCAGCAAGGCCAGTCATTCAAACGGCTGTTTTCAGGTTGTTGCCCTCGCAAACGATCGAACGCATTTGCGCCCTTGAGCGCCTGCCAGCGCTCGGGTAATGTCATCAGACCCATAGGACAGAGCACGCTCATGACTTCCAAGCTGGAACAACTCAAACAGTTCACCACCGTCGTCGCCGATACCGGCGATTTTGCGGCCCTCGCCAATCTCAAGCCGCAAGATGCCACCACCAACCCTTCCCTGCTGCTCAAGGCCGCGTCGATCCCGGGCTATGCCAAGTTGCTGGATGAGTGCGTGAAGGACTGCAACGGTGATGTCGGCCTGGCCAGCGACCGTTTTGCGGTGGCGGTGGGTCAAGAGATCCTGAAAGTGGTGCCCGGTCGTATCTCCACCGAGGTGGATGCGCGCCTGTCGTTCGACACTGACGCCGTACTCAAGCGCGCGCACCGTCTGATCGACCTGTACGAAAAAGCCGGGGTTGGCCGTGATCGCGTGCTGATCAAGATCGCGTCCACCTGGGAAGGCATCCGCGCGGCGGAGAAGCTGGAAAAAGAAGGCATCCAGACCAACCTGACGCTGCTGTTCTCCTTCGCCCAGGCCGTGGCCTGTGCCGAAGCGGGCGTGTTCCTGATTTCGCCGTTCGTGGGCCGTATCTACGACTGGTACAAGAAAGCCAACGGCAACGACTACACCGGCGCAGACGATCCGGGCGTGCAGTCGGTGACGCGCATCTACAACTACTACAAGGCCAATGGCTACAAGACCGTGGTGATGGGGGCGAGTTTCCGCAACCTGAGCCAGATCGAAGAGCTGGCCGGCTGTGATCGCCTGACCATCAGCCCGGACCTGCTGGAGAAACTGGCGGCCGATACTGGCAAGCTGGAGCGCAAGTTGTCGCCAGGCCATGCCGGTGAAGCGCGGGTGCATCTGACTGAAGCGCAGTTCCGTTGGGAGTCCAACGAGGATGCGATGGCGACCGAGAAGCTGGCCGAGGGGATTCGTCAGTTTGCCCGCGACCAGGAGAAGCTGGAGGCGTTGCTGGCTGCCAAGCTGTAACAGCGGCGGCAGCAAAAAGGGCGGGACCTGTGAGGGTTCCGCCCTTTTTTTGTGTCAATCCGTTAGGCATGTACTGACAGGTCTGGGGCATTCGGGAGCAAGCCCCCTCCCACACCTGGGGAGTGTCAGTGGCGTTCGAGGGCGTTGACGAGGTCGTGGAAGGCTTCGCGGTTGGACTCGTTCAAGCCCATCAGGATTTTGTGCGCTTCCAGCACCTTGATCCGCACGATTTCCTCGGATTGGTCCTGGGACGGCAGGTCGGTCAGACATTCCGGGCAGGGGATCGGGCGGTCAACGATGTTGAACACTTGATCGAAGCCCATGGATTGCAGCAGACGGGTGATGTCTTCGTGGGTGGTGACGACAGTGGGCAACAGGCCGACCTTCTGCCGAGACAGAATGGACAACTTGGCCAACAGCCCAAGCGTGGTGCTATCGATGCTGCGGGTTTCGGTCAGATCGATCACGATCGCCGAGAAATTCAGCGCTGTGAAGATCCGCTCAATCGTTGCATCCAGCGCCGAACACAAGGTCAGGCGCACTTCACCGACAAACTTCAGGACAAACGTCCCGTCTTGCTCGGCGAATTGGATTCTTCCGGTACTCATCAAAGATTCCTGCTCAACACCAATAGGGCGATATCATCCGGCATCTCCCCTAGCGTGGCCAATCCAAAAACCTGCCGCAGGCCATCCAGGCTGCCGCCCGCCGACTTGACCCGTTGGGGCAAGGCGGCTTCTTTCTCTTTGAGTGTAGGCTCTGGAAGAAGGTCGAGGATGCCATCGGACATCAGCGTCAGGCTGAAGGTCGGCGGCAGCTCCAGGATGTGGTCTTCGTAGGTGGCTTCATTGAACAAGCCGACGGGCAGACCACGCCCTTCCAGGTAGCGCACACTGTCAGGAGTGTATAAAACCGGCATCGGCAGGTGACCGCCGATGCTGTAGGTCAAAAGACCGGTTTCTTCATCAATCACGCCGCCCACCATCGTCACGTGCTTGCCCAGCTTGCAGCTGATCAGGCCTCGGTTGATGTGGCCCAGCACCTCGGAGGGGGTGAACTCCGGCAAGGTGCCATTGCGCTTGGATTCGAACAGCAGCCGTGTGGTCATGAACTTCAACAACACGGTGACAAATGCCGAGGACGCGCCGTGGCCGGACACGTCGGCCAGATAAAACGCCACCCGCCGCTCATCTACGCGGAAATAGTCGACAAAATCACCCGACAGATACAGCGACGGGATGATCTGGTGCGCAAACTTGAACTCATCGATGGTCCACGGGCTGACCGGCAGCATGTTCATCTGCACCTGGCGACCGGCGTTCTGGTCTTCCTGGAGCAGGTTCAGGCTGGCTTCAAGTTCGCGGTTGGCGGTTTCGAGCTTTTCGCGGTAGCGCTGGTTTTCCACCAGCAGGCGTGCGCGATCCAGGGCGCGGCGCACCGAGTGCTCCAGCACCGCCAGGTCTTCAAGGGGCTTGATCAGGTAGTCGGCGGCGCCCAGGCGCAGGGCCTCGACAGCATCGTTCATCACCCCGGCACCGGACACGACAATCACCGGCGTCTGCGGAGCAAGCTCGGTCACCTGGCGAATCAGTTCGAGGCCGCCCATCTGGGGCATGCGCAGATCGCAGATCACGAGGTCGGGCTTGTCGCGCTCGAATACCTGGAGACCCTGTTGGCCATTGCTGGCCTGCAGGACGCTGAAGCCACTGTCTTCCAAATAGGCCGCAAGGCTTGCGCGCACAACTTCGTCGTCATCGATTATCAGCAGCGTGGCACTGGTTTTTGGCATGTGGGCAAACGGCGCCAGAATTAGGTTGGCGTAGGCGGCTCGGCAATGGCCGGGCTCACGCTACTGGATTCGCTTTCTAGCCTCTCTGTCCTACAAAGCATAGGCTTTTTGCCCACGCACAAAGGTAAAGCAGAGGTGCCCTTCTAAGGCGCAGACGGTACTCCCATCCGACAGGGGTTTCAAGCTCATGCCGATGGTCGCCGAACGTCTTTACATCGCAAATCACCGGGAGTTATAAGAACAGCCATCACCACAACACAAAGTAAGGATGGAAGCTGTGAGCGAACACGAGCGCGACTACGCTGAAAAGCGCGATTTCATCCGCATGCGAGTGGATGCCAATGTCTCTTTGATCCATGCCGGGCAAGAAATTGACGGGGTTTGCGTGGACCTCTCCAGCTCCGGCATGCAGGTGCAGGCACCTCGCCAGTTCACGGTGGGCGATCTGCTGACCGTGCGTATCGAGTCGGAGCACGCGGCCCTCGCGGGCCTGGAAGCGGACACCCAGGTGGTATGGGCGAGGAACGAGGGCGACGGCCAGCATCTGGGGCTGAAGATCCTGAAAATGCGCTAATACCCGCGCACAAAAAAGGCGACCACATGGTCGCCTTTTTTCGTTTCAAGAGGTCTCGACCTAGAAGTCGTCGACAACCTTGCCGTCCTTGACCTTGAACTCGCGGTTCTGCAGGTAGGCGTTGCGGATGAAGGTGTACTTGTCGCCGGTGATCAACTTCTCGCTGTCGAGCAGGCTGGCACGGGTGTCGACGATGTTCAGGCCGAAGGTGCTGTTGCGCCAGCCGATGTCGTTCATGTAGCGGTACGGTTGGGTGTAGCTGTCCACGTATTTGGACGGCGCGTCGCGCAGGGTGCTTGGGCCCAGCAGCGGCAGCATCACGTAAGGACCGCTGCCGACGCCCCAGTAACCGAGGGTCTGGCCGAAGTCTTCATCGCTGCGTTGCAGCCCCATTTTGGTGCCGACGTCGATAAAGCCCAGCACGCCGAAGGTGGTGTTCATCAACAGGCGGGCAGTATCCACGCCGGCCGCGTGTGGCTTGAGTTGCAGCACGTTGTTGGCCAGGTTGCCGACATCGCCGATATTGCGGAAGAAGTTGTGCACGCCGTCCTGCACGAATTGCGGGGTCACAAACTGATAGCCTTGGGCCAATGGTTTGAGGGCGTAGGTATCAACGGTGTCGTTGAAGGTGAAGATCGGGCGGTTGATGCTTTCCCATGGATCATCTTCCGACGCGGCCTGTGCGGCGAAAGGGGCCATCAGGATAACGGCACACACCGAAAACTGAGCGAAGTAGTGGCTCCAGCGCATAGCTTTTGCTCCTTGAATAGTCTGTCATGGGCGCTATGCCCTGAATAAGGCGCCAGTATATGACGGAAGTGTCCTTTTAGGCAGCTGCCAGGAAACGACATACGGAGAATGTACAAAATTCCTACAAACTGTCACGGACTTGTCACGCCACTCCGATAGCGTCGTAGCTATTTCAGGGATGTCGAAATGCCTCACGCCGAGATTGCCGTCGCCACTGCCCCCACCTTGACCGCCGTGTTGTTTGGCCTGAGTGGCTGCCTGGTCGATTTCGGTTCCCAGGCGCGCACCGATTCACCCTCCCCGCACGCCGAAGCCACGCCAGGTGCGCTGAAGGTCCTGCGCAGCCTCAAGGAACAAGGCGTGCCCTGCGCCTGGCTGGATGAACTGCCGCCCTCGGTGACGACCCCGCTGGCCGCTGCGCTGCCCGATTGGCTCAAGGCCGCATCGTCCTCTTCCATCCGCTGGCCCGCCCCTCATGCATGCTGGCAAGCCTTGATGGAATTGAACATCGAACGCCTGGAAGGCTGCGTGCTGGTCAGCGGCGAGCCGCGCCTGCTGCAATCGGGCCTGAATGCCGGGCTGTGGACTATCGGCCTGGCGTCCTGCGGTTCGCTGTGCGGCCTGGCGCCCGAGCAATGGCAGGCACTGACCGACCAACAACGCGAATACAAACGCGGCAAGGCCACCGTGGCGCTGTATGGGCTGGGGGTGCATTCGGTGATCGATCACCTCGGCGAGCTCGGCACCTGCCTGGCAGACATCAGCCTGCGCCAGCTCAAAGGCGAAAAGCCCTGATTGAGATCATGCACAGACGGCGCCGGTAGATTAATCTACAGCTCCTCTCGTAGACCTTTCTCGGCGTGCCGTGGTCTATGCCAGTGCCTATCGATAAAAGGAACAACACCATGCCTGCCCGCGAAAAACTGCAAGAACAGGTCAACATCCTGCGCGAGCAACTGGACCAGGAACCACCGCTGCCAGCCGAAAAACGTGAAGCGCTGGAAGCCTTGCTGGCCAAGTTTGAAGTACAACTTGAACTGGAACCGGCCACCCAGCCGCCCAGCATCGCCGACGAAGTGAACCGGGCGGTAGAAGGTTTCGAGTTGGACCACCCGGGCATTGCCGGGACGCTGCGCAATATCGTGATCACCCTGGGCAACATCGGCATTTAACCCGAGCCCAAACCAAGCACAGAACCAAAATGTGGGAGGGGGCTTGCCCCGGTACAGACCGGAGACATCCTTTACGTTTGAAACCGGAG
>NZ_JALJRR010000004.1:0-258899 GCF_024519615.1 Pseudomonas sp. Pse79
CTCCGGTTTCAAACGTAAAGGATGTCTCCGGTCTGTACCGGGGCAAGCCCCCTCCCACAAGGTTTATGCGTCAGTGGCCACCGAGGTAGGCGTTGCGCACTTCCTCGTTCACCAGCAGTTCCTTGCCGGTGCCTGTCAGGCGAATCTCGCCGTTGACCATCACATACGCCCGGTCTGACAGACGCAGCGCATGGTTGGCGTTCTGCTCCACCAGGAAGATGGTCATCCCGGTGGCCGCCAGTTCGCGCAGGGTGGAAAAGATCTGCTTCACCACAATCGGCGCCAGGCCCAGGCTCGGTTCGTCGAGCAACAACAACTTGGGCCGGCTCATCAGTGCGCGGGCGATGGCGAGCATTTGCTGCTCGCCACCGGACATGGTCATCGCCCGTTGGTTACGCCGCTCTTTGAGCCGTGGGAACAGCTCGAACATGCGCTGCATATCTTCCTGGGCGAACTTGTCGCCGATGGGGATGGTGCCCATCAGCAGGTTTTCCTCGACGGTCATGTCGGGGAACACCCGCCGCCCTTCCGGCGACTGCGCAATGCCGTTGGACGCGATGTAGTGGGACGACTTGTGGGTGATGTCGACGCCGTTGTAGAGGATCTGCCCCGACTCCGCCCGTGGCTGGCCGAAGATCGACATCAGCAGCGTGGATTTACCCGCGCCGTTGGAGCCGATCAGGCTGACCGTTTCGCCTTCGTTGATGTGCAGCGAGACTTTCTTCAGCGCCTGGATCGGGCCGTAGAACACGTCCAGGTCCTTCATTTCGAGGATAGGCCCGTTCATACAAGCTCCTCTTCATCCGCGCCCAGGTAGGCCGCGATCACTTTCGGATCGTTGCGGATCGCGTCCGGCCCGCCCTCGGCGATCACGTTGCCGTGGTCCAGCACCACGATGTGGTCGGAAATACTCATCACCATGCCCATGTCGTGTTCGATCAGCACCACTGTGAGGTCGTGTTCGTCGCGCAGCAGGCGAATCATCGCGCTGAGGGCTTCGGTTTCCTGGGGGTTGAGGCCCGCTGCCGGTTCGTCGAGACAGATGATCTGCGGCCGGGTACACATGGCGCGGGCGATTTCCAGGCGGCGCTGCTGGCCGTAGGAAAGCTCGCCGGCCAGGCGGTTGGCGCAGTCCACCAGGTCGACCACTTCCAGCCAGTAGAAGGCGTGGTCGAGGGCGTCGCTTTCAGCCTTGCGGTAGCCCTTGGTGTTGAGGATGCCCGCGAGCAGGTTGCGGTTGACCCACATGTGCTGGGCGACCAGCAGGTTTTCCAGCACCGACATTTCCTTGAACAGGCGAATGTTCTGGAAGGTCCGCGCCAGGCCGGCGCGGTTCACCAGGTGGGTGCCGCCGAACATCTTGTAGTACACGCGGCTGAAGAAGCTTTTCGGCGACACGAAGTCGATGGCCTCGAAGCGCTCGCCGAGCAGTTGGATCACGTTGGTCTGCTTGCCGCGCACGTTGAGTTCGATCTTGCCGCCACTGGCTTTGTAGAAGCCGGTAAGGCAGTTGAACACCGTGGTCTTGCCGGCGCCGTTGGGGCCGATCAGGGCGAAGATCGAGTTGCGTTCGACCTTGAGGCTCACGTCGCTCAAGGCCTTGATGCCACCGAAGTGCATCATCAGATGTTCCACGGACAGGATGACTTCCTTGCTCATGGCGCCACTCCTTTACGTGGGGTCACACCGGTACGGCTGATCCGGATCAGGCCGCGTGGCCGCCAGATCATCATCACCACCATCAACACGCCAAACAGCAGCACGCGGTACTCAGAGAAGCTGCGCAGCAGTTCCGGCGCGACGGTCAACACGAACGCCGCGATCACCACGCCCACCGTCGAGCCCATGCCGCCCAACACCACGATGGCCAGGATCAGCGCCGACTCGAAGAAGGTGAACGACGACGGGTTGACGAAGCCTTGGTAACTGGCGAAGAACACCCCGGCCAGACCGGCCGTGGAGGCGCCGATGGTGAACGCCGAGAGCTTGACCAGCACGTGGTTCAGGCCCATGGAGCGACAGGCGATTTCATCTTCGCGCAAGGCTTCCCAGGCGCGGCCGACCGGCATGCGGGTCAGGCGATGCTTGATGTACAGCACGGCCAGCACCACCAGGAACAGCACGATGTAGATGAACATGAACTTGATGTTGGGGTTGTAATCGAGGCCGAAGAACTCATGGAACGGAATCCCGCCGTCCTTCGCTTTGCGCCCGAATTCCAGGCCGAGGAAGGTCGGCGAAGGCACCGGCATGCCGTTTGGCCCGCCGGTGAACGACAGCCAGTTGTTCAGCACCAGGCGGATGATTTCACCAAACCCCAGGGTCACGATCGCCAGGTAGTCGCCGTGCATGCGCAACACCGGGAAGCCGAGTATGCACCCCGCCAGCGCCGCCGCGATGGCCGCCAGCGGCAGCACCGTCCAGAAACCCAGGCCGAGGTATTGATACCCCAGCGCGAGGCCGTAGGCACCGATGGCGTAGAACGCCACGTAACCCAGGTCGAGCAAGCCGGCCAGGCCGACCACGATGTTCAGGCCCAGGCCGAGCAGTACGTAGATCAGCCCGAGGATCACCACGGTGAGCAGGTACTTGTTGGCGAAGATCGGGAACACGATGGCGATCACGATCAGCGCCGGGATGATCCAGCGCAGCCGCGACTTGTAGTCCGGCGCCAGCACATGGACGCCCGAACCGCTGCTCTCGAAGCCCTGCAGAATCTTCACGCCCTTGGGCGTTTGCAGGAACAGGCTGAGGGCAAAGCGGCCTGCCATCACGATGGCGACCAGGATCGCCACGCGCGCAGGTTGCAGGTTGAAGCTGTAGCCGTCGAGCACCACGCCGACGATCGGACCGAACACGATCAACGCAATCAGCCCGGCGAGGATCGTATCGACCACACTTTTTTTGATATCAATCGATTTGGCAGCAGACATGTTTATACCTTAGCCACGAGTGGGCGACCAAGCAGGCCCTGGGGACGGAAAATCAGAATCACCACCAACAGGGAGAAACTGAACACGTCTTTGTAGTCAGAGTTGATCAACCCCGAGAACAGCGACTCCGAAATACCGAGGATGATCCCGCCCAGCATCGCCCCAGGCAGGGAACCGATGCCGCCGAGTACCGCCGCGGTGAAGGCCTTGATGCCGATGATGAAGCCGGCGTAGAAGTCGAACGTGCCGTAGTTGAGGGTGATCAACACGCCGGCCAGGGCCGCCATGGCGGCACCGATGACAAACACGTAGGAAATCACGCGGTCGGTGTTGATGCCGAGGATCGAGGCCATCTTGCGGTCTTGCTGGGTAGCGCGGCACATGCGGCCGAGCTTGGTGTACTTGATGATGTAGGTCAGCAAGGCCATGCCGGCGAAGGCAGCGACCAGGATGAAGACCTTGGTGTACGTCAACTGGACGAAACCGCTGCCGA
Organism: Pseudomonas sp. Pse79; assembly: GCF_024519615.1. Taxonomy (NCBI): domain Bacteria; kingdom Pseudomonadati; phylum Pseudomonadota; class Gammaproteobacteria; order Pseudomonadales; family Pseudomonadaceae; genus Pseudomonas; species Pseudomonas sp. Pse79. The sequence continues at coordinate 3,427 of NZ_JALJRR010000004.1, forward strand.
TATCGACGCGCCAGGCGCCGGCCAGCAGGGTCGGAATGCCTTGTTGCTTGGCGCCCTGGGCGATCTGTGCGTAGTTCTGCAGGATCAGGGAGATACCGATGGCGCTGATCAGCGGTGCCAGTCGGGTGGAGTTGCGCAGCGGTTTGTAGGCGACCCGTTCGATGACCCAACCGTAAACGCCGGTGACCACCACGGTGAAGATCAGGGTGCCGAGAATGAGCAGCGGGAAGGATTCGATGCCGAAATAAGCCAGCAGTGCCAGACTGATCGCCGCGAGGTAAGCGGAAATCATATAAACCTCGCCATGGGCGAAGTTGATCATGCCAATGATGCCATAGACCATTGTGTAGCCGATGGCGATCAGGCCATAGACCGACCCGAGGGTCAGGCCGTTGACCAGTTGCTGCAGGAAAATACCATCCATAACGCAATCTCACGCGGTGAGCACCTGCACACCGGTAGGTGTGCGGCGCTTCTGGAGGAAAAGACAGATCTCAATAACAACCCAGTCCCCCTGTGGGAGGGGGCTTGCCCCCGATTGCGGAGGGTCAGCTATACATCGGGTGGCTGTACACCGTCATCGGGGGCAAGCCCCCTCCCACATTAGGTCTGTGGTACTCAGCCTTACTTCTGCTTTTCCAGCTGGTGGTATTTGCCGTCTTTGTCCCACTGGTAAACCACGTAGTCGGAGACTTTCAGGTCGCCCTTGGCATCCCAGGCTTTTTCACCCATCACGGTTTTTACCGGGTGAGCCTTGAGCCACTTGGCGGCGTCTTCACCCTTGTTGGACTTGGCACCGTTGAAGCCAGCAGCCAGGGCCTGGACCGACGCGTAGGCATACAGGGTGTAGCCTTCTGGCTCGGTGCCGTTTTTACGGAACTCTTCAACCACTGCCTTGCTGTCCGGCAGCAGGCGCGGGTCAGCGCCGAAGGTCATGTACACGCCGTCCACGTACTGCGCACCGCCAGCGGTCGCGACCAGTTCGTCGGTCACGATGCCGTCGTCGGACATGAATTTCACGTCCTTGAGGCCTGCTTCACGAATCTGGCGAACCAGCGGACCGGCTTCCGGGTGCAGGCCGCCGAAGTACACGACATCGGCGCCCAGGGAGCGGATTTTGGTGACCAGGGCGCTGAAATCTTTCTCGCCCCGGGTCAGGCCTTCTTCCAGCACCGGTTTCACGCCGCGCTTGGTCAACTGGGCAGCGGTGGCGTCGGCCAGGCCTTTGCCGTAGGTGTCCTTGTCGTTGATGACCGCGACTTTCTTGCCCTTGAGCACGTCGACGATGTAGTCGCCGGCCACGATGCCTTGCTGGTCGTCACGCCCGCACATACGGAACATGGCGCCCAGGCCGCGTTCGGTGACCTGCGGGTTGGTCGAGCCTGGGGTGATGGCGATGATGCCGGCTTCGTCGTAGACCTCGGACGCCGGGATGGTGTTGGACGAGCAGAAGTGCCCGACCACGCCGATCACTTTGTCCTGGTCGGCCAGGCGGTTGGCCACGGCCACGGCCTGCTTGGGTTCACAGGCATCGTCACCGGCGACCAGCTTGATCTGCTCACCGTTGATGCCGCCAGCCTTGTTGATGACATCGGCTGCCGCCTGGGCGCCCTTCATGTACTGCTCACCGAAAGCGGCGTTGGCGCCCGTCATCGGCCCCGCTACGCCAATCTTCACATCAGCTTGAACAAACGTAGAAACACCCAGCGCCGCTGCAACGGCGAGGGCCAGAAAACCTTTCTTGTAAAACGTCTGGGACATGAGTGGTGCTCCGAGGTTTTTGTTTATTGGCACTAAGTATTCACTGCAAACCTTCAACCAAAACTTTCACTGAAAGCCCAGAGCAAGCCGCGTGCCATTACGTTTTTATTCTTCAAAAAGACACGGTGTCATTGTTATTGCAGGTGTTTCGGCTCCGTTCGTCGGGACGTGCAACCCTCTAACTTCAATAGGTGCAACCCATGGATCAAAAAAGTACAACCTTCATGGGTCGCACCTGCAACCAGACCGTCAAACGACACTTCCTACAGCTGTAACAATGCACGTAACGGAACTGCACATTTACAGTGCGTGATTGCTACAACTTGCACCAATACAGATTAGTCGTCGGCGAAGAACGTGCCGGCTTCTGAAGGCTATTTCGCTGATCAGATCACGATCCGCAAGCATTGGCCGGCGTGATACAGCGAGAATCCGGCTTCATACAGGCAACTGCGCAGGCCCACCCCGGCCAGCGGTTGCATCGGCGCGAACGGAATCGGCAGGGCCTGGGGATTCTGGTGACACAAGTAGTCGGCAAAGGCCTTGCCGACCACGCTGCCGGTGGTCACGCCGCGGCCGTTGTAGCCGGTCACGGCCACCAGGCCGGGCGCGGGTTCGAACAAGCGCATCAAGTGGTCCGGGGTGAACGCGATGCAGCCGGTCCAGGTGCATTCCCACTGCACCGATTTGAGGTACGGGAAGTAGTGCTGCTGCACCCGATCGGCCCACGCCTTGAGAAACCACGTCGGTTTCTGGTTGCCGTTGCCCAGACTGCCGAGCAACAGGCGGCCATCGGCGTCGCGGCGGATGCTGCTGAGCACCTGGCGCGTGTCCCACGAACCCTGGCCACCGGGAAGGATTCGCTGGGCCGCGTCGTCGGTCAGCGGCGCGGAGGCGACCTGGTAGTAATAGCCTGGGAAGAAATTGCGCCGCAGTTCGGTCCATTCGCCTTCGGTGTAGGCATTCGAGGCGATCACCACTTGTGCAGCCTGCACCGCACCGTTCGCGGTCTGCACCGACCACTCCGCACCTTGGCGTTCCAGGCGCGCAACCGGGGAATGATCGAAAAGCTGCCCGCCCAACCCCACGGCCGCATTGGCCAGGCCGCTGGTGTAGGCCATCGGGTTCAAGGTGCCGGCACGTCTATCCAGCAGTGCGGCAGAGATCTTTTGAGTGCCGGTGGCTTGTTCGCAGGCTGAACCGGTGAGCAGTTCGACCGGCGCGCCGCGGCGCTTCCATTGTTCTTCACGACTGCGCAAATCCGCCTCGCCCCGGGCGTTGTGCGCCATGTGCAAAGTGCCCTCGCGGCGCAATTGGCAATCGATGTTGTATTTGTCGACCAGGCTGAACACCAGCGACGGCGCCGCGCCCAGCATGCGGTTGAGCTGGCTGCCCACCGCCTCGCCGAAACCGGCTTCGATCTCGTCCGGCGGAATCCACAAGCCGGCGTTGACCAGCCCGACATTGCGCCCCGAGCCGCCATGGCCGGTGCGATGGGCTTCCAGCACGGCGACAGTCTTGCCTTGTTCCAGCAAGTGAATGGCCGCCGACAAACCGGTAATCCCGGCGCCGATCACGCACACATCCACCTTCACTTCGCCCTTGAGCGCAGCGCGATCCGGCCGGCCAGGGGTGAGTTGTTCCCACAAACATGTTTCGCGTAGTGCCATTGCCAGACTCCGATGAGACCTAACAAACATCTATTCCGAACTGCATATAGCTCAACTGTGGGAGGGGGCTTGCTCCCGATGGCAGTGGATCAGTTGGACATCTGTTGACTGACACACCGCCATCGGGGGCAAGCCCCCTCCCACATTTTGACTGCACTTCGACTTAAGGTAATCAGTCGAAGGTAATGCCCTGGGCCAGCGGCAGTTCCAGCGAGTAGTTCACGGTATTGGTCTGGCGACGCATGTACCCGCGCCACGCATCCGAGCCCGACTCACGCCCGCCGCCCGTCTCTTTCTCACCGCCAAACGCGCCGCCGATTTCCGCGCCGCTCGGGCCGATGTTGACGTTGGCAATGCCGCAGTCGCTGCCGACCGCCGACATGAACTGCTCGGCTTCGCGCACATCGGTGGTGAAGATGCATGACGACAGGCCTTGCGGCACGGCGTTGTTCAGGCGCAGGGCTTCGGCGAAGTCGCTGTAGCCGACCACGTACAGGATCGGTGCGAAGGTCTCAGTGCAGACCACGTCGCTTTGCTCCGGCATTTCCACAATCGCCGGCGACACGTAGTAGGCATTCGGGAATTTGTCTTCCAGCTGACGCTTGCCGCCGAACACCTTGCCGCCTTCGCTCAGGGCCTGCTCCAGCGCATCCTGCATCGCGTCGAAGCCGTGCTTGTCGATCAGCGGGCCGATCAGGTTGCCTTCCAGCGGGTGGCCGATGCGTACCTTGGAATAGGCGGCCTTGAGGCGCTTGACGATTTCTTCCTTGACCGACTCATGGGCGATCAGCCGGCGCAGCGTGGTGCAACGCTGCCCGGCGGTGCCGACGGCGCTGAACAGGATGGCGCGCACCGCCATGTCCAGGTCGGCGCTTGGGCCGAGGATCATCGCGTTGTTGCCGCCCAGCTCGAGGATGCTGCGGGCAAAGCGCGCGGCGACTTTCGGCGCCACTTCACGGCCCATGCGCGTACTGCCGGTGGCGCTGATCAGCGCGACACGCGGGTCATCCACCAACGCGGCACCGGCATCGCGGCCACCGATGATCACCTGGCTCAGGTATTGCGGCGCATCGTTGAATTTTTTCAGCACGCGCTCGAACAGCGCCTGGCAGGCCAGGGCGGTGAGCGGGGTCTTTTCCGACGGCTTCCAGATCACGGCGTTGCCGCACACCAGGGCCAGGGTGGTGTTCCACGCCCACACGGCCACCGGGAAGTTGAACGCGCTGATCACACCGACCACGCCCAGCGGGTGCCAGGTTTCACGCATGTGGTGGCCCGGGCGCTCGGAGGCGATGGTCAAGCCATACAACTGGCGCGACAGGCCGACGGCAAAGTCGCAAATGTCGATCATTTCCTGCACTTCACCCAGGCCTTCCTGAGTGATCTTGCCAGCTTCCCAGGAGACCAACTCGCCCAGGTCGGCCTTGTATTCGCGCAACACGTCGCCGAACTGGCGCACCAACTCGCCGCGACGCGGTGCCGGCACCTTGCGCCAGGCCTCGAATGCATGCTCGGCGCGACTGACCTGTTGCTCCACCTCGGCGGCGCCTTCCCAGTTCACACTGCCGATACGGCTGCCATCGATCGGCGAATGCACGGGTTGTTTCCCCGCTTGGTACAGCGCCGGGTTTACCCCGAGACGATCAAGCAATGCAGCAACCATGGGTCACTCCTTCAATCTATACAGAAAAAATTGCGCCGCGGCCCACACGGCGATCCAGGGCTTATTTGTAGCTGGCCCAAGACTTGCCAACAAACGACGATTAGGCGAGATATCATTCCGTTTATTCATGCAAAGCATAAAAAGAGGCATGCCGTGCTGAACAAAAGACATTTGCCCTCGATCACTGCCCTGCAGTGTTTCGAAGCCGCCACCCGCCACCTGAGCTTCACCCGCGCCGCCGAGGAGCTGAACCTCACGCAAAGCGCGGTGAGCAAACAGGTGGCGCAACTGGAAGAACTGCTGCAGCACCTGCTGTTTCGCCGGGTACGCCGACGCTTGCAGATGACCCCGGCGGGCGATTTGTATTTGGTGGAAGTGCGCAAAATCCTCACCCAGGTGGAGATGTCCACCCATTACCTGCGCTCCTACGGTGGCGAGACCGAAGTATTACGCGTGTCTACGCCCTACACCTTCGGCGCACGCTGGCTGGTGCCGCGCCTCAAGGGCTGGCGCTTGCGTCATCCGCAAATCCACCTGGACCTGTGCAACGAACAGGAACCGGACGAGCTGCTGCAAGGCAAGGCCGACATGGCGTTCTACTTCGGCCAAGGCTCACGCCCCGGCACAGAGAGCCTGAAACTGTTCAGTGAAGAACTGATCCCGGTGTGCGCCCCGGAAAGCCTGCCCGCGCAGCCGTTCACCGACCCCACGCAACTGAGCAACCTGGTCCTGCTGCAAAACGCCTCGCGCCCCCAGGGCTGGCATGACTGGTTCGCCGACCAGGGGTTTCACACCGAGCACAGCTATCACGGGCCGCGTTTCGACACGTTCTATATGTGCATTCGGGCGGCGCAGGTGGGCTGTGGCGTGGCGTTGCTACCGCGCTTCCTGGTGGAGGAGGAACTGGCCGATGGCAAGCTGGTGATCCCTTGGCAGCATGCAATGCCGAGCCAGGATGCGTATTACCTGGCGTACCCCGAGCATTCGGCGGAGGTGCCCAAGGTGCGGGAGTTTGTGAAGTGGATGATGGAGCAGGTTATTTAGTGCCTGGAATACCGCTATCGGGAGCAAGCTCCCTCCCACATTTGAAATGCATTCCAACCTGTGGGAGGGGCGGTGCGACGATTCGACTTGCCCCCGATAGGGCCAGTGGCCTCACTGAAAAAATCACTGGCAAAACCCCACAGGTCTATGCGCCACTAGCCCCCTTCCTTTCTTGTGCGTAAAGGCCGGCGCCCATCGCCGTCCTGTCTGGAGATTCCCGTTATGAGCGAGAGTGTGTTTGCCGATCGCATCGTGCAGAACCTGCTCGACACCGACTTCTACAAGCTGACCATGATGCAGGCGGTGCTGCACAACTACCCCAATGTGGAAGTTGAATGGGAGTTTCGTTGCCGCAACAGTGAAGACCTGCGCCCATACCTGGCGGAGATCCGTTACCAGTTCGAGCGCCTCGCCGAGTTGAGCCTGAGCGCGGACCAACTGAGCTTTCTGGAGCGCATCAGCTTCATGAAGCCGGATTTTTTGCGCTTTCTCGGCTTGTTCCGCTTCAACCTGCGCTATGTCCACACCGGCATCGAAAACGGCGAGCTGTTTATCCGCCTGCGCGGGCCGTGGCTGCATGTGATCCTGTTTGAAGTGCCGATGCTCGCCATCATCAGCGAAGTGCGCAACCGCTACCGCTACCAGACCGTGGTCCTCGAACAGGCCCGCGAGCAGTTGTACCGCAAGTTCGACTGGCTGATCGCAAACGCCAGCAGCGACGAGCTCGCCGAGCTGCAGGTGGCGGACTTCGGCACTCGCCGACGCTTCTCCTACCGCGTGCAGGAAGAAGTGGTGAGCGTGCTCAAGCACGACTTCCCCGGCCGGTTTGTCGGCACCAGCAACGTCCACCTGGCTCGCGAGTTCGATATGAAACCGCTGGGCACCATGGCCCATGAATGGATCATGGCCCACCAGCAACTCGGCCCGCGCCTGATCGACAGCCAGATCGCCGCCCTCGACTGCTGGGTCCGCGAATACCGCGGCCTGCTGGGTATCGCCCTGACCGATTGCATCACCACCGACGCCTTCCTCAGCGACTTCGACTTGTACTTCGCCAAGCTGTTCGACGGCCTGCGCCACGACTCCGGTGACCCGGTGCTGTGGGCGGAAAAAGCCATCGCCCACTATCACAAGCTGGGCATCGAGCCGATGAGCAAGACCCTGGTGTTCTCCGACAGCCTGTCGCTGCCCAAGGCCCTGGAGATATTCCGGGCGCTGCGTGGTCGGATCAATGTGAGCTTTGGCATCGGCACCAACCTGACCTGCGATATTCCAGGTGTGGAACCGATGAGCATTGTGCTTAAAATGACGGCCTGCAATGGCCAGCCCGTCGCGAAGATCTCCGATGAAGCGGGCAAGACCCACTGCACGGACCCGAATTTCGTCGCCTATTTGCGACACGTTTTCAAAGTACCTGCCCTTTCCAGCAAGGAGTGAATCATGCAAGCCGTACAGCGTGAGATTGCGCAGCAGCTCAAGGTTCAAGCGCCGTTCAAAGACCAGGCCGCCCTTGAGGCCGAAATCGCCCGGCGCGTGACCTTTATCCAGGACTGCCTGCGCAATTCAGGGCTCAAGACATTGGTGTTGGGCATCAGCGGTGGCGTCGACTCCCTGACCGCAGGCCTGCTCGCCCAACGCGCCATGCAGGAGCTGCGCTCCAGCACCGGCGACGAGGCCTATCGTTTTATCGCGGTGCGCCTGCCCTACGAAACCCAGTTCGATGAAATCGACGCCCAGGCCGCGGTGGACTTTATCGAGCCGGATGAGCGCCACACCGTAAACATCGGCCCAGCGGTGAAATCCCTGGCCAATGAAGTGGCGGCATTTGAAGGCAAGGCGGCGGTGTCCCGCGATTTCGTGCTGGGCAACACCAAGGCGCGCATGCGGATGGTCGCGCAGTACACCATCGCCGGCGCGGCCAGCGGCCTGGTGATCGGCACCGACCATGCGGCGGAAGCGGTGATGGGCTTTTTCACCAAGTTCGGTGATGGCGCCTGCGATCTGGCACCGTTGAGCGGGCTGGTGAAGAACCAGGTGCGATCGATTGCGCGGCACTTCGGTGCACCGGAGTCGCTGGTGGAGAAAATCCCGACCGCCGACCTGGAAGACCTCTCGCCGGGCAAGCCGGACGAGGCGTCACATGGCGTGACCTATGCCGAAATCGATGCGTTCCTGCACGGCGAGCCGGTGCGGGAAGAAGCGTTCAGGATCATTTGCGAGACGTATCGCAAGACCGAGCACAAGCGGGTCATGCCGTTTGCGCCGTGAGGTGAACCAGATAGTGTTGTGTTGATTGTGAGGTAGCCATCGGGGGCAAGCCCCCTCCCACAGTTGACCGAGTTCCCATATGAGAATGCGGTCGAATGTGGGAGGGGGCTTGCCCCCGATGAACGATAACGCGGTCTTACTTGACGACCACAGTGCCTTTCATCATCGAGATGTGGCCTGGGAACGAGCAGAAGAACGCATAGTCAGTGCCCGCTTTCAGCTTGGACACATCAAAGGTCACCGCGTCTTTCTCGCCAGCGCCAATGACTTTGGTGTGGGCGATGATGCGCTCGTCGCCGTCTTTCAGGTAGTTCTTGTCGAGGCCGGCAGCCATGCCATCGGTCGCGACCGGTTGCATGTCGGCTGCGCTGGTCAGCACCCAGTTATGGCCCATGACGTTTTTCGGCAAGCTGCCGGAGTGAGTCAACTCGACGGTGAACGTCTTGCAGCTCTTGTCGATCACGATTTCCTTGGTGTTGTAGGACATCTGGTCGGTAGAGTCGACGGTGACCTTGCACTCTGCAGCAAGCAACTGGCCACTTGCCAGAGTCAGCAGGGAAACAGCAACGAGTTTGGCAAACATGTGATTCTCCAAGGCAGGGTTTAAACAACGCATAGTGCGACAAGGGTGCCCGAGGCGGGCAGAAAGTCTTATGACCTGAATCAACAAATTGTATACAACTTTAGGCTATCAGACTTATCGATACAATCAACCAGCCAAAGTGCCACGCCCCGCCTATGATCGGTCCATCACCCACTGGAGTCCGGACCATGCACCTCAATCATCTGTTCAGCGGTCTGTTGGCCGCATACGCCTGCGGTAAGTGAAGGCCAAGCGCGCCGCTAAGCTGCTACCATAGCGACCCAAGGCAGCTGCGCGCCGCCCACCCTCACCTTCGACCCTAGAGGATCGCCCATGGCCAAACCTAATTACTCCTTCGCCAAACGTCAAAGAGACTTGGCCAAGGAACAGAAGAAAGAGGAAAAGCTGCAACGCAAGAAAGCCGCTGCAGACGAAGAGACCGGCGCACTGAACCCGGATGCGGAAGGCGAAGTGGCAACCGACGACACCGAGACACCGAAAGACCCGGCCGAGTAAGCATCACTGTAGGAGCGAGCGTGCTCGCGAAGTGCGTTAACGATAACGCGGGGTGCCTGGTTCAACGCGGCGCCCTCGGTTTTTTCGCGAGCAAGCTCGCTCCTACAAGAGCGGCATCACCGTCACCCGCACTTCCGGGTCATGGCTGCCTCCCCCCAGAATCACCCCACGCAACGGCGAAACATCGGAGAAATCCCGGCCCCAGGCCAGGGTGATGTGTTCCAGTGCCGGCTGCACATTGTTGGTCGGATCAAAATCCACCCAGCCCGACATCGGGCAGTACACCGAAATCCACGCATGGGACGCATCGGCGCCAATCAGCCGTGGCTGGCCGGGCGGCGGCTGGGTCAGCAGGTAGCCGCTGATATAGCGCGCCGCCAGGCCCCGTGAGCGCAGGCAGGCGAGCATCAGGTGAGCGAAGTCCTGGCACACCCCGCGACGGCGCTCCAGCACCTCCACCAGCGGCGTGGCGACCTGGGTGGCTTCGGCATCGAAGGTGAATTCGCCGAAGATTTTTTCCATCAGGGCCTGAGCGCCCAGCAACAGCGGACGCCCGGGCGGGAAACAGCTTTCGGAGAACTCGACGAAGGTTTTCTTCAGATGCACGTAGGGCGATTCGAAGCGAAAGCGACAGGCTTCGATCAACGCCGGTGACAGCGGTTGGCTGCTGTAGGTCAGGCTGTCGCGAGTCTGGTCCCAGGCCGGCGACTGTTGGAAATCCAGCAGCGGCCGCGCCAGCACTTCCACGGTCAGCCCGGCATTCACCAACAACTCATCATGGGGCCGCTCGAACGCCAGGCGGGTGATCGGGTTGCCGAACACGTCCAGCTCATCGCGGCGCGAGGACGGCAACGGGCTGATATCCAGTTGCTGCGAGGTACAGCGCTGCCAGGCACATGGCCGTGGCCACAGATGCGCCAACTGCTGGGCCAGGGACACCGGGCTGTCGTAGTGGTAATGGGTATCGTGAAAAATCTGATAGCGCGCACTCATCACACCGACACCGTTTGTTGGCTGACATCATCCACATGGGCAAAATGGCGCAAGGCCAGGCGATCCGACACTTGCCCACTCTCATCGGCGACCGCTTGCAGCAGGTCGGCCAGGCCGTCCAGCGCGGCACGCACGCTGGCCTCGCCAAACAGCGGGTTCTCCAGGCAACCCAGGTCGAACCGCGCGAGGCGCTCGACCAACGGCGCCAGGCCGGTTTCCCGGGGCACCGCGAAATCATCGTTGAGACGACGCAAGGTGCGGCTCACCAGCTTCAACTGGAACAACACGGCGTGGGGGTTCTGCTCATCCAGCAGCAACAGGTCGAGCACCGGAATCAGTTGCGGCACCGCCAGGTAGCGCGAGCGGTAGGTGATGCTGCTGTTGCCCAGTTCCAGCAACCATTCCAGCCCGGCCTGATCGAACACCGCCACGCCGCGCAGGAACGCCGCGAGGCTGCTGCTGAGAAACTGCAGGCGCTCGATGCGCCGGCCCATCATCAGAAAGCGCCAGCCTTCGTCGCGGGTCATGTCGTCCAGGGCAAACCCGGACAGCGCCGCCAGGGACATCACCAGGCGGTTGAGGAAGTCCAGCAACTCGCCAAAGTCGGGGCTTTCGCTTTCCAGCTCCAGGGCTTCGCGTTGCAGCTCCACCAGGGCCTGCCAGTTCTCTCGGGACAACTTGCCGCGCACCTGGGACGCCGCCCACTGCAAGCGCTGCAGGTTGGCGCGCAGGCTCGACGGCCAGTCGTCGCCAAGCAAGGCCGCGAGCAGGCGTTCGGGCAACTCGCCCTCCTCCGGCAACAGGCGCAGGTTTTCGCCCAGTTCGACCGCCGCTTGCAACGCCAGCGGATCGTCGCCGTCGACATAGCGCGCCAACACGATGCGCAGCCAGCGCGCGCTGTTATCGCAGCGTTCACAATAACGGCCAAACCAAAACAGGTTTTCCACCACCCGCGACGGCAGATAAGGGTCGCGGCGCACCAGGTCATGGGCGCCGATCGGCCGCTGCGCGCGCCACTGCTCGCCGCCGGCGGCGCGTTCGCCGAGCACCCAGGTGTCCTTGCTCGCGCCGCCGCGTTGCATCGACACCACCTCGGCATCGGCCTCGGCAGCCACGCGGGTCAGGCCGCCGGGCAATACCCGGTAACCGTCGGCGCTGGCCACGGCGTAGACGCGCATGCCGATGGCGCGGTGTTGCAGGTGGTCTTCGACGGTGTGCCACACCGGCGCCTGGGACAGCTGCGCCAGCTCCTGGGCGACATACGCGTAAGGCCGCGCGCGCATGCGCTCGGCCAGGGCCTCGCGTTGTGCGTCGTTCAAGTCACGGCCGAAGACCGGGTTGAAGCTCTGTGACGGAAATGCCGGCTTGATCAGCAGCTCGGGCAGTTTCTCCAGGGCTTCGGCAAGCACCGGCGCTTCGCCGCACCACCACGTCGCAATGGACGGCAGGAGCAGTTCTTCGCCAAACAAAAATTCGTTGATCTTCGGCAGAAAGCCCAACAGGCCGGGGGATTCCAGTACACCGCTACCCAGGGCATTGGCCACCAGCACGTTGCCTTGGCGCGCGGCGTCGAGCAGGCCGGGCACGCCGAGGGCCGAGTCGGTGCGCAGTTCGAGGGGGTCGCAGAAGTCGTCGTCGAGGCGGCGCATGATCGCGTGTACCCGACGCAGGCCACTGAGGGTTTTCAGGAACACCGTGCTGTCGCGCACCGTGAGGTCGCCGCCTTCCACCAGCGGGTAGCCGAGCTGACGGGCGAGGTACAGGTGTTCGAAATAGCTTTCGTTGAAACGCCCAGGCGTGAGAAGCACGATCAACGGCGGCTGACTATCGCTGGGCGCCTGGCGCGCCAGGGTTTCCTGCAGGGTGCGAAAGAAACCGGTGAGGTGCTGCACCTGCAGGTCGCGGTACAGATCCGGAAAGGCGCGGGACACAATGGTGCGGTTTTCCAGCGCATAACCGGCGCCCGAAGGGGCCTGGGTGCGGTCGGCAGTAACCCACCAGCGGCCATCCGGGGTGCGCGCCAGATCGACGGCGTACAGGTGCAGGAACGTACCGTCGGGCGGCTGGATGCCCTGGCACGGCCACAGAAAATTGTTATGCCCGAACACCAGTTCGGCCGGCAGCAGGCCTTCCTTGATCAAGCGTTGCGGGCCGTAGAGGTCCGCCAGTACCGCGTTGAGCAGCCGCGCACGCTGGGCGATGCCGGCCGACAGGTGCTGCCATTCATCGGCCGCCAGCACATGGGGCAGCAGGTCCAGTTCCCACGGGCGATCAGCGCCCTTGGGGTCGGCGTAGACGTTGTAGGTCACGCCGTTTTCCTGGATCTGCCGGGTCAGCAACGCCTGGCGCTGGGCCAGTTGCGCGGGGGTGCTGCGTTGCAGATGGTCGAGCAGGCGCCGCCAATGGGCACGCACCGCGCCACTGTCGTCCAGCAGTTCGTGATAAGTGCCCGCGGTCAGCGGGTAACGGTCGAGCAAGTCGGACATGGAACGCTCGGCAGGGGCAAGGGGGCTCAGATTAACCTAACAAACACTGCAAATCCTTTGTGGGAGGGGGCTTGCTCCCGATTGCGGTGGGTCAGTCAACTCATGTATCGGCTGATTTACCGTAATCGGGAGCAAGCTCCCTCCCACATTTTGGCTTGCATTCAGTCATTTTTATTGGGGAAACGTCGCAGATCCAGGGTCATCGGTAATTCATCGTTCACCACTACGGTCGGAACCGGCTGCTTGCCCGGGGTATGACCCAGGCGGAAGAACCGCGCCATGCGCCGGCTCTCGGCTTCATTGGCATTCACCGGCAGGCTGTCGTAGTTACGCCCGCCCGGATGCGCTACATGATACTGGCAACCGCCCAGGGAGCGCTGCATCCAGGTGTCCAGCAGGTCGAACACCAACGGCGCGTGGACCGCGATGGTCGGCTGCAGGCAGTTGGCCGGTTGCCAGGCGCGATACCGCACGCCGGCGACGAACTCGCCGATGCGCCCGGTCGCTTGCAGCGGCACCGGGATGCCGTTGCAGGTGAGCAAATAGCGTTGCGGTGGCAGCCCGCTCAATTTCACCTGCAGGCGCTCCAGGGACGAATCCACATAACGCACCGTGCCGCCCACCGCGCCCTCCTCGCCCAGCACATGCCAGGGTTCCAGGGCCTGGCGCAGTTCCAGCTCGATACCGCTGACGGCGTAGTCGCCGACTTTGGGAAAGCGGAATTCCAGGTGCGCGGCAAACCATTCGGCGCGCAACGGGTAGCCGGCGGCGTTGAGTTCGACGATCACGTCGGCAAAATCCTGCTCGATGAAGTGCGGCAACAGGAAACGGTCATGCAGCTCAGTGCCCCAGCGCGCCAGCTTTGGTGGCGCATAGGGTTCGCGCCAGAAGCGCGCTACCAGCGCGCGCAGCAGCAGTTGCTGGGTCAGGCTCATGCGCGCATGGGGCGGCATTTCAAAGGCGCGCAACTCCAGCAGGCCCAGGCGCCCGGTGGCGCCATCGGGCGAGTAGAGCTTATCGATACAGAATTCGGCGCGGTGGGTGTTGCCCGTCACGTCGATCAGCAGATTGCGCAGCAGGCGGTCGACCAACCACGGCGGGCACTCTTCGCCTGGCGCGGGCATTTGCGCGAAGGCGATTTCCAGCTCATACAGCGCATCGTTACGCGCTTCATCGACCCGGGGCGCCTGGGACGTCGGGCCGATGAACAAGCCGGAAAACAGGTAGGACAACGACGGATGGTTGTGCCAGTAGCTGATCAAACTGCGCAGCAGATCGGGACGCCGCAGGAACGGTGAGTCCTTGGGTGTCGCGCCGCCCAGCACGAAGTGGTTACCGCCGCCGGTACCGGTGTGGCGCCCGTCGATCATGAACTTCTCGGTGGTCAGGCGGGTTTGTCGCGCCTCTTCGTAGAGGAATTCGGTGCGTTCTACCAGCTCGTCCCAGGTGGCGGACGGCTGCACGTTGACCTCGATCACACCCGGGTCGGGCGTGACCCGGAAGTTGCTCAGACGGTAATCCGCCGGCGGCTCGTAGCCCTCCAGCAGCACCGGGCAGTGCAGCTCTTCGGCGGTGGCTTCGATGGCGGCCACCAGCTCCAGGTAGTCCTCGACGCGCTCCAGCGGTGGCATGAACAGATACAGGCGGCCTTCGCGCGCTTCGGCGCACAGTGCGGTGCGGGTCAGCCAGTCGGCGGACTCGTCGATCTTCGGCAGGCGCTCAGCGCTCGGCGCCGCTTCGCCATGGTGTTGCAATTGCGCCGTGCTCGGCAGCTCGGGCAAGTCCTGGTTGGGGTCGGTCGGGTGGACAAACGGGTACTCTGCCGCCGTCACCCAAGGCTGCGAGGCCAGCGGCAGGCGATAACCCAGCGGCGAATCCCCCGGCACCAGTCGGCAGTGATTGTCGCGCAGGTACCAGCGCCCACTCTGCCAGCGGTCATTGGCAGCGGTGCGCGCCAGCGGCAGCACTTGGCCGATGACCTTATCCAGGCCCTGGCTGAACACTTTGCGCAGACGCTCGCGTTCCAGTTCATCGCTCAGGCGCGGGTCGAGGGCGGTGACGTTTTGCGGCAGCGCGCCTTCGCGCCACAGGTAGTAGAAGTTGTCTTCAAAGGCCGGAAACACAAAGCGCGCCGGCAGCTTCAGGCGCTCGGCAACACTGCCCAGGAAACGCCCGGCCAGCACGCCGTCGGCGCCGTAGTCCTGTTGCTCATCGGCGATCAGCGCGCTGTTGTGCCAAATCGGCTCGCCATCGCGGCGCCAGTAACAGTTGAGCGACCAGCGCGGCAGTTGCTCGCCGGGGTACCACTTGCCCTGGCCGAAATGCACCAGGCCCTTGGGCGCGTAGTGCTTGCGCATGCGCTGGAACAGCTCGGCCGACAGGCGACGCTTGTCCGGCCCCAGGGCAGCGGTGTTCCACTCGGCGCCGTCGGGGTCGTCGATGGAGACGAAGGTCGGTTCGCCGCCCATGGTCAGGCGCACGTCGTCCGCCAGCAGGTCGCCATCGATCTGCCGCCCCAGGGCCTGGATCGCCAGCCACTGTTCTTCGGTGTAGGGCTTGGTTACCCGTGGCGCTTCCCAGATGCGCTCTACCGACATCTCGTGGGTGAATTCGCACTCGCACGGCTCCACCAGGCCACTGATCGGCGCGGCAGACGATGGATCGGGACTACAGGCCAACGGAATATGGCCTTCACCGGCGAACAACCCGGAGGTGGCATCCAGGCCGATCCAGCCGGCGCCGGGCAAATACACTTCACACCAGGCGTGCAGGTCGGTGAAGTCCACCTCGGTACCGGACGGGCCATCGAGGGCTTTGACGTCGGCGGTGAGCTGGATCAGATAGCCGGACACAAACCGCGCCGCCAGCCCCAGGTTGCGCAGCAATTGCACCAGCAGCCAAGCCGAATCGCGGCACGAGCCGGAGGCATTTTCCAGAGTGAACTCCGGGGTCTGCACGCCGGGTTCCATGCGGATCAGGTAACCGATATCGGCGGCCAGGCGTTGGTTGAGGCCCACCAGGAAATCCACGGCCGGCAGCGGCGTGCGGTCGATAGCCGCCAGGTAAGCGGCGAACCTCGGCGTCAGCGGCAAGGTTTCCAGGTACGGCGCCAGCTCGCGCTGCTCGTCGGCGGCGTAGCAAAACGGGATTTTTTCCGCGTAGGGTTCAAGGAAAAAATCGAACGGGTTGAACACCGCCATCTCGGCGACCAGGTCGACTTCGATACGCAGTTCGTCAGTCTTTTCCGGGAACACCAGGCGCGCCAGGTAATTACCCTGAGGATCCTGCTGCCAATTGATGAAATGCTGCTCGGGCAGCACTTTCAGTGCGTAGGACAAAATCCGCGTGCGGCTATGGGCCGCCGGGCGCAAACGCACGATCTGTGGGCCGAGTTCGACAGCGCGGTCGTAGCGGTAATGCGTAACGTGGTGCAACGCGACATGAATCGACACGGCGGCCTCCTGCAAGCCAGGGCATGGACACAACGCGCGCAAGACTTATGCCAGAGCGGCAGTCATTGCGCTTTATCGTAAGACCCGGTGCAGTACAGCACCAAAACGGCGCCAACGTTGGTGCAATGGTGCAAGAGCTGCACATATATGTGGCGGGGAGTGGGTGGGGCGGTATCGGTTTTGGGGGCGGGGTGGGGAATTACCTCGATTTCTTTATTCTGATTATTGCGCGCTCGTGTTTGCGCCGCTTTTCAATGGCCACCCTTACCTTCCCGCGCATATGGCGAAGTTCTATGCATTTGGCACGCAGTTCCCAGTGGCGTTTGCTGCGAAGCAGCAGCAGGCCGAGTACCGGCCAAAAGAAGCATTCCGCGTAAATGAATGGGTTCGGTGAAAAATGAAAACCTGGCACAGCGACCAACAGGCAGGCGATGAAAAGGCCATACATGCCCCAGACCCACTTCGGTCGCCCGTAGGCGATCATGAAATTGCAGTGGGTGATAAACCAGACCAAGAGCACGCCGGCACTTTTAGCAGCCGCGTTCGATAACGATGGAAAATAATAGTTTTCCACCAGCACAACAACAGAAGAACTGCCGAAGATGCCCGCTAAAATTACGCCGATAAACACGGGAAAGTAGCGCAAAAGAAAAGGGCGCACCGGTATGAGAGGTTTCCGTCCGAGAAGTCTCACTCTGATATATCCTCATACAGCCCAACCGCGACGATCCGGGTGTTCCCGAACAGTAAGTTGTCGGGAATGAGGCAACGCTCCCAATTAATCAAAGCAAAATCACCTTTTTTGTAGCCTGTCAGCAATTTTCTGTATCCGTTTTCGCCTAAAACGAAGTTCAACAAGCTTCCCACGCATCTCACGATGACGCTTGCTGTTGAGAATCAGCAGACCAAGCAATGGCCAAAACAGACTTTCGGCATAGATGAACAGATGAGGGGAATAACGAATGGCCGGAAGAGCGGTAACCAGGCAGGCTCCAAAATAGACAACCATGACCCACACCCAGTCTCGTCGCCCACGGACAATCATAATGTTGCTAAGACTCAAGGCGCATGCCAGAACGACACATGCCCACCACGCTACTTGTGCCGAAATAGCTAAAGAAATGGCTTTGAGATAGTAATTTTGCACTACCACCACTACGGAAGATCCAGCAAAAATGCTTGAAAAAATCCCCCCGAGAAACACGGGTAAATAACGCTTGAGAAAAGGGCGAAGGGGCAGCAGCAATATCACTCGGTCATCTCCTCATAAATTCCGACCGCGACAGTGCGAATATTCCCAGACATCGAACTGCTAGCAACCCCTAAGGCAGCACCTATAGCGTCTTGAATCTGCAAAACAGTGCCCTGTTTTACTTCTGCGGGCGTAAAACGCTTTGGCATTTTTCCAGCGAGTTGCTTCAACCTGATCATTTTCCGGGTCATTTCCGGGTGCCGAATACTCAACAACTCCTGGGTCAACTTTGCTCGCTCTTGACGACTCAGTCCTTTCAACACCTGCGGCAAAGTTTTTCCGGTAGATTTTCTTGTCGCATTAACCAGTCGTATAGTTGCCAGTGCCGAGACACTAGCGCCCAGTAGCGAAACGGCGTCCAAACCAATCGTCACAGCCTGATACCATGGCTCGCTATCCAGAGCATCGTTAAGAGCCGGGTCAATAATTTCGTTGCGAGTCCTCTGGCCGCCAACTAAGCACTGAATTGAACTGGCTGTTGCTGATGTAAAGCTTATCGCAGCTACCACCCCAGTAACCCCAAAGCTGAACGGACTGAGCGCCGATCCACTCAGTACCACGATCCAACTGATCACCGCAGAAGTACACGCCAAAGCTGTATTCACCGCCTCAAACGCCACCTGCGACTCTCGCGGCTCATTCGCCAGTTGCCGAGCGAACTCCACCCGCCCGACATAGCTGGGCGCCTCGCGCAAAATCACATTCTTCGGCGCGATACTGCAAATCGGCTGAAATTCACGCAGCACAACCATCCGTAGCTGCGCGTCGATGTACACCACGCCGGCACCGACGATGGCCGGATCAGCATCAATCGCCGCAAATAACTTGCGCAGATCAATACTGCTTTCCAGCCGCTGCCGCGTCATGTAATTGGGACTGAGGAAACTGTCTCTGAATACGCTGGAAGTCATCCCTTTACTCCTGAGGTTCACAAGAGCGCAGAGGGTAAAGACTGCCTATCCCCGAAAAATGTCAGAAGCTTCGCTTTATCCGGACAGGCACTTCCTGATCGTGATGCCGCACCTTGTAAGCCATATCCCGAATAAGAAAAAGTACGCCCCGCGCCACTACCGGCGCACACCAAAACAGGGAGTGACAATGGCAACTGATATGTTTTTGAAGCTGGGGGACATCAAGGGCGAGTCCAAAGACCAGGCCCATCGCGACGAAATCGAGATCAGCCGATGGGGCTGGGGCATGTCCCAGACCGGTTCGATGCATACCGGCAGCGGCGGCGGTGCCGGCAAGGTCAATATTGAAAACCTGTCTGTCTCCAAGGTCATGGACAAGTCTTCACCCAACCTGATGATGGCCTGCTCCACCGGCAAGCATTACCCGGAGGCACGGTTGGTGGTGCGCAAGGCCGGTGGCAGCAATGCCGTGGAGTATCTGGTGATCACGCTGAAGGAAGTGATGGTCACGTCCTACCAAACCGACGCGGTGACCAGCAGCGATGTGCTGACTGAGGTGATAGCCCTGAACTTCGCCACGGTCGAAGTCAGCTACCAGCCGCAGAAATCCGACGGCGGCAAGGACGGCGGCGCCGTCAAATACGGCTGGAACATTCGCCAGAACGTCAAAATCTGAAACCACGTGCCGAGGCTACAGCCCCGCCTTGGCCGCCTCCCGCAACCGCCGCACTTCAACCAACTTCTTGACCATCGACCGATAGCCCTTGCTGTTGATCAGCAACAACCCCAGCAATGGCCAGAACAGGCTTTCACTGTAGATAAACCAGTGCGGCCGGTAGAGCAGTGTCGGCAGCACGACCAACAGGCACACCGCAAAAAACGCCACCATCGCCCACACGCCCCAGGCTCGGCCGCGCACCACCAGGAAGTTGCTGTTGGCCACGAACAGTGCGGCGGCTATCACCACGAACCAGGACACAGTGGCATTGGTTGCCATGGGCACGTCGGAAAAATAGGTGCTGGCCGCCAGGGAAATCGCCGCCGAACCGCCGAGGCAACCAGCGAGAATCACGCCGATGAATGCGGGAAAATGCTCCAGCAAAAACGGTTTAAGCGAAGGAACACCACCCATCACTCGGCCTCTTCGTACAAGCCAATCGCGAAGGTCTTGGCCTGTTTGTAGTTATCCGAACGCTTCAAGCCCCAGACGCTCAGCCCCGCACTGAAGGCATCGCCCAATTGGACATAGGTGGCGTGCTTGAGCTGGGTCGGCGTAAAGCGTTTGGGCAACTCGCCGCTCAGTTGCAGCAGCTTGCGCATCTTGTTCGACATTTGCGGGTCGGCCACTTTCAGCAGCTCTTTGGTGAGTTTCTCCCGCTCCTGCCCGTTCAGGCCTTTGAGCACCTGACGCAGGCTTTTACCCGTGGCCGCACGAGTGACGTTGACCAGCTTGACTGTCGTCAGCGCCGAGGCGCCCACGCCGACCAAGGCGGCACCGTCGAGGACTTTGGTCGCCGTCTGGTACCACTCTTCGTTATCCAGGTAATCATTCATCGACGGGTTGACGATTTCGTTGCGCGTGCGGAACCCACCAACCAGGCACGACACGGTGCTGGCCGAGGCGGCGGTATAGCCGATGGCTGTCACGACCGTGCTGGCCCCAGCGGTGAACGGGATAGCGATGGTGCCGCTCAACACCACCAGCCAGCCAATGACCGCGCCGCCGCAGGACAACGTGGTGTTGAAGGCTTCACTCACCAGTCGCGACTCGCGCGGGTTGTTCAACACTTGGTCGGCGAACTGCGCCGGGGCGATGTATTTCTGCGCCTCGCGCACAATGATGCGCTTGGGTCGAATGCTGCAGATCGGCTTGAACTCGCGCAGGGTCACGACGTTGAAGTCAGCATCGATATACACCACGCCCGCGCCGACGATGCCGGGGTCGGCGTCGATGATGGCAAACAGCCGAGGCAGGTCGACTTCACTCTCGATGCGCTGGCGCGCCATGAACTGCGAGCGATTGGAGTCCATGCCGATGTTGAGCAGGGGGTTGCTCATGGGGGTGTTCTTCCTTGAAAAGTTGGGGACTGGACTGACGCCATCGGGGGCAAGCCCCCTCCCACATTTGAAGTGTGAATACATTCAAAATGTGGGAGGGCCGATGCGACGATTCGGCTTGCTCCCGATAGCGATTTAATGGCCGCCACCTTAACAAACAGACTCCCCACCGGCTAGAAAGCAAAACGCCAGCACGAGGCTGGCGTTTGGCATATTCAGGCAACGATCAACGCGGTACCACCGGCTTGCGGGCTGGCTTGCCGCCCTTGCCCTTGGCCGCATCCGCGCGTTCCTTGGCGGCCTGCTTGTTGCGCGCCATGGCCGCGGCCTTGGCTTGCTCGCGCTTGTCCCACGGGTTGCTGCCGTCGCTGCCACGGGGCGGCAGGCCGGTGTGCTGGGTGAGGATCCTGGTGGTGGTTTCCTTGGCGACCTTGTGGCTGCCGGCCGGCGTCGAGTTTTTGCGACGCGCGCTCTGGTAGCTGTCGGTGGCCGGTTGGTGCAACGGGATCAGTTGATCCTTGCCCGGCCCGATCAGGTCGGCGCGGCCCATGCGGGTCAGTGCTTCGCGCAGCATCGGCCAGCCTTTCGGGTCGTGGTAGCGCAGGAACGCCTTGTGCAGACGGCGCTGTTCTTCGCTCTTGACGATGGTCACCGCGTCGCTCTTGTAGGTGACCTTGCGCAGCGGGTTCTTGCCCGAGTGGTACATCGCGGTGGCGGTGGCCATCGGCGACGGGTAGAACGCCTGCACCTGGTCGGCGCGGAAGCCGTTGCCCTTGAGCCACAGGGCCAGGTTCATCATGTCTTCATCGGTGGTGCCAGGGTGGGCGGCGATGAAGTACGGGATCAGGTACTGTTCCTTGCCCGCTTCCTTGGTGTACTTCTCGAACATGCGCTTGAACTTGTCATAGCTGCCGATGCCCGGTTTCATCATCTGGTTGAGCGGACCTTCCTCGGTGTGTTCCGGGGCGATCTTCAGGTAACCACCGACGTGGTGGGTGACCAGTTCCTTCACATACTCCGGCGACTCAACGGCCAGGTCGTAGCGCAGGCCGGAGGCGATCAGGATCTTCTTCACACCCGGCAACGCACGGGCGCTGCGATACAACTGGATCAGCGACGAGTGGTCGGTGTTCAGGTTCGGGCAGATGCCAGGGAACACGCACGACGGCTTGCGGCACGCGGATTCGATTTCCGGGCTCTTGCAGGCGATGCGGTACATGTTCGCGGTCGGGCCGCCGAGGTCGGAAATCACGCCGGTGAAACCCGGAACCTTGTCGCGGATTTCTTCGATCTCGCGAATGATCGACTCTTCGGAACGGTTCTGGATGATCCGGCCTTCATGCTCGGTGATCGAGCAGAAGGTACAGCCGCCGAAGCAGCCGCGCATGATGTTCACCGAGAAACGGATCATGTCGTAGGCCGGGATTTTTTCCTTGCCATACGCCGGGTGCGGGACACGTGCGTAAGGCATGCCAAACACGTAGTCCATTTCTTCGGTGGTCATCGGAATGGGCGGCGGGTTGAACCACACGTCCACTTCGCCGTGTTTCTGCACCAGGGCCCGGGCGTTGCCTGGGTTGGTTTCCAGGTGCAACACGCGGTTGGCGTGGGCATAAAGCACCGCGTCACCACGGACTTTTTCCACCGATGGCAGGCGGATCACGGTCTTCTCACGGGTCATGCGCGGGCTGGCCAGGATCTGCACGACCTTGGCTTCCTGCGGATCTTCAACCGGCCCCTTTTCCTGCTCGATGGCGCAGGCCTGGGTGTCCTGGGTATTCACGTATGGGTTGATGATCTTGTCGACCTTGCCCGGACGGTCGATACGGGTGGAGTCCACCTCATACCAGCCTTCGGGCGTATCACGGCGAATGAACGCGGTGCCGCGCACATCGGTGATGTCTTCGATCTTGTGGCCCCACGACAGGCGCTGGGCCACTTCGACGATGGCCCGCTCGGCGTTGCCGTACAGCAGGATGTCGGCGGTGGCGTCGATCAGGATCGAGTTGCGCACCCGGTCCTGCCAGTAGTCGTAGTGGGCGATGCGGCGCAGGGACGCTTCGATGCCACCGAGCACGATCGGCACGTTCTTGTAGGCTTCCTTGCAACGCTGGCTGTACACCAGGCTCGCGCGGTCCGGGCGTTTGCCGGCCATGCCGCCAGGGGTGTAGGCGTCGTCGGAGCGGATTTTCTTGTCGGCGGTGTAGCGGTTGATCATCGAGTCCATGTTGCCGGCCGCGACGCCGAAGAACAGGTTCGGCTCGCCGAGCTTCATGAAGTCGTCTTTGGACTGCCAGTTCGGCTGGGCAATGATCCCGACGCGGAAGCCCTGGGACTCCAGCAGCCGGCCGATGATCGCCATGCCGAACGACGGATGGTCAACGTAGGCATCACCGGTGACGATGATGATGTCGCAGGAATCCCAGCCAAGCTGATCCATCTCCTCCCTGCTCATCGGCAGGAATGGCGCAGGACCGAAACATTCGGCCCAGTACTTGGGATAGTCAAATAACGGCTTGGCTGTTTGCATGACGGTGACCGGTGTTGAGATGAAAAATCGCGGGCGCGGAATATAGCACAAATTTTGACCAATTCCGACGATAACAGTAGGAATTGAACAGAAGGATTATTCGTCGTCGTCGAAGTTGTAACTGCCCGGCGCAAGGTTCTCGAAACGCGTGTATTTGCCGATGAACGCCAGGCGGATAAAGCCGATCGGGCCGTTCCGCTGCTTGCCGATGATGATTTCGGCAATGCCTTTGTGCTCGGTCTCCGGGTGATACACCTCGTCGCGGTAGACGAACATGATCACGTCGGCATCCTGCTCGATCGCTCCGGATTCACGCAAGTCGGAGTTCACCGGGCGCTTGTTGGGGCGTTGTTCCAGGGAACGGTTGAGCTGCGACAGCGCCACCACCGGGCAGTTGAATTCCTTGGCCAGGGCTTTCAAGGACCGGGAGATCTCGGAAATCTCGTTGGTCCGGTTGTCGCCGCTGGAACCCGGGATCTGCATCAGTTGCAGGTAGTCGATCATGATCAGGGCGATATCGCCGTGTTCACGCACCAGGCGGCGGGTACGCGCGCGCATCTCCGACGGGCTGATGCCCGCGGTGTCATCGATGAACAGCTTGCGGTCGTTGAGCAGGTTGACCGCCGAGGTCAGGCGCGGCCAATCGTCGTCTTCCAGGCGACCGGCACGCACTTTGGTCTGGTCGATACGGCCCAGGGACGAGAGCATCCGCATGATCAGCGATTCGCCTGGCATCTCCAGGGAGTACACCAGCACGGTCTTGTCACTGCGCAACACGGCGTTTTCCACCAGGTTCATCGCAAAGGTGGTTTTACCCATGGATGGACGGCCGGCGACGATGATCAGGTCGGACGGCTGCAGGCCGCTGGTCTTCTCGTCGAGGTCGGTGTAACCGGTGGAGATGCCGGTGATGGCATTGTCGGTGTTGAACAGCGTATCGATACGGTCGATGGCCTTGGTCAGCAGGTCGTTGACGCTGACCGGGCCGCCGGTTTTCGGCCGGGCTTCGGCGATCTGGAAGATCTGGCGCTCGGCCTCGTCAAGGATCTCGGCGGCGCTGCGACCTTCGGGGTTGAAGGCGCTGTCGGCGATTTCGGTGCTGATGCCGATCAACTGGCGCAAGGTGGCGCGCTCGCGAACGATCTGGGCATACGCCTTGATGTTGGCGACGGATGGCGTGTTTTTGGCCAACTCACCGAGGTAGCCCAGGCCGCCGACCTGGGAGGTCTGGCCTTCCTTGTCCAGTTGCTCGGCCAGGGTCACCACGTCGATCGGTGAGTTCTGGTCGGCCAGCTTGGCGATGGCGCGGAAGATCAGGCGGTGGTCATGACGATAGAAATCACCGTCCGAGACTTGATCCAGCACGCGTTCCCAGGCGTTGTTGTCCAGCATCAAACCACCGAGCACGGCCTGTTCGGCCTCGATGGAATGCGGCGGCACCTTCAGGGCAGCGGTTTGCAGATCGTATTGCTCAGGAGCTGAAATATCGTTCATGGCCACTTGGAATTAGGGGGTGTGTAAAAAACAAAAGGCACGACCTGTAAACAGGATCGTGCCCGATGTTAACCGCCTGGCACGCGAGGTGCCAGTCAGTTAGGTGCGACTTAAGCTGCTACCACGACAACGCGTACAGTGGCTTCAACTTCAGCGTGCAGGTGCACGGCTACGTCGAATTCACCTACGTTGCGGATGGTGCCGTTCGGCAGACGAACTTCGCTTTTCGCAACTTCAACGCCAGAGGCGGTCAGTGCGTCAGCGATGTCGTGGGTGCCGATCGAACCGAACAGCTTGCCTTCGTCACCGGCGGTGGCAGTGATAGTCACTTCCAGCTCAGCCAGTTGGGCAGCGCGAGTTTCGGCCGAAGCTTTTTTGTCTGCTGCTGCTTTTTCCAGCTCAGCACGACGCTCTTCAAACGCAGCCAGGTTGGCAGCGGTTGCAGCGGTGGCTTTGCCGTATGGCAGCAGGTAGTTACGACCGTAGCCGGCCTTAACGTTCACTTTGTCGCCCAGGTTGCCCAGGTTGGCGACTTTTTCCAGAAGGATCAGTTGCATGTGAAAATCCTCTAACTTTTAACCTTCACCGTTCGCGTTATCGGCGTCTTTCGGCGCCAGACGACCGCGAAAATCAATCAGGCCGTCGACAATGGCCAAAACCACGAGTAACGGATAGATCAGCTGCATGAACAGCATCAGCGTGACGTACAACCCCACCAGCCAGAACCTGGCCAGGCGCTTCTGCGCCACCAGCCCGTGAATCAGGGCCAGCCCGGAGAACACCAGCGGTACGCTGCAAAACAGCAATAACAAGGCCGCCTCTGGACCGAAGTTCGGTCCGACCACCATGCATGCCAGCAGCAACATCGCCGGGCCCGCGGGGATTCTGATACTGCGAAACTCGCGACCAAAACCACCCGGGTTGTACAACAACGCCTGCCAGTAACGCCCAAGCATCAGGCTCAGCACACTGACAATCTGCAACACCACCGCCATCAGGCCGATCAGGGCCGGTGCTATCAGCGCCGCAAGGCGCGCTCGCTCGTCTACCGACAATTGCTGGTAGAGCTCCCCGAGAGCCAGCGGCAGGACCTTGACGATCTCTTGCGCCAGCGCCTCGATTTGCGGGTGGAAAGCCGCGCCGAGCAACACTGAAAACACCAACCCCAATGCCACGCTGACCAGCAGCGTGCGGACCCAGGACTCACTTGCGCGTAAAACCAACGCAAGGCTCGACGACCCCAGCAGCACCATAAGCACTTTGGGTTCGCCCAATTGCAGCCACCAGATCAAGGCAGCCAGCAACCCCAGGGCCAGGACGCCAACGGCATCCTGCAAACCGCGCCGCAGAAGCACAAGGCATCCCGCGGCAGCACCCAACCAATACAACAACGGCAATGCTGCACATCCAGCCACTACCAGAGTGGCCTGCACGCGACCGCGCATGATGAACTCAGCTAAGGCGCGCATGCATTCAATCCCTTACTACTTGTCGACTGCCCGGTCTCAGCGGCCGTGGCTGTCGGTGTAGGCCAGCAGGGCCAGGAAGCGGGCGCGCTTGATAGCGGTGGCCAGCTGACGCTGATAACGTGCTTTGGTACCGGTGATACGGCTTGGAACGATTTTGCCGGTCTCGGATACGTAGGCTTTCAGAGTGTTGAGATCTTTGTAATCGATCTCTTTCACGTCTTCAGCGGTGAAGCGGCAGAATTTACGACGACGGAAGAAACGTGCCATTTGATAGGCTCCTTAAAAGGTCCGTGGATTACTCGTCAGCGTTATCGCTGTTGTCGCTGTCATCACTATCAGCGCTTTCAGCGCCTTCGTGCTCAGGACGGTCGCGACGCTCACGGCGCTCACTGCGGTTTTCTTCAGCCTTGAGCATCTCGGATTGGCCGGTAACGGCTTCTTCGCGACGGATGACCAGGTTACGGATCACAGCATCGTTGTAGCGGAAGTTGTCTTCCAGCTCGGCCAGGGCCTTGCCAGTGCATTCAACGTTCAGCATCACGTAGTGAGCCTTGTGAACATTGTTGATTGCGTAGGCCAGTTGACGACGGCCCCAATCTTCCAGACGGTGGATTTTGCCGCCGTCTTCTTCGATCAGCTTGGTGTAACGCTCTACCATGCCGCCGACTTGCTCGCTTTGATCCGGGTGGACCAAAAAGATGATTTCGTAATGACGCATGAATGCTCCTTACGGGTTGTAGCCTGCCGCTCAAAAACGGTCAGACAAGGAGTGAATGACACTTATGGATCTTGCCGCAGGGAGGCA
Source organism: Pseudomonas sp. Pse79 (assembly GCF_024519615.1). Taxonomy (NCBI): domain Bacteria; kingdom Pseudomonadati; phylum Pseudomonadota; class Gammaproteobacteria; order Pseudomonadales; family Pseudomonadaceae; genus Pseudomonas; species Pseudomonas sp. Pse79. The sequence continues at coordinate 30,382 of NZ_JALJRR010000004.1, forward strand.
CATCGGTGCCTGCCAGGAAGGCAAGGGGCGCAATTGTAGAGAAGGGGGAGGAAGGGCGCAAGGTGATTGGTGATTATTTGAACAATCTTCCAGGCACCACAAAACAAAAGTGGGAGAGGGCTTGCTCCCTCCCACATTTTGCATCTATGCCAGGCCCGACATTACTTCTTGGTCTTGGCCTTCGCACCGCGCTGGCGCTGGGCTTCGAACAGGCACACGCCGGTAGCGACCGACACGTTGAGACTGCTGACGCTGCCAGCCATCGGCAGATGAACCAGATAATCGCAATGCTCGCGGGTCAGGCGACGCATGCCTTTGCCTTCGGCGCCCATGATCAGGATGGTCGGGCCAGTGAGGTCCTGGTCATAAATACTGACCTCGGCCTCCCCCGCCGTGCCCACGACCCACAGGCCGCGCTGCTGGAGTTTCTCCAGGGTGCGCGCGAGGTTGGTCACGGCCACCAACGGAATCACTTCCGCCGCGCCGCATGCGACTTTACGCACAACTGGCGTCAACGTGGCCGACTTGTCCTTGGGCACAATCACCGCCAGCGCACCGGCAGCATCCGCAGAACGCAGGCAGGCGCCGAGGTTGTGCGGGTCGGTCACGCCGTCCAGCACCAGCAACAGCGGTGCGCCTTCGGTGCGGTCGAGCAGTTCGTCGAGCATCGCCTCGCCCCACACCTGGCTCGGGCTGACATCCGCGACGACGCCTTGGTGGACGCCTTCAACCCACACGTCCATTTCGCGACGCTCGGCCTGGCCGATCGCCACGCGGTTTTCGTTGGCCAGCTCGACCAGCGCCTGCACACGCGGCTCGCTGCGACCTTCGGCCAGCCAAACCTGTTTGACGCGTTTAGGGTGATGACGCAGCAGTGCTTCTACGGCGTGGACGCCGTAGATTTTTTCCAGACTCATGACTTGGCCTTAGGTTTACGCGACCCGCCGCTTTTCGCGGGGGCCGAACCCGCTTTTGGCGGGCCTTTACGGTGTTTACTGGGCTTGCTCGACGGCTTTTCCGCCGTGTGGGGCTTTCCCCCAGACGCCGCTTTACCACCGCTTTTGGCTTCGTTGAGCAACTGCTGCTTCAACTCACGGCTTCTGCGCAGTTCGGCGTTTTTCGCCGCTGCATCGCTTGGGCGGTAGGCCTCGGGAACCTTGTCCTTGGCCGCCGGACGACGACTGGCCTTGGCCGGCGCAGGCTCGGCAACCGCTGCTTTCGCAGGAGCGCCCTTGCCTTGGGTGGCCGGCGCGGCGGTTTCGCTGCCACGTTTTTTACGGCCGATCGGCGCGGCGATGGTTTTTTCGGCCATCTCGAAGTCGATCTTGCGTTCGTCCAGGTCGACGCGCATGACGCGCACTTCGACCGTGTCGCCCAGGCGGAAACTGCGACCGGTACGCTCGCCCGCCAGGCGGTGATGCACAGGATCGAAGTGGTAGTAGTCACCCGGCAAGGCGGTGACATGCACCAGGCCCTCGACGTAGATATCGGTCAGTTCGACAAACAGGCCAAAGCCGGTCACGGCCGTGATCACGCCAGGGAACGACTCGCCCACGCGGTCCTTCATGAACTCGCACTTGAGCCAGTTCACGACGTCGCGGGTGGCTTCGTCGGCACGGCGCTCGCTCATGGAGCACTGCTCGCCGAGCTGTTCCAGGGCCGCTTCGTCGTAAGGATAGATCCGCGCCTTCGGAATGGTCATGGCACCGGCGCGCTTGACGTGCGGGGTGTCCTGCTTGGAGTGGATCACGCTGCGGATCGCACGGTGCGTGAGCAAGTCCGGGTAACGACGGATCGGTGAGGTGAAGTGGGTGTACGCCTCGTAATTCAGGCCGAAGTGGCCCTGATTGTCGGCGCTGTACACCGCCTGGCTCAGCGAACGCAGCATCACGGTCTGGATCAGGTGGAAATCCGGACGGTCCTTGATGCTGGCCAGCAGTGCCTGGTAATCCTTCGGCGACGGGCCGTCCTTGCCTTTATGCAGGGACAGGCCGAGCTCGCCGAGGAAGGCGCGCAGTTTTTCCAGACGCTCCGGCGGCGGGCCGTCGTGTACCCGGTACAGCGCAGGAATTTCGTGCTTCTTCAGGAATTCAGCGGTGGCCACGTTGGCCGCCAGCATGCATTCCTCGATCAGCTTGTGCGCGTCGTTGCGGGTGGTCGGGGTGATCTCGGCGATCTTGCGCTCGGAACCGAAGATGATCCGGGTTTCCTGGGTTTCAAAATCGATCGCGCCACGCACATGACGTGCGCCCAGCAGCACCTTGTACAGCGCATACAGCTGCTTGAGATGCGGCACCACACCGGCGTATTCGGTACGCAGGGCCTTGGCTTCGCTGGTCTTCGGCGTTTCCAGGATGGTGCTGACCTTGTTGTAGGTCAGGCGCGCCTGGGAGTGGATCACCGCTTCGTAGAACTGGTAGTCGGTCATTTCGCCGGTTTTCGAGAGGGTCATCTCGCACACCATGGCCAAACGGTCGACTTTCGGGTTCAGCGAGCACAGGCCGTTGGACAGCTGCTCAGGCAGCATCGGGATCACGCGCTCAGGGAAATACACGGAGTTGCCGCGCACCTGGGCTTCGTTATCCAGCGCCGAACCGATCTTCACGTAGCTGGAGACGTCGGCAATCGCCACGTACAACTTCCAGCCGCCGGAGAACAGGCGCAACTTGCCAGGCTTGGCTTCGCAATACACCGCATCGTCGAAGTCGCGGGCGTCTTCGCCGTCGATGGTGACGAACGGCAGATGGCGCAGGTCGATGCGCTTTTCCTTGTCTTTCTCTTCGACTTCCGGCTTGAGCTTGGCGGCTTCCTTGAGCACGGCTTCGGGCCAGACGTGAGGAATATCGTAGGTGCGCAGCGCGACGTCGATTTCCATGCCCGGCGCCATGTAGTTGCCGACCACTTCGATGATATCGCCCTGAGGCTGGAAGCGCGGGGTCGGCCAGTGGGTGATTTTCACCTCCACGAACTGACCGACCTTGGCCGCGCCATTGCGGCCCGGGGTCACCAGCACTTCCTGCTGGACCTTCGGGTTGTCCGGAATGACGAAGCCGATGCCGCCTTCTTCGAAGTAACGCCCGACGATGGACTCATGGGCACGGGACACCACTTCGACGATCACGCCTTCACGGCGGCCGCGACGGTCCAGGCCCGACACGCGCGCCAGCGCACGGTCGCCATCGAACACCAGGCGCATTTGCGCCGGGCTCATGAACAGGTCGTCGCTGCCGTCATCCGGGATCAGGAAGCCAAAGCCGTCACGGTGGCCGGCAATGCGACCCAGGATCAGGTCGAGCTTGTCCACGGGCGCATAGGTGCCACGGCGGGTGTAGATCAACTGAGCATCGCGCTCCATGGCACGCAGACGGCGGCGCAGGGCTTCGAGCTGGTCTTCGGTGGTCAGACCGAATTCTTCAACCAGCTGCTCGCGGCTAGCAGGCGAACCACGATCGGCGAGATGCGCCAGGATCAGTTCGCGGCTAGGAATAGGGTTTTCATATTTTTCCGCTTCACGAGCGGCCTCGGGATCGAGGGACTGCCAATCGGCCATTAGAGAGTTTTCACCTTGTCTATATGCGGGTTAGTTTGGCATACGCGTATTGAAACGGGAAATTTCAGGCGTCAACAAGCGTTTTAAAGCACTTTGTGACCCCCAACACGCACCTTGTACGACCATTGGCGAAATTTTCCAGGCTTTTTTCATGGCAGGGGTTTACAGTTCAAAAGCCACTCCGTATAGTGCGCGCCATCGACGACGGCAACGTTGAAGATACTGCCCAGATGGTGAAATTGGTAGACACGCCAGCTTCAGGTGCTGGTGACCGCAAGGTCGTGGAAGTTCGAGTCTTCTTCTGGGCACCAATTCAAAACTCGAGGTCAGCCTTGAGTTATCCAGAAACCCGCGAAAGCGGGTTTTTGCGTTACAGTCCTTTGATTCTTAACGAAAAACTGATTTATATTTTCGAATCAGGGGTTTACAGATCAAAAAGCGCTCCGTATAGTTCGCTCCATCAACAGCGGCAACGTTGCTTGATAATGCCCAGGTGGTGAAATTGGTAGACACGCCAGCTTCAGGTGCTGGTGATCGCAAGGTCGTGGAAGTTCGAGTCTTCTCCTGGGCACCAAATTCAGATCAAACCCGCGAAAGCGGGTTTTTTCGTTTCTGGGGTGTGAAAACCGCCCCATGGATTTCTCCTTCATCCGCACTTGAGAAGCTTTATCGTTTATCCTTGCAACGATTTGTTGCACTCAAGCGAGGAAACTTCCGGATGATGATCCGTGGCACCCATCTCAAGACATCCCTTCTGCGTGGCCTTAGCCTCACTCTGCTCAGCCTGACCCTGCTCTCGCCCACCGCCTATTGCGCCGACAAGGTTGCCCTGACCCTGTACAACGGCCAACACAAAGAAGTCGGCGATGAACTCGCCAAAGCCTTCGAAGCCAAGACCGGCATTCACGTCAACGTGCGCAAAGGCAGCAGCAACCAGCTGGCCAGCCAGGTCGTCGAAGAAGGCGCGCGCTCCCCGGCCGATGTGATCTACACCGAAGAATCGCCGCCGTTGAACAAACTCGGCGAGCAAGGCCTGCTGGCGAAAATCGACGCCGGCACCCTCGAGGTATTGCCCAAGGATTACATCGGCAGCCAGGGTGACTGGATGGGCGTGACCGCACGCACCCGCGTCGTGGCCTTCAACCCGAAACTGATCGCCGAGAAAGACCTGCCCAAGTCGGTACTGGATTTCGCCCGCCCCGAATGGCAAGGCAAGGTCGGCTTCGTGCCCACCAGCGGCGCGTTCCAGGAGCAAGCCGTGGCGATCATCAAGCTGCACGGTCGCGAAGCCGCCGAAGAATGGCTGACCGGCCTGCGCGCCTTCGGCAAGGTGTACAGCAACAATATGGTCGCCCTCAAAGCCGTGGAAAACGGCGAAGTCGCCAGCGTGCTGGTGAACAACTACTACTGGTTTGCCCTGAAGAAGGAAAAAACCAACCTGGACTCGCAACTGCACTACTTCACCAACGGCGATGCCGGCGGCCTGATCACCGTGTCTTCCGCTGCCGCGCTGAAATCCAGCAAGCACCCGCAAGAAGCCCAGCAACTGCTGGCGTTCATGGTCAGCGAAGAAGGCCAGCGCGTGATCACCAACACCTCGGCCGAATACCCGCTGCGCAAGGGCATGGAGTCCAGTCGCGGCCTGAAGCCGTTCAGCGAGCTGCAACCGCCGAAAGTCACCCCCGCCGACCTGGGTAACGCGCAAGAAGCCCTGGACCTGGAACGTGACGTTGGCCTGAACTGATGAACCCATCGCTCCGCGCTCCCGCCCTGCGCGGGGGCTACAGCCCGCGACGCAAGCGCCCGTCGATCTGGCTGTTACTACCCGTGCTGCTCCTGGTGGGCTTGAGCCTGTTGCCGCTGGCGTATGTCGGGCTCAAGGCCTGGCAAGCGGGCTGGGCGGAGGCCGTGCATCTGCTGTGGCGCCCGTATGTGTTCGGGCTGCTGCGCAACACCCTGGCGCTGATGGTCGGGGTCACACTGGCGTGCGGCGTGATCGGCCTATCTCTCGCCTGGCTGCTGGAGCGCAGCAACCTGCCGGGGCGCCGCCTCTGGGGCGTGATCCTGTGCCTGCCGTTTGCGGTGCCGGCGTTTGTCAGCAGCTTCACCTGGGTGTCGCTGAGCGCCAACCTCGAAGGGCTCGGCGGGGCGATCCTGGTGATGACCCTGTCGAAATACCCGCTGGTGTTTCTGCCGGTGGCGGCGACCCTGCGCAATCTCGACCCCTCCCTCGAAGAGTCCGCGCGCACCCTGGGGCTGAATCGCTGGGGCGTGTTCCGGCGCATCACCCTGCCCTTGCTGTGGCCGTCGCTGTTGGCCGGGGCATTGTTGATCGCGCTGCATATGCTGGTGGAATTCGGCGCGCTGTCGATCATCGGCCTGCAGACCTTTACTACGGCGATCTATCAGCAATTCGAACTGGAATTCAGCAACGCCAATGCAGCGATGCTGTCGGCGGTGTTGCTGGCAATGTGCCTGACACTGCTGTGGCTGGAACTGCGCGTGCGCGGCAAGGGCCGACATGTGCGGATCGGCCAGGGCGCGGCGCGGCATGCGGAACAGGTCCGACTGGGCAAGTGGGCGCCATTGGGGCAGCTGTATTGCCTGGCGTTGGCGATCATCGGCAGCGGCATTCCGCTGGGGATGCTCGGCTATTGGCTGGCGGTGGGCTCGTCGGCCGCGTTCCCGGTGGCCGAGATTGGTGAGGCGCTGCTGTCCTCCCTGGCGCTGTCGCTGGGCGGCGCGGCGCTGTGCCTGGCACTCGCGGTGCCGGTGGGGTTGCTGGTGGTGCGCTACAAAGGCCCGCTGGCGCTCTGGGCCGAGCGCCTGCCGTACTTGCTGCACGCCCTGCCCGGCCTGGTGATTGCGCTGACGCTGGTGTACTTCGCCTTGCACTACGTGCCGGCGCTGTACCAGACGTCGGCACTGCTGTTGATTGCCTATGCGCTGCTGTTTCTGCCGCTGGCCCAGGCGCCGATCCGGACAGCCTTGAACAAGGCGGCACCGCAGTTGGAAGAGGCGGCACGCACGCTGGGTGCGTCGTCGTTCAGTGCCTTTTGCCGAGTGACCCTGCCGATTATTTTCCCGGCTTTGGGGGCGGCATTCGCGCTGGTATTTCTCGATGCGATGAAGGAATTGACCGCGACATTACTGCTCAGCCCAACCGGGCTGAATACCCTGGCGACAGCGGTGTGGGCGCACACCTCGAATATCGAATTCGCGGCGGCGGCGCCGTATGCGGCGTTGTTGATTCTGGTGTCGGGGTTGCCGGTTTATTTGCTCACGACGCGGATGTATCTGAGTCGCTGAAACCGCTATCGGGGGCAAGCCCCCTCCCACAGTTGACTGGGTTCCAGCTTTGGAATGCAGTCGAATGTGGGAGGGAGCTTGCTCCCGATAGCGACGGCACAGACCACACTAAGCCCGGAACTGCCCCAGGCTCGCCTTCAACTGCGCCGCCAAGCCATCCAGCACCTTGCCGCTGGCCGTGGTTTCCACCACAGCCTGTGCGGCACGCTCGGCCTGGGCATGGATCACCTCGACCCGCCCACGCACCGCATGCGCGCCCTGGGCCTGATGCTCGGCCGCACGAGTGGCCAGGCCAATCGCCGCATGTACCTGCTCCACCGAGGCCTGCACCGTCTGCTGCAAGCGCACACTGTCGCGCAGCACCAGCAAGCCTTCGTTGGCCTGGCGCCCGGCCTTGCCGATGGTTTCGACCGCCTCGCGCGCGCCCTGCTGCAACGCCACGATATGTGCCTGGATATCGCCGGTGGAGCTTTGGGTTTTACTCGCCAGCGCACGCACCTCGTCCGCCACCACCGCAAAGCCACGCCCGGTCTCACCGGCACGCGCCGCTTCGATGGCCGCGTTGAGCGCCAGCAGGTTGGTCTGCTCGGCGATGCCATGGATCACCGTCAATACCACTTCGATCTGCTCGCTTTGCGCGGCGAGGCGCTCGATGACCTTGGAACCGGCCTGCACCTGGCCCGCCAGCGCTTCGATCAAGCTGCCGACTTCAGCCGAAGTGCGTGAGTTTTCATCCGTGGCCTGGCGAATATCCACCACCTGTTGCAGCGCGGCCTGCATCGCATGGCTTTCGGCCTGCGCCTCATCCGCCATCTGCGACAACGCGCGCAGGCTCTCGGCCACTTCGTCGCGCTGCAAACCGGCAGCCGCGTCGGCGCCGGCATTGCGCAAGGTCATCGCGCCGATTTCCACACCGGTACGCTGCGCTACATCGCCGGCCTCGCGCACGATGGGCTGCAACTTATCCACAAAGCGATTGACCGCCGACGCCATGTCGCCGATCTCATCTTTGCTGTTGATCTGCACACGCTTGGTCAGGTCGCCCTCGCCCGCCGCCAGATCATCCATGGCCGCGATCAACAGTTTCAGGCGATTGACCACCCGCCGCCCGAGCACCACCGCGATCAACAGCAGCACACCGAAGCCGACCGCCGCGAGCCCCATACCGATGCGCCAGCGCAAGGTGCCCGCCGCGTCCTGCACGGCATTGGTGGTGTTGGCCGTCATCTGGGTGGCGGTCGCCTGCGCCGACTGCAGCCTTGCGCCCATGGCGGCCGCGCTATCGGCCGCCGCACCTTTGAGGCTATCGCCCACCAACTGATCGCCGCTGGCGATCAGTGTCGCAAAGCGCTTATCCAGCGCCTGCAGGTTGGCTTCCACCGACGCGGTCGAGACCCCCATGCGAACCTTGCCGATCTCGACACCGTTGGGGCTGATGGACGCTTCGACGTAGTACACGGAAGGGTCCGCCTTGGCGGCGTCCAGCACTTTATCCAGGGCGCGGTCGCCCTTGCCCTTTTCCAGCAGCGCCTGGTTGATCGGGTTTTCCCGGTTCAGATAGCGGGTCAGATGCTCACCGGCGGCGTCGTCGTAGACCACGAACAACACGTTGGGATTGCGCTGGGCCCGGCGGGCGAACTCCGACAGCGTCGGCACATCGTTGTCCCACATGGCGCGAGGCGCCACGGAGGCCAGCAGTTGCGCCATGTCGTTAGCGGAGTCTTGCAAGTCTTTTTCCAGGGTCGCACGCAGTTGCTTCTGCTCTTCCTGCAGGCGCGCGGAAAGCCCAGCGGTCAGACGCTGACGGGTACTGCTGGACAAGCTGTCCAGGCTGGATGTGACTTCCTTGCCGGCCTGGGCCAATTCGCCGGACAGTTTCTGACTGTCGACCCCGAGGCGATTGCCCAAATCAGCTTCCAGCGCCGTGACTGTGCTCCGAGTAAGAGCGACCGCCACCAGCACTTGCACCAAAAGAGCGATACCTAGGGTAACGAACACCGGCCGCAACAGACGACTTTGTAACAATGAGAGAACGGCAGACATCGGGAATCCCTCCACCACGGGTGCCATTAATTTGATAGCACCGCGAAAGAAGGAAACACAGCAAGGGTCGTGCCGTTTGGCGAACTTAAACGAAAAAGGGCTCCCTGAGGAGCCCTTTGCGTTTTACATCAACAGCTTATTAAGCGAACGGGTGACGCAGAACGATGGTCTCGTTGCGGTCCGGGCCCGTCGAAATAATGTCGATCGGTGCGCCGATCAGCTCTTCAACGCGCTTGATGTACGCACGAGCGTTGGCGGGCAGCTCTTCCAGGGTCTTGGCACCCACGGTCGATTCGACCCAGCCCGGTACTTCTTCGTACACCGGCTGCAGACCTACGTAGCTGTCAGCATCAGTCGGGGCAACGACCTTACCTTCTGCATCTTTGTAGCCAACACAGATGTTGATGGTTTCCAGACCGTCGAGTACGTCCAGCTTGGTCAGGCAGATACCCGAGATGCTGTTCACATCGATAGCGCGACGCAGGATAACGGCATCGAACCAGCCACAACGACGAGCACGGCCAGTAGTCGCGCCAAACTCGTGACCTTGTTTAGCCAGGTGCGCGCCCACTTCGTCGAACAGTTCAGTCGGGAATGGACCCGAACCGACCCGCGTGGTGTAAGCCTTGGTAATGCCCAGGATGTAGTCCAGGAACATCGGGCCAACACCCGAACCGGTAGCGACGCCGCCAGCGGTGGTGTTAGAGCTGGTCACGTAGGGGTAGGTACCGTGGTCGATGTCCAGCAACGAACCTTGGGCGCCCTCGAACATGATGTCTTTGCCAGCGCGACGCAGGTCGTGCAGCTCGGCCGTCACGTCCAGCATCAGCGGCTTGAGCAGCTCAGCGTATTCCTTGCATTCGGCCAGGGTCTTGTCGAATTCGATGGCTGGCTCTTTGTAGTAACCCACCAGCATGAAGTTGTGGTAATCCACCAACTCACGCAGTTTGTCTTCAAAGCGCGGCATGTTGAGCAGGTCGCCAACACGCAGGCCACGACGCGCAACCTTGTCTTCGTAGGCTGGGCCGATACCGCGACCGGTAGTACCGATCTTCAGCTCGCCACGGGCCTTTTCACGGGCCTGGTCCAGCGCGACGTGGAAGGACAGGATCAGCGGGCAGGCCGGGCTGATACGCAGGCGCTCGCGCACCGGTACGCCTTTCTCTTCCAGCTTGGTGATTTCCCGCATCAGGGCGTCGGGTGCAACCACCACGCCGTTGCCGATCAGGCACTGCACGCCTTCGCGCAGGACGCCCGACGGGATCAGGTGCAAGACGGTTTTTTCGCCATCGATGACCAGGGTGTGGCCAGCGTTGTGGCCACCTTGGTAGCGCACTACGGCGGCAGCATGTTCGGTCAGCAGATCAACGATCTTGCCTTTGCCCTCATCACCCCATTGGGTGCCCAGGACTACGACATTCTTACCCATAACACTTGTCCTCATTCGCGCAAACTTGGTGCCGGCGATGGCCGGCAGGAAAACTCAAGAAGCCAGTGGCGATACTTGCCAAAGCCCGTTCTGCAGAATCAATTGCCGGTCGCAGTCCGCTTCACGGGCGGCGGCCAATGGCTGCCCAGGCAACGCCTGGACGACACGCTGACCCTCACCGCGCAACTGACAAACCTGCTGCCAGAGTGCTGCGTCCGTACTGTCAGGCATCCAGATGCCACCAGACGGCAGCTCGACCTCAGCACGCCCCAGGGTCACCAGGGTTTTCAAATCGGTGGAAAAGCCGGTGGCCGGACGCGCACGACCGAAGTCGGCGCCGATATCGTCATAACGACCGCCTTGGGCGATGGCCTGGCCAACACCCGGCACAAACACAGCGAACACCACACCGGTGTGGTAGTGGTAACCGCGCAACTCGCCCAGGTCGAAATACAGCGGCAGTTGCGGGAACCTCGCCGACAACTGCGCGGCAATCGCCAGCACGTCATCCAGTGCCGCCAATACTGGCGCCGGCGCATTGGCCAGGCGCTCACGGGCAGCGTCCAGGACTTCGCGGCCGCCGCACAGGTTCACCAGCGCACGCAGCATGTCAGCCAGTTCGGCCGGCACGCCTTCGGTCAAGGCGACGACTTCATCGATTGCCTTGCGCTGCAGGGCATCGAACAACTGTTGCTCCACTTCACCCGACAAACCGGCCGCACGCGCCAGGCCACGGTAGATACCGACGTGGCCCAGGTCCATGTGGACATCCGGCACGTCAGCCAGTTGCAGCATGGCCAGCATCAGGCTGATGACTTCCACGTCGCTGCTCGGGCTGGCATCGCCATACAACTCGGCGCCCAACTGGATCGGGCTGCGCGACGACGACAACGCCCGCGGCTTTGCATGCAGCACGCTGCCGGCATAGCACAGGCGGCTCGGGCCTTCGCGACGCAGGGTGTGTGCATCAATGCGCGCCACTTGCGGCGTGATGTCGGCACGGAACCCCATTTGCCGGCCCGATTGCGGGTCAATGACCTTGAACGTGCGCAGATCGAGGTCCTGGCCCGCGCCGGTCAGCAGGGATTCCAGGTACTCGATATGCGGGGTCACGACAAACTCGTAACCCCAGCTCTGGAACAGATCCAACACCTGGCGACGCGCTACTTCAATGCGCGCAGCTTCTGGTGGCAGTACTTCTTCGATGCCATCTGGCAGCAGCCAGCGGTCTACCGTTGCCATTACGCCATTCCCCTATGATCCGGGCGGCCAGCCCTCGGCCGAGCCTTGAGTGAAGCAGAAAATGCCCGCCCCCGGCATAAACCACGCGCAAGAGCGACGTGACGAACGGCCTGCAAACGGCCTCGTCGGGCACTTTCCTCGAAAAACCTGTCGCGCCTGCCGAATCAAACATGCAGACGCAAAAAAGCCGGGAATTTCCCGGCTGCCGCATCATACACCCGTTTTCTCAAAGGATCACCCCGCCAGGCGTTTTAGCCGCCCGACGGGAGTGAACAATGAGTTACTTGGACTTTTCCAGGTAGCGGAAGAAGTCGCTGCTCGGGTCCAGCACCATGACGTCGGTTTTGTTCGCAAAGCTTTCACGGTAGGCACGCAGGCTACGGTAGAACGCGTAGAACTCCTGGTCCTGGCCGTAGGCTTTGGCGTAGATCGACGCGGCTTGCGCATCACCGTCACCACGCGCCTCTTCAGACTCGCGATAGGCCTCGGCCAGCAGTACGCGACGCTGACGGTCGGCATCCGCACGGATACCCTCGGCCAGTTCGTTACCTTTGGCGCGGTGCTCACGCGCTTCACGCTCACGCTCGGTGCTCATGCGCTCGAATACGCTGCGGTTCACTTCCTTCGGCAGATCGATGGCCTTGACCCGGACATCGACAACTTCGATCCCCAGCTCTTTTTCCGCCATCGTATTCAGCGAACGGGTGATATCCGCCATCAGCGCATCACGTTCACCGGACACCACCTCGTGCAGGGTGCGTTTACCGAACTGGTCACGCAGGCCCGATTCCAGACGACGCGACAAACGCTCGTCGGCAATCTGCTTGAGGCCGGAGGTCGCGGTGTAGAAGCGCTCGGCATCCTTGACGCGCCACTTGGCGTAGGCGTCAACCATCACGGCTTTCTTTTCCAGGGTCAGGAAACGCTGTGTCGGTGCATCCAGGGTCATCAGGCGCGCGTCGAACTTGCGCACCTGGTTGACGTAGGGGACTTTCACATGCAGGCCCGGCTGGACGTCTGCCTGGACCACGCGACCGAATTGCAGCAGCACCGCACGCTCGGTCTGAGCGACGATGTAGAAGCAGTTCCAGGCAGCGATGACCACGACGACGCCCACAATCAGGGCGGTCAGCGATTTATTGTTCATCAACGACTCTCCCTGGTACGTGTTTGCTGTTGCAGCAGGTCAGCAGCCGCACGGGCGCTCGCTTCGTTGGCAGCGGCATTCGAACCGGTGGCCGGTGCGCTGGCGCCACTACGTCCACCTTCGATCATCTTGTCCAACGGCAGGTACAGCAGGTTGTTCTGCCCACCCTTGCCGCCGGTCACGAGAACCTTGCTGGTGTTGCTGAAGACTTCCTGCATGGTGTCCAGGTACAGACGCTCACGCGTGACTTCCGGTGCCTTGCGGTACTCGGCGACCAGCTTGGTAAAGCGATCCGCCTCACCTTTGGCGCGGGAGACCACTTCATCGCGGTAACCGTTGGCATCTTCAAGGATGCGCTGGGCCTGACCACGGGCTTCCGGCACGACGCCGTTGGCGTAGGTTTCAGCCTGGTTGCGCGAACGCTGCTCGTCTTCACGGGCGCGGATCACGTCATCGAAGGCTTCCTGCACTTCACGCGGTGCCGCTGCGCTCTGTATGTTGACCTGGGTGACGGTGATACCGGTGCGATAGGTGTCGAGGAACCGTTGCAGGCGCTCCTTGATCTCGCTGGCCATCAATTCACGACCCTCGGTGAGCACCTGATCCATCGCGGTGGAACCCACCACGTGGCGCAGGGCGCTCTCAGTCGCCTGTTGCAGACTGATCTCAGGTTGATCGACGTTCAGCACGAAGTCCTGCAGGTTGCTGATCTTGTACTGCACGGTCAGCGGCACTTCGACGATGTTCTCGTCTTCGGTCAGCATCTGGCCCTGCTTGGTGTAGGCACGCTCACGCGTGACGTTCTCCATGTACTTCTTGTCGATCGGCGGGAAGTAGATGTTCAGGCCCGGGCCGACAGTCTCGTAGTATTTGCCGAAGCGCAGCACCACGGCTTGCTCCTGCTCGTCCACCACGTAGACCGCGCTGTACAGCCACACGGCCGCGAGCACGACAAGCCCAAGGCCCAGCAGGCCATAGCCGCCGCCCTTGCTTGTGCGACCGCCATCGTCACCACCGCGTTTTTTTCCACCACCGAACAACCCATTCAGGCTTTCCTGCAGCTTTCGGAAGGCCTCGTCGAGATCCGGCGGCCCCTTGCGGTCGCCATTATTGCGGCGCTTACCACCCCAAGGATCCTGATTATTCGAGTTGCCACCCGGCTCATTCCAAGCCATAGCGCTCTCCATCTGATAAAGCAAAGACGCACCCACGGCGCGCCGACCAATGCTACAGAATGCCTGCTACTGCGGCACAACCGCTTTCTCAGGCTTTTATTGCAAAGTGTGTTGCTCGATGAACTCTGTCGGTACAACGCCTTCGCGACTGACCAGCCGATTCAGCTCCGAGCGCGGCAATCGAACGGCCAGCAAGCTGACGCCATCTTCATCGTGTTCTTCTTTCTGTACCGCGCCCAGCTCGAAAAACTGTGCACGCAGTCGAGCAAAACGCTGAGGCAAGCGCAAGGTGCCGACGAACAAATCGTTGCCGAGCAACTCGGCAATCGCTTGCTCGAGCAAGTCCAGGCCCCGGCCATCACGCGCCGACAGCCAGACCCGCTGGGGCTTGCCGTCCTCGTCGCGCTGAATTTGTGGCTCAACGCCTTCAAGCAAATCGAGTTTGTTATAGACCTCGAGGATGGGCAAGTCCTGGGCACCAATCTCGCCCAGCACCACCATCACCTGTTCAATCTGCAACATGCGATCCGGCTCGGCCGCATCGATCACGTGCAACAGCAGGTCGGAGTTGCTCGACTCTTCGAGCGTAGACCGAAACGCCTCGACCAGCTTGTGCGGCAAGTGCCGAATAAAGCCCACGGTGTCGGCCAGCACGATCGGCCCCAGGTCAGCCAGTTCCAGGCGACGCAGGGTCGGGTCGAGGGTCGCGAACAGTTGGTCGGCCGCGTACACGTCCGACTTGGTCAAGTTGTTGAACAGCGTGGACTTGCCGGCGTTGGTGTAACCCACCAGGGAAACGGTCGGGATATCCGCACGGCTGCGGCCACGTCGCGATTGTTCGCGCTGGCTGCGGACTTTTTCCAGCCGGCCCTTGATCTGACGCAGGCGAACCCGCAACAGTCGCCGGTCGGTTTCCAGCTGGGTCTCGCCCGGGCCACGCATGCCGATACCGCCACCCTGACGTTCAAGGTGAGTCCAGCCGCGCACCAGCCGGGTGCTCATGTGGTCAAGCTGGGCCAGTTCAACCTGGAGCTTGCCCTCATGGGTACGGGCGCGTTGGGCGAAAATATCGAGAATCAGGCCGGTACGGTCGATCACGCGACACTCGAAAACACGTTCGAGGTTACGTTCCTGACTGGGCGTGAGGATGTGATTGAAGATCACCAGATCGGCCTGTTCGGCATGGACCAGGTCGCGCAGTTCCTCGACCTTGCCGCTGCCAATCAGGTATTTGGCGGTTGGCCGATGACGCGGCACGTTAAAAAACGCAACGGTCTCGGCGCCGGCCGAATTAGCCAACTCCTGAAACTCCTGCGGATCTTCGCGCGCCTCAGGGTCCTGTCCATCCAAGTGAACGAGGATCACTCGCTCACCACCACCGTGGCGCTCAAAGAACAAAGGAGACTCCTATCAGGCGTTACCTGGCTCAGCGTCACCCTGTTCGCCATCAGTCGCGCTAGGCAGACGGATTGGACGGACGGGAACGACTGTCGAGATAGCGTGCTTGTAAACCATTTGGCTGACGGTGTTTTTCAGCAGGATAACGAACTGGTCGAACGATTCGATCGTACCTTGCAGTTTGATACCGTTGACCAGGTAGATGGAAACCCCCACTTTCTCTTTACGTAAAGTATTCAAGTAAGGGTCTTGTAGCGAATGCCCTTTTGACATGTGCCGCACTCCTTTAAGGATCAATAATAAAAAATCGGAAAATAAATAGCTTATGGCCGTCACACCCCCAAGGATAGACGGCAATTGCAAGGACTCAGCTCAATATGGAGACCGTTCCCAAGTATTTCAAGGCGCGTGACAGATTGTCGCTGTCCAGGCTGTCCAGCCAGTGCAAATCGCTCCAGCTGCGCAGCCAGGTGAACTGGCGCTTCGCCAATTGGCGCGTGGCAATGATGCCGCGCTCCTGCATTTCGGCTGACGTCAGCTTGCCATCCAGATGATCCCAGACTTGGCGATAGCCTACAGCACGTATCGAAGGCAACCCCGGATGCAGGTCACCTCTTGAACGCAGTGCTACGACCTCCTCCACGAACCCCTGTTCCAACATAATTGTGAATCTTTGTGCAATTCGTTCATGCAGCACCTGGCGATTTGCCGGAGCAATCGCCAGATTCGCCACAGTATAGGGCAATTGTGAGCGCCCCGATGCGCCTGCGTCAGCACTTTGCGCAGATTGTCGCTGCCGATGCTCGGTCATGGTCTGACCACTTACCCGCCAGACTTCCAGAGCTCGACTCAGGCGCTGCGGATCGTTGGGGTGGATGCGCGCGGCGGACACCGGATCGACCGCCGCCAGTTGCTCGTGCAGGGCTTGCCAGCCAAGGCGCGCCGCTTCTTCTTCAAGCTCGGCGCGCACCTGGGCGTCGGCCGGCGGCATATCCGCCAGGCCTTCCTGCAAAGCCTTGTAGTAGAGCATCGTGCCGCCCACCAGCAGCGGGATGTTGCCGCGCGCGGTGATATCGGCCATGGCCGCCAGGGCATCGCTGCGGAAATCCGCCGCCGAATAGCTCATCGCAGGGTCGATGATGTCGATCAAGCGGTGCGGATACTGCGCCAGCAACTCCTTCGAAGGCTTGGCCGTGCCGATGTCCATGCCGCGATAAACCAGGGCCGAGTCGACGCTGATCAGCTCGCAGGGCAGCACTTTGCTCAGCTCGATAGCCAGGTCGGTCTTGCCGGCGGCCGTGGGGCCCATCAGGAAGATCGCGGGGGGCAAGGCACTCATCAGCGGCCGCGCAAGAACAGTTTGTCCAGATCGTCCAGGCCCATTTGGGTCCAGGTCGGTCGGCCATGGTTGCATTGTCCGCTGCGCTCGGTGTTTTCCATGTCGCGCAGCAGGCCGTTCATTTCCGGCAAGGCCAGGCGGCGATTGGCGCGGATCGCGCCGTGGCAGGCCATGGTGCCGAGCAGCTCGTTGATGTGCGCCTGGATACGGTCACTGGTGCCGTATTCCATCAGGTCCGCCAAGACGTCGGCCACCAACCGGTTGGCCTCGGCTTGCTTGAGCAACGCGGGAATCTGGCGGATCGCCAGCGTTTCCGGGCCCAGGCGTTGCAGCTCAAAACCGAGTTTCTGGAACACGCTGGCGTGCTCTTCGGCACAATCGGCTTCGCGCTGGCTGACCGCCAGGGATTCCGGCACCAACAACGGCTGACCGCTCAGGCCTTCGCTGGCCATGGCAATTTTCAGACGCTCGTACATGATCCGTTCGTGGGCCGCGTGCATGTCCACCAGTACTAGGCCGTGGGCGTTTTCCGCGAGGATGTAGATACCCTTGAGCTGCGCCAATGCATAGCCCAGTGGCGGAATATCCCCGCCACCTTCGGGCAACGCGACCGCGCTCGGCTCGGCGCCCGGCAGCGGCGCAAAGAATTCACGATAGGCCGCCTGGGCCTCGGCCGCCGGCACCGCCGATTGCGGACGCGGGGTGTATTGATACTGATAGCCCGCCCCCGAACCCGAACCTGGCGCCGTGTAGCTCGGCTGGGGTTGCGGCGACTGCAGCAGGTTGCCCGCCAGACTCATTTCGCCCTGCGGGCCGAACTCGCCGGCTTGCGGGCCGCTCGGACGAACCACCGCCGTCACGATCGGCGCGGACAGTTGGTCATCCGGGCGCACATCGCCCAGCGCGCGGTGCAAGGTGCCGTAGAGGAAGTCATGCACCATGCGCCCGTCACGGAAGCGCACTTCATGCTTGGTCGGGTGTACGTTGACGTCGACCACCGATGGGTCGACCTCGAAAAACAGCACAAACGTCGGATGCCGCCCATTGAACAGCACGTCGCGATACGCCTGGCGCACCGCGTGGGCCACCAGCTTGTCGCGCACCGCCCGGCCATTCACAAAGAAATACTGCAAGTCCGCCTGGCTGCGGGAGAACGTCGGCAGCCCCACCCAACCCCATAGGCGCAGGCCATTGCGTTCGATTTCAATCGGCAGCGCCTGCTCCAGGAACCCCGCGCCGCACACCGCCGCCACCCGCCGAGCGCGCGCGGCGTCGTCGTTGGCTTCGTGCAGGCTGAGGATGGTCTTGCCGTTGTGGCGCAGGTGGAATGCCACGTCGAAGCGCGCCAGGGCCAGGCGCTTGATGACTTCCTGCAGGTGATCGAATTCGGTTTTCTCGGCCTTGAGGAATTTGCGCCGCGCCGGGGTGTTGAAGAACAGGTCGCGCACCTCCACCGAAGTGCCCACCGGATGCGCAGCCGGCTGGACCCGAGGCGCCATGTCGCGGCCTTCGGTTTCCACTTGCCAGGCCTGGTCGGCGCTGCGCGTGCGGGAGGTCAGCGTCAGGCGCGCCACGGAACTGATCGAGGCCAGGGCCTCACCGCGAAAGCCCAGGCTCATCACCCGCTCAAGGTCTTCCAGGTCGCGAATCTTGCTGGTGGCGTGCCGCGCCAGGGCCAACGGCAGGTCATCGGAGGAGATGCCGCTGCCGTCGTCACGCACCCGCAGCAGCTTGACGCCACCTTGCTCCACATCGACATCGATGCGCTTGGCACCGGAGTCGATGCTGTTTTCCAGCAACTCCTTGATCACCGACGCCGGCCGCTCGACCACCTCGCCCGCCGCAATCTGGTTGGCAAGGCGCGGGCTGAGCAGTTCGATGCGCGAGCCGCTGTTGAGGATCGATTCGCTCATTACTGTGCCGCCAATTCAGTGCCGGGGATGGTCAACACCTGGCCGACTTTCAGCTCATCGGTTTTCAGGTTATTGGCGCTGCGCAACGTCGCAGGCGACACCTGGAAACGCACCGCCAGCATCGCCAGGGTGTCGCCCGGCTGGACGCGATGGTCACGCGGGCCCTGGGCGATTTTCCCGGAGTCGCGCAGCCAGGCGATATACGTGCCCGGCGGCGGGTTCTGCTGGAAGAACTGGCGCACGCCGGCGCTGATGGAACGCGCCAATGCCTGCTGGTGGCTGGCGCTGGCCAGTTTCGAGGCTTCGTTGGAGTTGGAGATAAACCCGGTTTCCACCAGGATCGACGGGATGTCCGGCGATTTCAACACCATGAACCCGGCCTGCTCCACGCGTTGTTTGTGCAGCGATGTCACACGGCCAATGTTGCTCAGGACTTTCTGCCCGACGTTCAAGCTGGAGGTCAGCGAGGCGGTCATCGACAAGTCGAGCAGTACACCGGCGAGCATCTTGTCTTTGTCGTCGAGGGACACGTTGCCGGCCCCGCCGATCAAGTCGGAACGGTTTTCACTGTCAGCCAGCCAGCGGGCCGTCTCGGACGTGGCGCCGCGATCCGACAGGGCAAACACCGAGGCGCCGAAGGCGGCGGCCGACGGCGCGGCGTCGGCGTGGATCGAGACGAACAGGTCGGCGCCCTTCTTGCGCGCGATTTCGGTGCGGCCACGCAACGGGATGAAGTAGTCGCCGGTACGGGTCAGCTCGGCGCGATAGCCTTTCATACCGCTGACCTGGCGCTGCAGTTCACGGGCGATGGCCAACACCACGTCTTTTTCATGCTGGCCACGCGAACCGGAAGCGCCCGGGTCTTCACCACCGTGACCGGCGTCGATCACCACGATGATGTCGCGTTTACCCGCTGGCGCCGGCGGCGGCGGCGGCAACTTGACCTGCGGTTGCGACGGGTTGACCGGCACGGCCGGTACGGTCGCCACGCTCGGCGTCGGCGCGGGCGGCGGTGCGGCATCGGCGGCGTTGTCGAACAGGTCGACTACCAGGCGGTTGCCGTATTGGGCGTTGGGCGCCAGGGAGAAACTTTTCGGGGTCACGGCCTTTTTCAGGTCGATGACCACGCGCAGGTCGCTCGGCGTGCGCTGGGCCGAACGCATGCTGGTAATCGGCGTGTTGGCAGTGGAGATTTTCAGCGGCGCGGCCAGGGTCGCACCGTTGATGTCGATCACCAGGCGATCAGGCGCCGTCAGGGTAAAGACGCTGTGCTGGACCGGGCCAGACAGGTCGAACACCAGTCGCGTGTTATCCGGCGCTCGCCACAGGCGAACACTCTTCACCTGTGAAGCAGCCAGAGCATTGACAGTCATTGCCGCAAGCAACACCCCTACGACAGCAACCAACGCGCGAAAGCGCATACCTAACCCCACCAATTATTTGAATTCCAATGCCAGAGCAGCGCACCACGACTCACCGCGCGCACCCTGGGGCAACAACTTCAGCCGACGTCCGTGCTCATGCGGCGTAATGGTAATGGTCAGGTCCGGCTTTGGCAAAAAGCCTGTGCCTTTATCTGGCCACTCGATCAGGCACAGCGCGTCATCCTCGAAATAATCCCGAATCCCCATGTACTCCAGCTCTTCGGGGTCCACCAGACGATAGAGATCAAAGTGGAAGGCCCTTGTCGCCCCGATCTCATAAGGTTCGACCAGCGTAAAGGTCGGACTTTTCACCGCCCCAGCATGGCCCAACCCGCGAATGATGCCCCGCGACAGTGTGGTCTTGCCCGCCCCCAGGTCGCCCTCGAGAAAGATCAGCCCCGCGCCGCCTGTCACCTGGGCAATCCGATGACCGAAGGCGACCATTGCCGCTTCATCCGCCAGGAAAAGGTTTACTTCAGACACGGCGACTGTTCCTCGAGCAATTGACGGATGGCAGGTATCAGGTCACTGGCCGCCAGGCCGCGGCCAAAGGTGCCCTGCCGGGCTCCCGCCGTGGCGTGCAGCCACACGGCCAGGCAGCCGGCTTCATAAGCGGGCATGCCTTGTGCCAGTAACGCGCCCACCAGGCCGGCCAACACATCGCCGAGCCCTGCGGTCGCCATGGCCGGATGGCCTTGGTCACATCGCGCGACGCGACCGTCCGGGCAGGCGATCAGACTGCCCGCCCCCTTGAGAATAGCCACTGCATTGAATTTCTGGCTCAACGCGCGCGCAACCTTAAGACGATCCGCCTGAACCTCAGCTGTCGAAATACCCATCAAGCGCGCCGCTTCGCCCGGATGCGGGGTGATCACGCAGTTGGCGGGAAGGCTGACGCTGCCGGTCGCCAGCTGGTTCAAGGCATCCGCGTCCCAGACTTGCGGCTGCTTGGCGTTGGCGGCGACGGACAGCAGGCTCTTGCCCCAGGCGGCATGGCCCAGGCCCGGGCCAATGACGATAACCGAGATCTTTTCCAGCAAACCCATCAATTGGTTGGCCGAACTCACGCCGACGCTCATGACTTCCGGCAGGCGCGCCAGCGCGGCGGGCACATGTTCAAGGCGAGTCGCCAGGGACACCATGCCCGCCCCGCTGCGCAGCGCACTTTCGGCACTGAGCAACGCAGCGCCGCCAAAGCCTCGGTCGCCGCCGATGACCAGCAGATGACCGAAACGGCCTTTATGGGCGTCCGGGGAACGCGCAGCCAGTTGCGGCAAATTGCCGGGCAACAGGGGCTGAACGTCGGTTATTGCGTGTTTTGTCTGCGGCATGCGTCTTCAAGCTCCGATGTCTGGCAGAATTATACTCATCTAACCTGTGGTTTCCCGTGTCTCATGCCTGCTATTACTTCCGATCTGCCTGCGCTCGCCCAATCGATCAAAGACTGGGGCCGCGAGCTGGGCTTTCAACAAGTCGGCATCAGCGGCCTGGACCTGGCCGAGCATGAACAGCACCTGCAACGCTGGCTCGACGCGGGCTACCACGGCGAGATGGAATACATGGGCGCCCACGGCAGCAAACGCTCGCACCCCGATGAATTGGTGCCGGGCACCTTGCGCGTAGTCTCACTGCGCATGGATTACCTGCCCGGCGACACGCACATGGCGCAACGGCTGGCCCAACCGGAAAAAGCCTACATCTCCCGTTACGCCCTGGGCCGCGACTACCACAAACTGATCCGCAAGCGCGTGCAGCAACTGGCCGAACGCATCCAGGCACAAATCGGCCCCTTCGGCTTTCGCGCCTTTGTCGACAGCGCGCCGGTGCTGGAGAAAGCCATCGCCGAGAAAGCCGGGCTGGGCTGGATCGGCAAAAACACCCTGGTCCTCAATCGCAAGGCCGGCAGCTACTTCTTCCTCAGCGAGCTGTTTGTCGACGTGCCGCTGCCGGTCGATCCGCCCCACGCCACCGAGCACTGCGGCCGCTGTACCGCCTGTCTGGATATCTGCCCGACCAACGCGTTCGTCGGGCCCTACGTGCTGGACGCGCGGCGCTGCATTTCCTATCTGACCATCGAACTCAAGAGCGCGATCCCCGAAGACTTGCGCCCGCTGATCGGCAACCGGGTTTTCGGTTGCGATGACTGTCAGATCGTTTGCCCATGGAATCGTTTCGCCCGCACCACCGCCGAAAGCGATTTCAAGCCACGGCACAACCTGGATAACGCACAACTGGCCGAACTGTTCATGTGGGACGAGGAAAAATTCCTCAGCAGCACCGAAGGCTCGCCCCTACGCCGCGCAGGTTACGAGCGCTGGCTGCGCAACCTGGCGGTAGGCCTGGGCAATGCGCCATCGAGCATTCCGGTGCTGGAAGCCTTGAAGGCGCGCCGGGACTATCCGTCGGAGCTGGTGCGCGAACATGTGGAATGGGCGTTGAAGCAGCACGCCGAGCATCAGTGAACGTCGTCGTTGTAGATGAACTTGGGCATTTCCCAGTGAAAACGGATCGCCAGCAGACGCAGGAGAAAGCCGCTGAACAGGGTGAGCATAATCGCCTGCTCGCCCGGCAATTGCAGGTAAAGGCACAGCAAGTAGAACCAAGCGGCGAGGAATGACACGCTGGCGTACAGCTCACGGCGAAAGATCAGCGGGATGTCGTTGCAGAAAATATCCCGCAGGATCCCACCGAACACCCCGGTGATCACGCCACTGACCGACGCTACCAACATACCGTGGCCCATTTCCAGGGCGGTCATGCAGCCGATCAGGGTAAAGGCGACCAACCCCACGGCATCCAGCGCCAGAAACAGCGAGCGCAGGCGGCGCATCAGCGGCGCGATAAAGATCGTCACCAGCGCGGCGACGGAGGTCAGCACCAGGTATTCCGGGTGCTTGACCCAGGTCAGCGGGTAATGCCCGAGCAGCACATCGCGCACCGAACCGCCACCCAACGCCGTCACGCAGGCGATCAGCACCACGCCAAACCAATCCATGCCGCGCCGACCGGCAGACAAGGCGCCAGTCATAGCTTCGGCGGTGATGGCGACAAGGTAGAGCATCAGCAGCATGATGGCGATCCTTACAAAGAGGCGCGCAGTCTAATCATTTGCTGACGGCACCAAAAGAGGGCGCTTGGCGAAAGACCGAGGCGCCCCCAGCATCAAGCCTTGATGAAGTGCTTGCGGTAGTGCTGCAACTCGGCGATCGACTCACGAATGTCATCCAGCGCCAAATGAGTGCTGCCTTTATGGAAGCTGTCTTTGACTTCCGGCGCCCAGCGCGCGGCCAGTTCCTTGAGCGTGGACACATCCAGGTTGCGGTAGTGGAAGTAGCTTTCCAGCGCCTTCATGTGGTTATAAAGAAAGCGGCGGTCCTGGCAGATGCTGTTACCGCAGATCGGCGACTTGCCCTTGGGCACCCACTTTTCCAGGAAGGCGATGGTTTCGGCTTCGGCTTCGGCCATGCTGACACGGCTGTCGCGCACGCGCTGGGTCAGGCCGGAGTTGCCGTGGGTGCGGGTGTTCCACTCGTCCATGGTGGCGAGGACGGCGTCGCTGTGGTGGATGGCGATCACCGGACCTTCGGCCAAGGTGTTGAGGTTGCTGTCGGTGACAATGGTCGCCATCTCGATGATGACGTCGGTGTCGGGGTTCAGACCGGTCATTTCCAGATCGATCCAAATCAGATTCTGTGGGTTTTGCATGGCTTGATTCTCTTGGCACCTTGGCGTAGCTGCGCAGTTTAGCAGGCGGGGCCGTGCTAGACTCGCGACCGTTTCACCCAACCTTTGCATTATCGATACGGAACACCAATGGCCAAACGCCAGCTCAACCGTCGCCAAAACTGGCGCATCGAAAAGATTCAGGGCGAACGCGCCGCACGCGCCGCCAAACGTGAATCCTCCGCCGTGGAAGCGCTCGAGGGCGGCGACCTGGGCCCCGAACAAACGGGCCTGGTGATCGCGCACTTTGGTGTGCAGGTCGAGGTCGAGGCGCTCGAAGGCGAACTCGCCGGCCAGGTCTTCCGCTGCCACCTGCGTGCCAACCTGCCGGCGCTGGTGACCGGCGACCGAGTGGTGTGGCGTGCCGGCAACCAAGGCATCGGCGTGATCGTCGCGCAACTGCCCCGCACCACCGAACTGCGCCGTCCCGACAGCCGCGGCCAGTTGAAGCCGGTGGCGGCCAACGTCGACATGATCGTCATCGTCTTCGCACCGCTGCCCGAGCCTCATGCCAACCTGATCGACCGTTACCTGGTCGCCGCCGAGCATGCCGGCATTCGCCCGCTGTTGCTGCTGAACAAATTCGACTTGATCGACGAACAGAACGCCCCGGCGCTCAACGCGTTGCTGGCGGTCTACCGCACCCTGGGTTACCCGGTGCTGGAAGTGTCGGCCCATCACGGCAATGGCATGGAACAGCTGCAACACCAGTTGGACGGGCGCATCAGCGTGTTCGTCGGCCAGTCTGGCGTGGGCAAGTCCTCGCTGGTCAACAGCCTGCTGCCGGAAGTCGACACCCGTGTCGGCCCGCTGTCGGAGCTGTCCGGCCAGGGCACCCACACCACCACCACCGCGCGGTTGTTCCACTTCCCTGGCGGCGGTGAGCTGATCGACTCCCCGGGCATTCGTGAATTCGGCCTCGGCCATGTCAGCCGCAGCGACGTGGAAGCCGGCTTCATCGAGTTCAACGACCTGATCGGCACCTGCCGCTTCCGCGACTGCAAACACGACCGCGAACCCGGTTGTGCCCTGCTCAAGGCGTTGGAAGATGGCCGCGTGCAGCAGCAACGGATGAACAGCTATCGGTCGATTATTGCGAGTTTGCCCGAGAGCAGTTACTAAACAGCACATACGACAAGGCCGCGTTTATCGCGGCCTTGTCGTATACAGCTTACGATCCCGTACCCGGCACCGTAGGGTCTTTCATCCCGCCACCTTCGAACAGGTTCAGCTTCTGCCGCAGCTCATGCGCCGGCAACGGCTCCTGCCCCGGCGGGATCGCGTTCGGGTCGGCCGGTGCACCGCCCTGCGTGCCCGTATCTGGGGGCGGTGGCGGCTGATCACCTTCAATCGCGCGCTGGGCCTTTTTGGTCAGCACGACGATATCGATCCGACGGTTGATCGGGTTGAACGGGTCCTTCGGATCAAACAGCTGCGACGAGGCGAAACCCACCACCCGCGCCACCTGCGAGTCCGGATAGCTGCCGGCCACCAGCGCACGTCGGGCGGCGTTGGCGCGGTTGGCCGAAAGCTCCCAGTTGCCGAAGTCGCCCTGCCCCGAATACGGCTTGGCATCGGTGTGGCCGCTGATGCTGATCTTGTTCGGCACCGCCTTGATGGTGTCGGCCATGGCCAGCAGGATGTCTTCAAAGTACGGCTTCAACCGCGCACTGCCAGAGTCGAACATCGGCCGGTTGGCGGCGTCGGTGATCTGGATGCGCAAGCCATCCGGCGTGATCTCGAAGGAAATCTGATCCTTGAATTTCAGCAACTGCGGGTTTTCTTCGACCTTGGTCTGCAATTCCTTCAGCAACAATTCGAGGCGTTCCTGCTCGACCTGTTCGGCCAGGCTCTCGACGGTGTCGCGCTCGATCGGAATTTTTTCCTGCGGCGCCTCGGTCTTGACCTCAGGGTTGATGGTGCGCTCCGGCGCCAACTGCGGCGAACCGCCCAGGTCGATCACGAAGGGTGTGCCGCTTTCCGAGAAGCCGATCGGGTCTTTGAAGTAACCGGCGATGGCGATCTTCTGTTCGGGGGTCGCGGTGGACATCAGCCACAGCACCAGGAAGAACGCCATCATCGCCGTTGCAAAGTCGGCGAAGGCGATTTTCCAGGCGCCACCATGGTGCCCCGCAGCGAAGCGCTTGACGCGCTTGATGATTATCGGCTGGTTGTTTTCCATGGCTTAGCGACCGCGAACCGCTTGTTCCAACTCGGCAAAGCTCGGGCGATGTTTCGGGTACAGCACCTTGCGACCGAATTCCACCGCCAGCGAAGGCGGCATGCCGGAGGCCGAAGCCACCAGGCTGGCCTTGATCGCTTCATACAGATTGACTTCTTCCTTGGCATCGTGGGCCAGGGAGGTGGCGAGCGGACCGAAGAAACCGTAGGCCGCGAGAATACCGAAGAACGTACCCACCAGCGCCGCACCTACGTGCATGCCGATGGCCGCCTGGTCGCCCTCGCCGAGGGAGGCCATGGTCACCACGATACCGAGTACCGCCGCAACGATACCGAAGCCGGGCATGCCGTCGGCAATACCGGTGACGGCGTGGGACGGGTGCTCCAGCTCTTCCTTGAGGCTGAACAGTTCCATGTCGAACAGGCCTTCCAGCTCGTGGGGGGCCATGTTGCCGGAGGACATGATGCGCAGGTAATCGCAGATGTAGGCGGTCATGCGCTCGTCTTTGAGCACTGCCGGGTATTTGGCGAAAATCGGGCTCGCTGCAGCGTCTTCGATGTCCGCTTCGATGGCCATCATGCCTTCACGGCGACTCTTGTTGAGGATCTCATAAACCAGGCCCAGCACTTCCATGTAGAAGGTGTGGGAGAAGCGCGAGCTGAACATGCCCAGCGACTTCTTGATCACGTGCATGGTCATGTAGCCGGGGTTGGCCTGCAAGAATGCGCCGAATGCCGCGCCGCCAATAATCATCACTTCGAAGGGCTGGATCAACGCTGCAATCTTGCCGTGAGACAGGACATAGCCACCGAGCACACTTGCAAAGACGACGATGATGCCGATTATTTTAGCCATAGGGGTTTTGTACTTGCGCCGTCGGGTTCATGGACATATTTGGGGTAACTGAAAAACTCTTGTTCTACTTATCGGCAAAACTGCGCCAGACTATAGGCCGTCAAGGCGAAAAGCCAGTTCGGCCCGTTCAGGGCGTGTTGAAGTAAGTGATGATCGCGCCCCAATCATGGCCAATGAAAAGACAGCCCCATCTGTAAGACCCATCTCTCTCGCCGCTTGGATCAAGTGCCTGGACGAAGTCCGGTTGCCCGTCCCCCAGGCCAGCCACGAGCGCGTGTGCAAAGCCATCCGCGATAGCCGCAGTTCTTTGCGAGATATTGCCGAGCTGATGCAGAACAGCCCGTCGCTGGTACTCAGCGTAATGCGCGAGGCCAACAGCCACACCCATGGCAGCATGGCGGAACCGGCAGAAAACCTTGAGGTGGCGCTTAACCGTCTCGGCCTCAAACGCGCCGAGGACCTGCTGGAACGGCTGCCGTCGGTGCCGATGAATGAAATCCCCGTTGCCTTTCGCCAACTGGTGCTGGTCAGCCGCCACGCGTCGCAGCAAGCCAGCGGCTTGTTCGCCAGCCGCCTGGCGCGGTTGTGGCAAGACATTCATTGGGGCAGCCTGCTGTTCCTGGCGCCGTTGTGGCCAATGGCGGTGGCCTACCCCAAGCTCCTGGAAGAATGGGAACTGCGGGTGATCCACAAAGGCCAATCGGCGCGTCAGGTCGAACAGGAATTGTTCGGCGTGCGCCTGCTCGACCTGTGCCTTGGCCTGACCGAAACCTGGCACCTGCCGATCTGGGTATCCCAGGGCTATCACCTGCTGCTGACCGAGCAACGCTTGCTGGTCAAGGCATTGCGCATCGCCCGGGAAGACGACCCACTGCGCCAGCAACAACTGCTGGATGCCGAACCCAGTTTGCGGCGCTGGCTGAACCAGCCGGCCAATACGGTGTTGCTGGCCAACGGCCTGGCGATGTCGGCCCAGGAATCCTGGACCTGCCCGCATACCGAGCGCTGGCAATACCTCACCGCGCTGTACCTGCAACAGCCGTTGAGCGAGGTGCAGCAACAGGTTCACCAGCAAGCGGTGATCAGCGCTCGCGCAACCCTGATGCCCGACCTCTGGCACCCGGCGCTGTCGCTGATCTGGCCGTGGAATGTACAGAAAATCCATCGTGGCCTGCTGCCCGCACCGCCGCCGACCGCCGAGGCCCTGGCCGTCTGGCGCAGCCGTTGCACCGAACTGCTGGTGGAGCCAAGCCGCTTCGCCAACGCCATGCACCTGACCACCTGCGCCAAGGAAGCCCTGGAGGCCAGCGGCATGCAGCGCGTCTTGCTGTTCATGGCCGATCGCGCCCTAAGCACCCTGCGCGTCCACCAGGCCGCCGGCCTGCCGAAGGACGCCGCCAACTTGAGCCTCGACGTGGTCAACAGCACGCTGCTGCAACGCATGCTGGAAAAATCCGCCCAGGTGCGCCTCACGCCCGACAATCACGCGCAATTTGCCGCCCTGTTGCCGCCGATCCTGCGTCGCCTGTTCAACGGTGAACACCTGCTGTTGCGCTCACTGAGCTGCAACGGCCGGGTGGTCATGCTGATGATCGCCGACCAGGGCGGCGGGCCGTTCTCGGAAACCACCGTGCAGGCCTTCGGCAAAACCGCTCAATGCATCGAGAAAGCCCTGCACAGCTTTACCAACCGCACCGGCTGATGCTTGCGCTACAATCGCCCTCTTTTATCGCCAACATTTGTGCCCAGGAGACCTCACATGCCTGACTTCTCTGGCTTGCCGCTGGTGATCGAACCCAGCGACCTGCTTGGCCGCCTTGATGCCGACCAACTGATTCTGGTGGACCTCACCAGCGCCGCCCGCTACGCCGAAGGGCATATCCCCGGCGCGCATTTCGTTGACCCCAAGCGCACCCAACTGGGCCAGCCGCCAGCCCCCGGCCTGTTGCCGAACAAGGCAGACCTGGAAAAACTGTTCGGCGAACTGGGCCACACCCCGGACGCGACCTACGTGGTCTACGACGACGAAGGCGGTGGCTGGGCCGGACGTTTCATCTGGCTGCTCGACGTGATCGGCCACACGAAATACCACTACCTCGACGGCGGCCTGCTGGCGTGGCTGGCAGACCCGCTCCCGCTGTCCACCGAGGTGCCGGCCCCGGCTGGCGGGCCTGTCAGCCTCACCCTGCATGACGGCCCCACCGCGACCCGCGAATACCTGCAAAGCCGTCTCGGCGCCGCCGACCTGGGCATCTGGGACGCACGCGGCCCGCTGGAATATTCCGGCGAAAAGGTCCTGGCAGCCAAGGGCGGTCACATCCCCGGCGCCGTGAACTTCGAGTGGACTGCCGGCATGGACAAGGCGCGCAACCTGCGCATCCGCCGCGACATGCCGCAGATCCTCGAAAACCTCGGGCTGACCCGCGACAAAGAAATCATCACCCACTGCCAGACTCATCACCGCTCTGGCTTCACCTACCTGGTGGCCAAGGCGCTCGGTTATCCGCGAGTCAAAGGTTATGCCGGTTCCTGGGGCGAATGGGGCAACCACCCCGACACCCCCGTCGAGATTTAAGGTTTAAGGACAGTTAATGAAAAAGCAGTTGTTCATCCTCAGCCAGTACTTGCTGCCGCACCACTTGCTGTCGCGCCTGGCCGGCTGCATTGCCGAGTGCCGCGTGCGCTGGTTCAAGAACGCCTTCACCGCCTGGTTCGCCAAGCGCTATCAAGTGGACATGTCCCAGGCCCTGGTTGAAGACCTGAGCGCCTACGAACACTTCAACGCGTTCTTCACCCGCGCCCTGAAAGACGGCGCGCGCCCACTCGATCAAACCCCGGGCGCCGTGCTGAGCCCAGCCGATGGCGCAGTCAGCCAGCTCGGCCCGATCGAGCATGGTCGCGTGTTCCAGGCCAAGGGCCACAGTTTCAGCGTGCTGGAATTGCTGGGCGGCGATGCGGCCATGGCTGCGCCGTTCATGGGCGGCGATTTCGCCACCATTTACCTGTCGCCGAAAGACTACCACCGGGTGCATATGCCACTGGCGGGCACCTTGCGCGAGATGGTCTACGTGCCAGGGCGGATTTTCTCGGTCAACCAGACCACCGCCGAAAACGTGCCGGAGCTGTTTGCGCGTAACGAGCGGGTTGTCTGCCTGTTCGACACCGAACGCGGCCCGATGGCCGTGGTGTTGGTGGGCGCGATGATTGTGGCGTCGATCGAAACCGTGTGGGCCGGCCTGGTCACGCCGCCCAAGCGCGAGCTGAAAACCTTCCGCTACGACGAAGCCGCGCGTGCGCCGATTCACCTGGAGAAAGGCGCAGAGCTGGGTCGCTTCAAGCTGGGTTCGACCGCGATCGTGCTGTTCGGGCCGGATCAGGTGCAGTGGGCAGAAACACTGGTGGCGGGTTCGCCAGTGCAGATGGGCCAGGGTATCGCACTGCCGAAAGCCTGATCCGAAACCTGCAAAGATCCAATGTGGGAGGGGGCTTGCCCCCGATAGCGGTGGCTCAGTCACTTATTTGTAGCTGAACCACTGCCATCGGGGGCAAGCCCCCTCCCACATTTTTAAGCGCATTGTTTCAGTTAGAGCTGCCCGTCGCGGTCGCGAAAGCCCAGCAAATACAACACACCGTCCAACCCAAGGGTCGAAATCGCCTGCTTGGCCGATTGTTTGACCAGCGGCTTGGCGCGGAACGCCACGCCCAACCCGGCAATCGCCAGCATCGGCAAGTCATTCGCACCGTCGCCGACCGCAATGGTCTGCTCCAGACGCAAACCTTCCTTGTGAGCCAATTCCCGCAGCAAGTCGGCCTTGCGCTGCGCGTCGACGATCGGCTCCACGGCCACGCCGGTCACCTTGCCATCCACCACTTCCAGCTCATTGGCGAACACATAGTCGATGCCCAGCTTGGCCTGCAATTGCTTGGCGAAGTAGCTGAAGCCGCCGGACAGGATCGCAGTCTTGTAGCCCAGGCGCTTGAGTTCGGCGAACAGGGTTTCGGCGCCTTCGGTCAGGCGCAGGGAGGCGCCGATCGAATCCAGCACGCTGACATCCAGGCCCTTGAGCAACGCCAGGCGCTCCTTGAAGCTGGCGCGGAAATCCAGCTCGCCGGCCATGGCGCGCTCGGTGATCGCGGAGACTTGCTCACCCACACCGGCAGCCTTGGCCAGTTCGTCGATGACTTCGGCTTCGATCAGCGTGGAGTCCATGTCGAACACCGCCAGGCGGCGGTTGCGGCGGAACAGCGAATCTTCCTGGAAGGCGATATCGACATTCAGCTCCTGCGCCACGCTCAGGAAGTCGGCACGCAAGGCTTGGGGATCGGCCGGTTCGCCGCGCACGGAAAACTCGATGCAACCCTTGCCCTGGTCATCTGGCGTGTCCAATGGCATGCGGCCCGACAGACGGTCGATATGGTCGATATTCAAGCCATATTGCGCGGTGATCGAGCTGACGCGCTGCAACTGCTCGGCCGTCACCTTGCGGGTCAGCAAGGTCACGATATGGCGTTTTTTGCCCTGGCCGGACACCCAATGCCGGTAATCCTCTTCGGACACCGGGGTGAAACGCACCTGCTGATCCAGCTTGTACGCGGTAAACAGGATGTCCTTGAGGACAGACGACGCCTGCTCGGTGCTGGGGATTTCCACCAGAATCCCGAAGGACAGGGTGTCGTGGATCACCGCCTGGCCGATGTCGAGAATGTTCACACCACCCTGGGCCAGAACACCGGTAATGGCGGCGGTCAGACCTGGCCGGTCTTCCCCCGTGATGTTAATCAGGACAATTTCGCGCAAAGCGCACCCCCAGGCTGGAAAAAAACCGCATTCTACCCACTTTCAGTGACCATCGGGCACAGCCAGCGCTTTGCCGGTCTTGGGCCTGTCGCTATACTGCGCGTCAACTTCACGGACTAAAGAGCCGAGCTCAAGTGAACCGGCCCACGCCAGTAAAAACCGACAACTTCTTCCTGCTGATCTTCCGGGCACTGCGCCACCGCCGTGTACCGATCGCATTACGCATCGCCAGCCATAACGTGATCCTGGTCGCCCTGGCCCTGGTGATCTACGCCTGCGTGATGGGTTTGCAGTTCAAACAGGCCATGCACGAACAAGCCGATGCCCTGGGCGAGAGCTTGACCACCCAGACCGCCACCTCGGCGACCGAGCTGCTGGTGTCCAACGACATCCTCAGCCTCAACGTGCTGCTCAACAACCTGACCAAGAACCCGCTGGTGGCCCACGCCGCCATCTACAGCGTGGACAACCGGATCATGGCCGAAGCCGGGCAACGCCCGAAAAACGGCCTGCTGGGTGAGGCCGAAGGCCTGTACCAGAGCAATATCACGTTTCAGGATGTGAAAGCCGGCCAATTGCGCATCAGCCTGGACATGCAGCAATTCCAGCAGCCGATGACCATCAGCCTGCAAAGCATGGGCATCCTCAGCGCGATCCTGCTGGCGCTGGCCCTGGCCTTGAGCCTGCGCCTGGGGCGGCATATCTCCACGCCGTTGATGCAACTGCGCATCTGGCTGCGGGATATCGACGAGCACACCCCGGCCACCGATCGTCAGGACGAGATCGGCGACCTTGCGCGCCAGCTTCACGCCAGCTTCGCCCCGGAACCGGTGGTACACGAGGTTGAACCCGAGCCCGAGTTCGACGACAGCGATTACGACGAACCTGCCTTTGAAGTGCACAACCTGCGCGACCCGGGTTTTGACGAAAGCGCGCCGGTCGCGGGCCTGAAGCCTGCGCCACGCCATGTAATCAAGGCCGAAGAAGACGAACTGGACGACGAAGACCCGTTCGCCGACCTGCGCGACACCTCGGCCAGCAGCCCGGCCATCGCGCCGAAGCCCGTGCCGGCAAAGAACACCGAACCCCAACACAGTGCGGTCCTGGCCGTGCAACTGGGCGCCCAGGACCAACTGCGCCGCCTGCCCCGCGCCCGCCTGACGGAATTGCTGGAACGCTACCGCGACTGCCTCGACCAGGCCGCCTCGCTCTACCAGAGCGAGCTGCACACCCTGAACGATGGCAGCACACTGATGCTGTTCCACAGCGAAGACAGCGGCGAAGACTACCTGACCAACGCCATCTGCTGCGGCGAACTGCTGCGCGCCCTGGGTCATGAGTTGCAGATCGAAGTGGCCGACAGCGGCATCACGCTGCAACTGCAACTGGGCCTGACCGTTGGCGACGACCTGTTCGGCATGAGCCAGATCGACCTGCTACTGACCGAAATCGCCCAGGACGCCTTGGCCCTGTCCCAACACAGCCGCAACCTGCTGCTGGTGGAGCGCAAGATCAGCGAAGACACGCTGATCCGCCAACGCGCGCGCATCCGTCCGATTGCCAGCCCCGAGGGCGCCAGTTGCGTAGAGCGCTTGATGGAGCCGTATCCGTCGATGCTGGAGCGGCAATTGGCGCGGATGCACGAGTCCCGTGCCAAGCCCTGACTGACATGTGAGAGGGGGCTTGCCCCCGATGACGGCGCGTCAGTCAAAACGGCGGCAACTGACACATCGCTATCGGGGGCAAGCCCCCTCCCACATTTGGACGCCACAAGCCTCAAGTAAATCGCGCACAAACAAAAAGGCCCGCTGAATAAGCGGGCCTTTTGGGTTGGAGCCATTCAGATCAGAACCTGAACACTTCCATATCCGTGCGGATCGGCGTAGCCATCGGCATTTTCGGTTTCCCCGGAGCCGCCGGTTTGGCCTGTACCGGCGCTTGCTTGCGCGGCGCCTCGGCGACTGGTGGCTGGTTGGCCAATGGCTTGAGGGCCACCGACAACTGCTGCGCCAGATGCTGCAACAGCACGCCCTGGGCCTGGACCTGGGACGCCGTGGTGCCGGCATGCTCTTCCTGCAGATGCACGATGCGGCTATCACGCACCTGGCCGCGGCGGTCGATCAAGCGCCATTGCGCATCGAGGATCGCCGGTTGCGAGGTGCCGGAGTCGAGTCGGGTAATGGTCAGCAACACCTGCACATCCGGGGAAAAACCGGCGGGCGCGGGCGCCAGGACCACACGCTGACTGTCCAACTGACCCGCCACCTGGCGCAACATCAGCTGATTGATGTCGGACGACAAACTGCCCGCCCAACGACCATCGGTGGAACCTTGCAGGCTGCCGTCGTTCTGACGTTGCAGCAATGTTTCGCGTTGCAGGTAGTCAGCGACGACGACCGGGCCGAGCAAGACGGCCATGCCGGCCGATTGAGCTGGCTGAGCGGGACTTCCGCTGTCCAGCTGGTACAGCGACACCGGCTGGTGCGTGCTGCAACCCGCCAACCCCAGAAGGCCAGCGAGCATAAAAATAAAAGGAAGGCGTGGAGCAGTCATCATCCCATCCAGGCGGCTGCCACAAGGCAAACCACAATGTAATACTAAAAATAACCTAAACACGCTCGGCCACGCCGGCGCTGGAAAGGCCATATCATCCGTGAATATGCGCCATGACTCCAGCGCGAAAGCGTCGATCTACGCGTTAAATCGTAGATCAAGAGCTCTAATCCGCGCTAAACCGGCGTTTCCACCAGTAAAGCATCCACGCGCTGGAAGCCACGAGGCAGTTTATTACCGCGTCGGCCACGCTCGCCCTTGTAGTGCTCAAGATCGTCAGGGCGCAGCGACAACGTGCGCTTGCCGGCCTGGAGCACCAGGGTAGAACCTTCCGGGATCACTGCGATGTCTGTCACGTACTCTTCGCGACTGGCCACCCGCTCGCCGGGAATACCAATGATCTTGTTGCCTTTGCCTTTGCCCAACTGCGGCAAGTCGCTGATCTTGAACACCAGCAAACGCCCTTCCGTGGTCACCGACGCCAGCCAATTACCCTCGCGATCGTCCACCGGCCGCGGCAGGATCACCTTGGCGTTATTCGGCAGGCTCAACAGTGCTTTACCGGCTTTGTTCTTGGCCTGCAGGTCTTCACCCTTGACCACAAAGCCGTAACCCGCGTCGGAGGCGATCACATACAGCGAGTCGTCGTCCGGCAGCAGCACGCATTCGAAACTCGCCCCCGGTGGCGGCGTCAGGCGCCCGGTCAACGGCTCGCCCTGCCCGCGCGCAGACGGCAAGGTGTGGGCCGGCACCGAGTAACTGCGCCCGGTGGAGTCGATAAACACCGCAAACTGGTTGGACCGCCCGGCGGCGGCGGTCTTGAAGCCGTCGCCAGCCTTGTACGACAAGCCGGTCGCATCGATATCATGCCCCTTGGCGGAACGGACCCAACCCTTTTCCGACAGAACGACAGTAATTTTCTCGTTTGGCAGCAGCTCGGTTTCTGTCAGCGCTTTCGCTTCGGCGCGCTCAACGATCGGCGAACGGCGGTCGTCGCCATAGGTCTCGGCGTCTTTGATCAGCTCGCTGCGCACCAGCTTCTTGAGCTTGGTTTCGCTGCCCAGCAGGGCTTGCAGCTTGGCTTGCTCCTTGAGCAACGCGTCCTGTTCGTCGCGCAGCTTCATTTCTTCCAGTCGCGCCAACTGACGCAAGCGGGTGTCGAGGATGTAGTCGGCCTGGATCTCGCTCAGCTCGAAACGCGCGATCAGCTCGGCTTTCGGGTGCTCGGCGGTACGGATGATGTGGATCACTTCATCCAGGTTGAGGTAGGCAATCAGCAAGCCGTCCAACAGGTGCAGGCGGCGCTCGACCTTGTCCAGGCGGAACTGCAGGCGACGACGCACGGTCTGGACGCGGAACTCCAGCCACTCCACCAGCAGATTGCGCAGGTTCTTCAGCTGCGGCTTGCCGTCCAGGCCGATGATGTTGATGTTGACCCGGTAGCTGGACTCCAAGTCGGTGCTGGCGAACAGATGCTGCATCAGCACTTCATGGTCGACCCGGCTGTTGGTCGGAATAATCACGATGCGGCACGGGTTTTCGTGGTCGGACTCGTCGCGCAGGTCAGCGACCTGCGGCAATTTCGACGGTTTGGCCTGCATTAGCGCGGCGATCTGTTCCAGCACCTTGGCGCCGGACACCTGATGCGGCAACGCGGTGACGATGATGTCGCCGTCTTCGACGTGGTACACGGCGCGCATACGCACCGAGCCCTTGCCGGTTTCGTACATTTTCAGCAGGTCGGCACGCGGCGTGATGATTTCCGCTTCGGTCGGGTAATCCGGGCCCTGGATGTGCTCGCAGAGCTGCTCGACCGTGGCTTTGGGTTCATCGAGCAAGCGCACGCAGGCCGTGGCGACTTCCCGCAGGTTGTGCGGCGGTACGTCGGTGGCCATGCCGACGGCGATGCCGGTGGTGCCATTGAGCAGGATGTTCGGCAAACGTGCCGGCAACACCAGGGGCTCGTCGAGGGTGCCGTCGAAGTTCGGGCCCCAGTTCGCGGTGCCCTGGCCCAGTTCGCTGAGCAGCACTTCCGAATAACGCGACAGGCGCGCCTCGGTGTAACGCATGGCCGCGAAAGACTTGGGATCATCCGGCGCACCCCAGTTCCCCTGGCCATCTACCAGCGTGTAGCGGTAGCTGAACGGCTGGGCCATCAGCACCATGGCTTCATAGCAGGCCGAGTCGCCGTGGGGGTGGAACTTACCGAGCACGTCACCGACGGTACGCGCCGACTTCTTGTGCTTGGAATCTGCGTCCAGGCCCAACTCACTCATGGCGTAGATGATGCGCCGTTGTACGGGCTTCAGGCCATCGCCGATATGCGGCAAGGCACGGTCCATGATCACGTACATGGAGTAGTTGAGGTAGGCATTTTCGGTGAAGTCAGCCAGCGACCGGCGTTCTACGCCGTCTAAGCTGTCTGCGAGGATGTCACTCATGCGGGCCTCATCATTGTTTGGTAAGGCGCAGCGGAAATGCCGCGGCGCCGGGTCAATTCAAAACAGGGGTGGCTCATGGCTGGGCGCTCCAGCCACCGGCGGGGGCGGCGAAACGATAGACCACCGGGCGTTTTTCGCCATCGGCGCGGGCGCCGAAATTATTGTCGATGCCCAACCAGGCACCGTCTGCATCCAGCACCAGGGCTTCGGCCAGGCCATAAGGCTGGGCGTAGCGCCGTTCGGGCGTCAGGGTCTCGTCGGCGAACGACCAGCACAGCTCGACCTTGGCCGTGAGCGCATCGCGCCGACAAATCTGGAACGCATTGCGCTCCAGGGTAAACAACTTACCGTTGAACAGCGCCAGGTCGGAAAAGTCCTTGGACACCGCCTTGGCACTGGGAAACTGTGCCGGCTGCACTTCCTGGCCGGCCTCGCTCAACAGCACGCACGCGCCCGCGCAATCCCACACGCTTTGCTGGCGCTTGATGGAAATCAGCCCGCGCCGTTCACGCTCCGCCGCCAGCCAGATCTGATTGCCCTCGGGGTTCACCGCGA
This sequence comes from Pseudomonas sp. Pse79, assembly GCF_024519615.1. NCBI lineage: Bacteria > Pseudomonadati > Pseudomonadota > Gammaproteobacteria > Pseudomonadales > Pseudomonadaceae > Pseudomonas > Pseudomonas sp. Pse79. Next base: position 67,458 of record NZ_JALJRR010000004.1, read on the forward strand.
GGCCTTCGAACAACGCATTGAAATGCAGCAACATGCCGCTGGCGCGGGCTTCACGCACCATGCCGGGGGCGATCTTCAACCACTCGGGCGCACCGCTCGCCGGCACTTTCAGCACCGCCGCATGGGCTTCGCTGACCACGTAGCGGTTACCCGCGGCATCGCAGCCGATGCCTTCAAAATCCAGGTCGCCGCCGCGAATCAGCGACGCCGCCTTGGTGCGCGAACGCAGCCCCCAGGGCAGGCCGGAGTCAGGCACGGGCGGCACGTCGAGCTTGACCGTTTCGGCCTGCCAGGTCGGCGCGCTGATATCCAGGCGGTAGATCTGGTCGTCGTCGCGGTCGGAAACCGTCCACAACGCGTTGCCACACAAAGCCAGGCCCGACAGGTTACCGCCGCGCATGCCGTCCACCGGGTGTTCGGACACCAGCTTGAGCTCAGCCACGGGCGCGGCGACCGCCTGGGTGGCCGCCAACCCGCTCAACATCAGGATCGCCAGGGCGAAACCTGTACGCATCAGCCCAGGACCTCGGCGAGGTTGCCCTTGGACTCCAGCCAGGACTTGCGGTCCGGCGCGCGTTTCTTCGCCAGCAGCATGTCCATCATTTCCGAGGTGGCAGCGAAGTCGTCCAGGGTCAACTGCACCAGGCGCCGCGTGTTCGGGTCCATGGTGGTTTCGCGCAGTTGCGGCGGGTTCATCTCACCCAGGCCTTTGAATCGCGTGACCTGCGGCTTGCCGCGTTTCTTCTCGGCGATCAGGCGGTCGAGGATGCCATCGCGCTCGCCTTCGTCGAGGGCGTAGAAAATCTCCTTGCCCAGGTCGATACGGTACAGCGGCGGCATCGCGACGTAGACGTGACCGGCGTCCACCAACGGGCGGAAGTGCTGCACGAACAGCGCGCACAGCAAGGTGGCGATGTGCAGACCGTCGGAGTCGGCGTCGGCGAGGATGCAGATCTTGCCGTAGCGCAACTGGCTCATGTCCGCCGCGCCGGGGTCGACGCCGATGGCCACGGCAATATTGTGCACTTCCTGGCTGGCCAGGACTTCGCTGCCGTCGACTTCCCAGGTGTTGAGGATCTTGCCGCGCAACGGCAGGATCGCCTGGAATTCCTTGTCCCGCGCTTGCTTGGCGGAACCGCCGGCGGAGTCACCTTCCACCAGGAACAGCTCGGAGCGCATCGGGTCCTGCCCGGCGCAATCGGCCAGCTTGCCCGGCAGTGCCGGGCCCGCCGTGATGCGTTTGCGCTCGACCTTCTTGCTGGCCTTGAGGCGACGGCCGGCGTTGTTGATCGCCAGTTCCGCCAGGGCCAGGCCCAATTCCGGGTGCTCGTTGAGCCACAGGCTGAACGCATCCTTGACCACACCGGAGACAAACGCCGCCGCCTCGCGGGATGACAAACGTTCTTTGGTCTGGCCGGAGAATTGCGGCTCCTGCATTTTCATCGACAGCACGAACGCGATGCGCTCCCACACGTCTTCCGGCGCCAGCTTCACGCCGCGCGGCAGCAGGCTGCGGTATTCGCAGAACTCGCGCATGGCGTCGAGAAGGCCCTGGCGCAAGCCGTTGACGTGGGTGCCGCCCTGGGCGGTGGGGATCAGGTTGACGTAGCTTTCCTGCACGCTGTCGCCGCCTTCGGGAAGCCACAGCAGCGCCCAGTCGACGGCTTCTTTGTTCCCGGCCAGGCTGCCGCAGAACGGCTCGTTGGGCAGGCGTTCGAAATCGCTGACGGCGTCTTCCAGGTAGGAGCGCAGGCCGTCTTCGTAGTGCCACTCGACCTTTTCGCCGCTGCCTTTGTCTTCAAAGGTGACCAGCAGGCCCGGGCACAACACGGCCTTGGCCTTGAGCACATGCTTGAGGCGGCTGACGGAGAATTTCGGCGAATCGAAGTATTTCGGGTCCGGGGCGAAGTACACGCTGGTGCCGGTGTTGCGCTTGCCAACGGTGCCGATCACCTGCAGGTCGGTGGCTTTGTAGCCATCGGCGAAGGTCATCTCGTATTCGTTGCCGTCGCGCTTGACCCGCACCCGCACCAACGTCGACAGGGCGTTGACCACGGAAATACCGACACCGTGCAAGCCACCGGAGAACTGGTAGTTCTTGTTGGAGAACTTGCCGCCGGCGTGCAGCTTGGTGAGGATCAACTCGACGCCCGACACCCCCTCTTCCGGGTGAATGTCCACCGGCATGCCGCGACCGTCGTCGGACACTTCCAGGGAGTGGTCAGCGTGGAGAATGACATGCACCGACTTGGCGTGCCCGGCCAAGGCTTCGTCGACGCTGTTGTCGATGACTTCCTGGGCAAGGTGGTTCGGCCGACTGGTGTCGGTGTACATGCCGGGGCGTTTGCGCACCGGGTCGAGGCCCGAGAGGACTTCGATGGCGTCGGCGTTATAAGAGCTAGCGCTGGGAGTGGCCATGGGGTCTCGTCGTGAGTCGTTCGATTAAAAAGTGACCTGCGGTTTCCAAGGCAATTACAGTGCCGAGAAATCGAAGGATTGATACTGATCCGCGCCAATGCCGGCAAAGCTCAACAACGCCGGCAACTGCCGGGCAAACCCCTGGTAACCGTGGTCGCCACCGGCCTGGATGCGCAAGGCACAGGCCCGGTAATACTGCTGGGCGAGGCGATAATCCAGGGTTTCGTCCCCGGTCTGCAACCACACCTGATAACGCGCGGCATCCTGGGGCGCCGGGACTTCCAGCTCGGCCAGCGCCGTGACGTGATCGTGGGTCAGTTCCCAGGTTTCATCGGTATAGAGGTTCTTCTGGGTGCCCAGGTAACCGTCGAACATCCGATGGGGGCTGACCGCCGGGTTGACCAGCAGCGCCTTGAGGCCATGGCGCTCGGCAAGACAGGTTGCATAGTAGCCGCCGAGCGAGCTGCCGACCAGCAGCGGCCGCCCCAGTTCTGCGATGGCCGCCTCCAATTGAGGAATCGCCTGGCGAGGGTGGTGATGCAGGGCCGGCACGCGCAGTTGGTCGGCCAGGCCGAGGGTGTCCATCACGCGGATCAACTGGCTGGCCTTGTTCGACGCAGGCGCGCTGTTGAAACCGTGGATATACAGGATCGAAGCGGACATGCCGGGCTCTCCGTGCTTGCGCCAAAAAGGCGCAGTTTACAGGGATCGGAGTGGTGAGTCCCCTGTCTTCCCCTCCCACCTTCAGTAGCCGTTGCTGGCGTAATCCACGGTAAAGGCAAAGCCTTTGACCCGTTCCACCCCGGTCTCCAACCGCCCGTCGGCATGCAGACGCAGCCAGCGATAGCCCGGCGCCTCGGTGCTGACGTTGAAGTCCTCGCTGCCCGGCGTGAACTGGATGCAGGTGGACGGCGACGCCAGCAGACGCACGCCGTTGCGCTCGCGGTCGATCTCCTGGTGTACATGCCCCCAGAGCAAGGCCCGGACCTGAGGGAAACGGTCCAGCACGGCAAACAGTGCCTCGGGGTTGCGCAGGCCGATGGGTTCCATCCACGCACAGCCGACGGGCACCGGATGATGGTGGAAACACACCAGATGATGGCGGTGCGGCGCTTCGCTCAAGGCTTGGGCCAGCAGTTGCAGTTGGCTGTCCTGCAGATAACCCGGCACCGAACCGGGTACGGCGGAGTCGAGCAGGGTAATGCGCCAATTGCCGACGTCGACCACCGGTTCCAGCAGGTCGCTGTGCAGGGCGGCGTGGGCCATGATCTGCGGCTCATCGTGGTTGCCTGGAATCCAGCGCGCCGGCACGCCAAAGGGCGCGGTCATCTCCCGGAAGTGCTGATAGGACGCCAGCGTACCGTCCTGGGACAAGTCCCCCGTGGCCAGCAGCAAGTCGATCCGGGGCTGCTGCTCGCGCACCAGGCCGATCACCCGTTGCAAGCTCTCACGGGTGTTCATGCCCACCAGCGTGGCGTCGGCCTCGGCAAACAGATGGCTGTCGGACAGTTGCACCAGCAATGCCGGTGCATCGGGGGTCACGGTGGGTACGCGGGGCAAGGTGCTCTCCCAAGGCAATCACAGGAATGGACGTATGGCGCGATTATGCTGGGGCAGGACACAAAGAGGAAACCCAGGGAAGCAGATGCAGTTCACATCTACCGCACGACTTCGAACTCGTGGCCCAGGGCCAGGCAGTGACTCAACCATTCACCGAGGAACACATTGAGCTGTGCTTTCTCATCGGGCTGGTGCATGAACACATTGGGGTAAGGATAGATGCTGCGAAAGCGTCGCGCATGTTCGGCGCTGATGACTTCGGCCATTCGCGCATCGTGGTACACCTGCACTTCCAGTTGCGGCACCGGCAGCCATGGCAGGCTGTGCTCCTGGCGCACGCGCAGGGTGGTGGTGTACGGGCAATTGACGATGACTTCCAGGGTCAGCACGCCGAGCATCTGGTCGCCATGGGTCACGGCGATGCGCCGTGCCTCGGGCGTGTGGCGCATGTCCGGCAGCAGGCGCATCAGCCGCGCATAGTTGGCCTCGCAGGCGGCTTGCAGCCCGATCAGGTCAACCCGGTATCGTTCCCGTGCCTTTACTGCCATAACCCCCTCACTTCCGCGCGATTGAGCGCTAGCCATTGCAAGGCAATAATGCTGGGCGCATTGGATATCCGACCATCACGCACCGCTTGCAAGGCATCTTCGAAAGCCCAGGTGCTGACGCGGATATCTTCTGCCTCCTCTTCCAGTCCATGGACGCCACCGGCGCCCGAACTGTCGCAACGGCCCAGGTACAAGTGGACGAATTCGGTACTGCCGCCGGGCGAAGGGAAATATTGGGTGATCGGCCACAGTGCGGAGAATGTCAGTCCAGCTTCCTCCTCGGCTTCGCGGTGTGCAACCTCCTCCGGTTGTTCGTCCTTGTCGATCAGGCCGGCGACCATTTCCACCAGCCACGGGTTGGCGGCGCGGCCCATGGCGCCTACGCGAAACTGCTCGATCAGCACCACTTCATCGCGCTGCGGGTCGTAGGGCAGCACGCACACGGCGTCATGCCGCACGAAGACCTCGCGGTTGATCACCCGGCTCATGCCGCCGTCGAATTTTTCGTGGCGCAGTTGCACGCGATCGAGCTTGTAGAAACCCTGATAGGCATTGTCGCGCTGAACAATCTCGATCGTGCTCGGCGTCGATTTCGCGATGTCCGTCATATCCTTCCTCGTTATGCCCGTGCAATTGGCGCCATCCTAACGCGCTCCCGCCCGTTGGCGCAGCCCCTTTACGGTTGCCGGGATAGACGGCGGGCGTCAAACTCACTCTAATGAGCTTAGTGGCGAACTGACTGCCATGCCGGTAGTCGAAGCTCCACGAATTTCGCTCTTATCGACGGACGAAGACCCTACATGTCACTTTTAAAAATCGCCTCCGTGGCGTGTATCGCCTTGACGCTCGGCGCCTGCCAGAGCCTGTTCCAACCGAACTACAGCACCCCGCTGGAAGCCACCCGCGACGCCAGCGAGCAAAGCAAGCCGGACTGCGCCAACGCCGATTGCCCGCTGGTGAATATCGACACCGTGCATTTTGCCAAGGAGCCCAAGCTCGACGCACTGATCGAACAACGCCTGCTGGAAATGACCCGCACCCGGTCGAGCGACCCGTTGCCGTCGAGCCTGGCGACGTACCGCGAGCAGTTCCTGAGCACCGCCGCGCCACGCAACAGCATGTACTTGCAGGCCAAGGTACGCGAGCAGCATGACGGCTTGGTGATCATCGAACTGTCCAGCTACCTGGACCAGGGCGCCACCCACGGCGAACCGGGCCGCGCCTTCATCAACTATTCGCGCCCGCAGCAAAAAGCCCTGTCGCTGAGCGACATGCTGCTGCCCGGCAAGGAAGAAGCATTCTGGAAGGCCGCCCAGGTGGCGCACAACAGCTGGCTGATCAGCACCCGCCTGAGCCTGGAGCCGGAGTTCGTCAAGCGCTACCCGTTCCAGAAAACCCCGAACGTGGCGCTGACCTCCGCCAGCGTGACCCTCAAGTACCCCACCACCACGATCGCGCCGTATGCCCTGGGCCACATCGAGCTGCAGATTCCTTACTCGCGCCTGGAAGGCATCATCAAGCCTGAGCTGGTGCCCGCGCGCCGCTGAAGGCGCGCCCGAGGATGAACTGCAACAGCCCTGCCAGCGCCAGTGCCGGCAGGGTCGCGCCGATATCCGGATACAGGTTGGCCAGCAAGTGGTAGGTGCCGATGCCGCCCAGCCAGGCCAGCAGCGCCGTCCAGCGTAGCGTGGCAAGCGCGCCCTGGCCGCGGCGGCGCAGGATGAAATGATCGACCAGCACCACACCAAACAGCGGCGCGAATACCGAACCGATCAACAGCAGAAAGTTCTGGTACTGCGCCAACGGAGCAAAGCAGGCGATCAACGTGCAGAGCACACCGATGGCCAAGGCCAGGTGCTCGACCTTCAGGCGCAACAGAATCCCGCTGGAGACGGCTGCCGAGTGAATATCGGCAAAGGCGTTTTCCGACTCATCCAACAGGATCAGCAACAACGGAATCCCCAGCCCCGCGCCGGCCAGCGCCAGCAACAGCGCGTTGACTTCACCGCTCGGCGCAAACGCCAGGGTGTAGGCCACGCCCAGGCTCATCAGCCAGAAATTGCCGATAAAAAAGCCCAGCGCCGTGCCGCCGAACACGCTTTTCGCGCGTTTGCCGAAGCGCGAATAATCGGCGATCAGCGGCAGCCACGACAGCGGCATGGCGATGGCGATGTCAAACCCCACCGCGAAGGGCATCGAACCGTCACCGGCCTGGGCCCATAGCGTGGCGAGATCGGCTTTGGCGAACAGGTTCCAGGTCAACCACAGGCAGGCCGCGAGCAGCAGCCAGATGCCCCATTTACGCAGGATCTGGCGCACGAACGTCAGCGGGCCACTGACCGCCAGCAAGGTCGCCAGGCCACCGAAAAACAGGGTCCACAGCATCGGGCTGGCCAACAGGCTGGCGTCGCTGAAGGCCCGCGCGCCCAACAGGCTGGCGGCATCGCGCATGACGATGATTTCAAACGCGCCCCAACCGATCAGTTGCAGCAGGTTCAACAATGCCGGCAGGCTCGCGCCTTTGGCGCCGAGGCTGAGCTTGAGCGCGGCCATGGCGGACAGCCCGGTGTCGCTGCCGATCACGCCGACAGCGGCGAGCAGCAGCACGCCGACCAGGGTGCCGAGGAAAATTGCCAGCAACCCACCGGCCAGGCCCAGGCCGGGCGCGAGCAGCGCGCCGGTTTGCAGGACCATCAGGCCGATGCCGAGGGAGAACCACAGGGAAAACAGATCGCGGGCGCCGAAAACGCGTTTGCCGGTCGGTACTGCGATGTCGGGGGAATAGGTGCTGGGTTGAATGCTCAAGGATGGAATCTCTGAGGGGCATTTGTTGTTTGAAAGATTGTTATCGGGGGCAAGCCCCCTCCCACACTTGAATGTGTTCACAATTCAAAATGTGGGAGGGGGCTTGCCCCCGATAAGGCCCTTGAAAGCGCCTACAACCTCGGATCAGACCTTCTTGTAGAGCTGGCTGCCTTCCTGCTTGAACCGCTCCGCCTGCTCGGCCAAGCCCTTGGCCACCTCCACATCCACCGCATCGATGCGCTGGTTGGCCGCGTACTCACGCACTTCCTGGGTGATTTTCATCGAGCAGAACTTCGGCCCGCACATCGAGCAGAAATGCGCGACCTTGGCCGAGTCCTTCGGCAGGGTTTCGTCGTGATACGAACGCGCGGTGTCCGGGTCGAGGCCGAGGTTGAACTGGTCCTCCCAACGGAACTCGAAGCGTGCCTTGCTCAGTGCGTTATCGCGGATCTGCGCGCCCGGATGACCTTTCGCGAGATCGGCTGCATGGGCGGCGATCTTGTAAGTGATGATCCCGGTCTTCACGTCATCCTTGTTCGGCAGGCCCAGGTGTTCCTTGGGTGTGACGTAGCAGAGCATGGCGCAACCGAACCAACCGATCATCGCCGCACCGATGCCGGAGGTGATGTGGTCGTAGCCCGGCGCGATGTCGGTGGTCAGCGGGCCGAGGGTGTAGAACGGCGCCTCGTCGCAGCATTCGAGCTGCTTGTCCATGTTTTCCTTGATCAGTTGCATCGGCACGTGGCCGGGGCCTTCGATCATGGTTTGCACGTCGTGCTTCCAGGCGATCTTGGTCAGCTCGCCGAGGGTTTCCAGCTCGCCGAATTGCGCGGCATCGTTGGCGTCGGCGATCGAACCCGGGCGCAGACCGTCGCCTAAGGAGAAGCTGACGTCATAGGCCTTCATGATTTCGCAGATTTCGTCGAAATGCGTGTAGGTGAAGTTCTCTTTGTGGTGCGCCAGGCACCACTTGGCCATGATCGAGCCGCCGCGGGAGACGATGCCGGTAACGCGCTTGGCGGTCAGCGGAACGTAGCGCAGCAGCACGCCAGCGTGGATGGTGAAGTAGTCGACGCCCTGCTCGGCCTGTTCGATCAGGGTGTCGCGGAACAGCTCCCAGGTCAGGTCTTCGGCGGCGCCGCCGACTTTTTCCAGGGCCTGGTAGATCGGCACTGTGCCGATCGGCACCGGCGAGTTGCGGATGATCCACTCGCGGGTTTCGTGGATGTGTTTGCCGGTGGACAGGTCCATCACCGTGTCCGAGCCCCAGCGAATGCCCCAGGTCAGTTTCGCCACTTCTTCTTCGATGGACGAGCCCAGGGCGCTGTTGCCGATGTTGCCGTTGATCTTCACCAGGAAGTTACGGCCGATGATCATCGGTTCCAGTTCGGTGTGGTTGATGTTGGCCGGGATGATCGCGCGGCCGCGGGCGATTTCTTCGCGCACGAATTCCGGGGTGATGATCTTCGGCACGCTGGCGCCGAAGCTGTAGCCGGCGTGTTGCTGGTCGAGCAGGCCGCTGGCGCGGGCTTCTTCGAGCTTCATGTTTTCGCGGATGGCGACGTATTCCATCTCGGCGGTGATGATGCCTTTGCGCGCATAGTGCATCTGCGTGACGTTGGCACCGGCCTTGGCGCGGCGCGGGTTCTTCACATGGGCGAAGCGCAGCGCGGTCAGTTCGGCATCGGTCAGGCGTTGCTGGCCGAAGTGCGAGCTCAGGCCCGACAGGCGTTCGGTGTCGCCACGCGACTCGATCCACGGCGAGCGCACATCGCCCAGGCCCTTGCGCACATCGATGATGACGTTGGGGTCGGTGTAGGGGCCGGAGGTGTCGTAGACCACCACGGGGGCGTTGATCTCACCACCGAAATCGGTGGGGGTGACGTCGAGGCTGATTTCACGCATCGGCACGCGGATGTCCGGACGGGTGCCTTGCACGTAGATTTTCTGCGAGCGGGTAAACGGTTGCACGGAGCCGGAGTCGACCTTGGCCGATTCACTCAAATGCACGGTATTTTTTGGTTTTGTACTCATCACGGGCTCTCCAACTATCCAGGCGGTGGATTTTTGTCGGAGCGAACCTGTGGCGGATGGACGCACTGGAAGCAGTGCTGTGCTGGGTACTCGAGGGTTGTTCGAAGGTCGAACAACATCCCGGACAAAGCACAAGAGGACTCGCCGGGTGACGAGAAATCTTGTTCCCTACGCAGGCGTTAACCTGATCAGGTTCAACGGGATCCGGTATTTACCGATCTCAGCCTTCCAACAAGGCACCCCGACAAGAACCCGGCCAGTCTAGACAGGGTGAGGGCAAATTGCCAATAACGGAGCATTCAGCGTGATGAATGGCGCAATTGCAGGATTGTTGCGCCGTGTAACCACCACTACACTCGGTGACTGCCCCGACGCTTGACGCCAGGAATGGCCAACCGTAGCCTTGGGCGTTAAATTATCATCGTAATATTAAAACTAGGGATCAATTCATGCTGCGCAAACTCTCACTGGCTCTCGCCGTGTCTTGTGCGACCAACGGAATGGTCTGGGCAGCTGAAGCGCCCTTGTCCGCCCGAACCGACCTGGTCAGCGTCTACCAGGAAGCGGTGGACAACAACGCCGACCTGGCCGCCGCCCGCGCCCAGTACGGTGCGCAGAAAGAAGTGGTGCCCCAGGCCCGCGCCGGCTTGCTGCCCAACCTGTCGGCCGGTGCCGATATCAACAATTCGCGCACCCAGATCGACACCCCGGCCGCCACCGCCAACCGCGACGCGCATTCCTGGCGTGCGACCTTGAGCCAGCCGCTGTTCCGCGCCGACCGCTGGTTCCAACTGCAAGCCGCCGAAGCCGTCAACGAACAGGCTGCGCTGCAACTTTCAGCCACCGAACAGAACCTGATCCTGCAAAGCGCCGAGAACTACTTCGCCGTGCTGCGCGCCCAGGACAACCTGGCCTCCACCAAGGCCGAAGAAAGCGCCTTCAAGCGCCAACTGGACCAGTCCAACGAGCGCTTCGACGTGGGCCTGTCGGACAAGACCGACGTGCTGCAATCCCAGGCCAGCTACGACACCGCGCGGGCCAACCGGATCGTCGCGCAACGCCAGGTGGACGACGCCTTCGAAGCACTGATCGCGCTGACCAACCGTCAATACAATTCGATCCAGGGCATTGTGCATACACTGCCGGTGCTGCCGCCGCTGCCGAACGACGCCAAGGCCTGGGTCGAAACCGCCGGCCGCCAGAACCTGAACCTGCTCGCCAGCAACTACGCCGTCACCGCCGCCGAGGAAACCCTCAAGCAGCGCAAGGCCGGGCATGCGCCGACCCTGGACGCCGTGGCGCAGTATGAAAAGGGCGATAACGACGCGCTCGGCTTCAGCAACCCGAATGCCTTCGGCACGCCTTATGGCGGCGATGTCTCGCAACGCACCATTGGCCTGCGCCTGAATATCCCGCTGTACAGCGGTGGCCTGACCAGCTCGCAAGTGCGCGAATCGTACTCGCGCCTGGGCCAGACCGAGCAGCAACGCGAAGGCCTGCGCCGCCAGGTGGTGGAAAACACACGCAACCTGCACCGCGCGGTCAACACCGACGTGGAGCAGGTGCAGGCACGCCGCCAGTCGATCATCTCCAACCAGAGCGCGGTGGAAGCCACGGAAATCGGTTATCAGGTGGGTACGCGCAATATCGTCGACGTGCTCGACGCCCAGCGCCAGCTCTATGCGTCGGTGCGCAACTACAACAACAGCCGCTACGACTACATCCTCGACAACCTGCGCTTGAAGCAGGCAGCCGGCACGTTGAACCCTGGGGACCTGCAAGACCTGACGCGTTATCTCAAGGCCGACTACAACCCGGACCGCGACTTCCTGCCGCCGGACCTGGCCAAGGCCGCCGCCGAGCAGCTCAAGGCCCGCCCGGGTTATTGATCGCACCACAGAACCAATGTGAGAAGGGGCTTGCTCCCTTCCACATTTGGATCGGTATTGCGTCAGTGAGTTATCAGGCGATCAAGGCCATCCAACAATCGCTTCAAAGCGCCCTGGTTGGCCTGCATCACCTTAAGCCCCGCCTGCGCCATCCGCTGGGCATCCTGCGGTAGCTCGAACAGCTGCCGCACGGCCTCGGCCAAACCTTCGGCATCATCCACCTCACGCAACGCCCCGGCGTCGCGCAGCATTGCGCTGATTTCGAGGAAGTTGAACCGGTGCGGCCCCATGATCACTGGCTTGCCCAACGCCGCCGGTTCCAGTGGGTTGTGCCCGCCGGTCGCGACCAGGCTGCCACCCACCAACGCGCTGTCGGCCAAGGCATACAAAAACAGCAACTCGCCCATGGTGTCGCCGAGCAACACGGCGGTGTGCGCGGTGACCGGCTCGCCGCTGGAACGACGCACCGTGGCGAACCCTTGTCGCTCGCACAGCTCAAACATCGGGCCGAAGCGTTCCTGATGGCGCGGCACCAGAATCAGCAGCGCATTGGGATAGCTGGCGAGCAGTTGGCGATGGGCCGCCAGCACCACCTCATCTTCGCCTTCGTGGGTACTGGCGGCGATCCACACCGGGCGCTCGCCGGCGCCCCACTGTTCGCGCAACGCGGCCGCGCGCGCCAGCAGTTGCGGGTCGATGGTCAGGTCGAACTTGATCGAGCCGGTCACTTGCACCGTGTCCGCACGCGCACCCAGGCTGCGGAAACGCTCGGCCTCAGTCTCGGTCTGCACGGCGATCAGACTCATTTCTGCCAGCATCGGCGCCGTCAGTCTGGCAAAACGTGCGTAGCCCTTGGCCGAACGCGCCGACAAGCGTGCATTGGCCAGCGCCACCGGAATCCCGCGCTGGGCGCAGGCGTGGATGTGGTTGGGCCACAGTTCGGTCTCCATGATCACCGCCAGTTTGGGCTGGACACGGTCGAGAAAACGCTTGGCCGCGCAGGGCAAGTCATAGGGCAAGTAGCAATGCTGGACGCGCGGTTCATCGGCGAACAATGCCTGGATACGCTCGGAGCCGGTGGGCGTCATGCAGGTGACCGTCATCGGCAACCGCGGGTAACGCTCCAGCAGGCCACGGATCATCGGCGCGGCGGCGATGCTCTCGCCCACCGACACCGCATGCACCCAGATCCCGCCCGGTTGCATCCGCGGCAAGCCGTAGGAAAAGCGCTCGCCCACGCGCTTGGCGTAGGCCGGCGCCTTGCGCGCACGCAGCCATAGACGTAAAGCCACCAACGGCAGCGCCAGGTAAAACAGACAGCTGTAGAGAGTTCTATTCATGGCGGCGGAGTTTATCGGCTTTTTCAATCGATCGCCTGCAAGCACTCGGCAAAACGTTCGGCGAGAAAGCGCGCGGCAGGGCCCAGGGGTTCATCGCGGCGCCACACCAGCTCGACCACAAGCGCCGGCGGGGTCCATTCGCTGTCGAGTTCGACCATTTGGTTCTGGTACGCGGGGTATTGCACCACATGCCGGGGCAACCAGGCCCAACCCAGGCCACGGATAAGCCATTCGGCCAGCACGTAGAAGCTGTCGGCGCGCCACACCTGCGGGCTGGCGGCCTCGCTGCCGGGGTAGACGCTGGTCTGGGTCGACATCAGCAACTGGCGATACTGCGCCAACCCCTGGCAGTCCACGGTTTGCTGCGCAGCCAGCGGATGGCGACGCCCGCACACCGTGACCATTTCCACACTGCCGACGACCCGCCGCTCCAACGCTTCGGGGATTTGATCGTGATAGAACAACATGCCCAGGTCGGCCCTGCGCTCCACCAGTTTGCGTGCGACATCGCCCTGGGCAGCGCTGGAAAGCTGCACCTCGAGGTTGGGAAACTGGCCGGCCAAGGCGTCGAGACTGTCGAGGACCGGCTGGTACAGCATCGCTTCATCCTGGGCCAGGCGCAGGCAGGCTTCTTCGCCGCGCACCAACGACAGTGCGCGGCCATTGAGGCGTTCGCACTGGCGCAGCACTTCCCGAGCCTCTTCGAGCAGCACCGTGCCGGCTTCGGTCAAGCGCGGCTGGCGGCCGCTGCTTCGTTCAAACAGGCTGACGCCCAGGTCCGCTTCCAGCAAGGCGATCCCGTTGCTGACTGCCGACTGAGCCTTGCGCTGCTGACGCGCCACCGCCGAAAAAGAACGCTGCTCGGCGACGCTGACGAACAGGCGCATCTGTTCCAGGTTCCACTGCACATTCATGGCACAACCCATCTTCAATTCGGATAGGTAATGACTTTACCCCATCTGACGAGCCTCTAGAATGCCGACCTTATCCAGCGCGCTACACACCGAGGACCGCACCATGACCCCTGCCTACTACTACCTGGCCATCGCCATCTGCTCGGAAGTCATCGCCACCGTTTCCATGAAAGCCATCAAAGGCTGGAGCACACCGATCCCACTGCTGCTGGTGATCGTCGGCTACGGCGTGGCGTTCTGGATGCTGACCCTGGTGGTGCGTACAGTGCCGGTCGGCGTGGCGTATGCCGTGTGGGCTGGGATGGGCATCGTGATGGTCAGCGTCGCGGCGCTGTTCATCTATGGGCAGAAGCTCGATCTGCCGGCAATGCTGGGGATGGGCTTGATTGTGTTGGGCGTGGTGGTGATTCAACTGTTCTCGAAAACGGCGGGGCACTGACCTCACGCGTCAATATTGATCCCGCGCAAAGATCCATTCGTTGAGTCTGTATACTTGGCACCTTGATTTGAACACTGAGGTTGCCCATGCCATCCGTTATTTCCACCGACGTTCTGATTGTCGGCGCCGGAGTTGCCGGCCTCTGGCTGAATGCGCGCCTGCGCCGCCAGGGGTTTTCCACGGTGGTGGTGGAAAACGCCACCCTGGGAGGCGGGCAAAGCGTGAAGTCCCAAGGCATCATTCATGGCGGTGCGAAATACGCGCTGCACGGTGCACTCACCGGCGCCTCCGAAGCGATTGCCGATATGCCGCGGCGCTGGCGTGAGGCCCTGGCCGGTCACGGCGAACTGGACCTGACCGGCGTGCGCTTACTCTCCGAAGCCCATTACCTGTGGTCCCCTGGCACGCTCGCCGGCAACCTCACCAGCTTCTTCGCCAGCAAGGCCGTGCGCGGCCGTGTCGATCAGGTCAAGGGCGACGCGCTGCCGCCAGCCCTGCAAGACCGCCGCTTCAAGGGCAAGGTCTATCGCCTGTCGGAATTGGTGGTCGACGTGCCGAGCCTGATCGGACGCCTGGCGCAGTTGGCCGGCGATAGTTTGCTCGCCGGACAACACATCGAACCGCTGCGCGAAAACGACGCACTGGTCGGTCTGAAAGTCGACGGCCGCGAGATCCGCGCCCAGCGCATCGTCTTGAGCGCCGGCGGCGGCACTGCCGATCTGCTCGCCGCTCTGGGCCTGAGCGAGCCGGCCATGCAAAAGCGTGCGCTGCACATGATCATCGCCAAAGGCCCAGGCCTGAAACCGCTGTACGCCCACTGCCTGGGCGGCGGCACCAAACCGCGCCTCACCGTGACCACGCACCCGGCCGCCGATGGCAACTGGGTGTGGTACATGGGCGGCGACATCGCCGAGGCCGACGGCGTAGCACGCACGCCACAGGAACAGATCGCCACCGCGCAGCACGAGTTGGCGCTTCTGCTGCCGTGGATCGACATGAGCCACACCGAATGGGCCACCCTGCGCGTCGAACGTGCCGAGCCGCTGCAATCGGGCCTGACTCGCCCCGACAACGCCTTCCTCGCCGAACAGGGCCGCCTGCTCGTGGGCTGGCCGACCAAGCTGGCCCTGGCACCGGACTTCGCCGACCGGGTGCTCCACGCCCTCGAACGCGATGGCATCCAACCCGGCCCCGCCACCCCGCTGCCCGAGCTGCCCAAACCCGCCATCGGCCAACCGGCCTGGGAGAAACTGTTGCCATGAGCCTGCCCACCCTGCACGACCTGCACCGCCCGCTGGGCAGTACCGGCCTGCTGGTGTCGCCGCTGGGCCTGGGCACCGTCAAGCTCGGTCGCGACCAAGGGGTGAAATACCCCAGCGGCTTCCAGATTCCCGATGACGACGAAGCGCGCCTGCTGCTGCGCCAGGCCCGTCAGTTGGGCATCAACCTGATCGATACCGCGCCGGCCTATGGCCGCAGCGAAGAACGCCTGGGGCCGCTGTTGCGGGGCCAGCGCAACGAGTGGGTGATTGTCAGCAAGGTCGGCGAAGAATTCGACAACGGCGTGTCCCGTCACGACTTCAGCGCGGCCCATACCCGGATGTCGATCGAACGCAGCCTGAAACGACTGGAAACCGACTTTATCGACCTGGTGCTGGTGCATTCCGACGGCAACGACCTGCACATTCTCAACGACTGCGAGGTGTACCAGACCCTCGCAGACTTGAAACGAGAAGGCAAAATCCGCGGTTTCGGCTTCTCCGGCAAAACCGTCGAAGGCGGCGTGAAGGCTCTGGAACAGGGCGATTGCGCAATGGTCACCTACAATCTGAACGAACAGGCCGAGAAAGCCGTCATTGATTATGCGGCCGCCCATGGCAAGGGCATCCTGGTGAAAAAAGCCCTCGCCAGCGGCCACGTCTGCCTGGAACCGGGAATGGACCCCATACGTGCCAGTTTCATGTTGTTGTTTGCGCAAACGGGTGTCGCCAGTGCTATTGTCGGGACCATTAATCCGCTGCACCTGGCTCACAACGTGGCGACCGCTGCCCAGGTCATTCGTCAACTCTGATGCCGCCGACGCGGCCGCCCCGACGTAAGAAGGAGCCGACATGTCGCGAACGCTCATAAGAAAAAACCCCAGCAACTTCAAGACTCTGCCACTGCATGTCGAAGCCACCCCCGAAGGCCTGAGCTACCAGAGCGTCGGCATGCCGCTCAACTTTGCCCAGACCCTGCAACGGCGCAAGCCGGTAGAAGTGACAGACCCGGAGCGTTTCGCCCTCGAGCTGGCCAACCTCGGCGTGTCGGTGCGTTTGACCCTGCATTGGCAAAACAAGGATTACTGGGTGCTGGTACGCCAACGCCGCCAGGACCGTGGCGACGTGGTACTCAAGCTGATTTCCGGCTACGTCCCCGCCCATGAGCTGAACCTGCCGCTGCACACCGCCATCCAGGAAATCGCCGAAGAGTGCCTGCTGGAGACGCCCGAAGGCTGGCTCAGCGGGCGCTTCAACGACACCTGGCTGCCGGCGCCCTACTCCGCCGCACTGCACTACCGCGAAGCCTTGCCGTTTCGCTTGAGCCCCTTGTCCGGCGCGGCCCGCCCGGTGCGCTGCGCGACCACGCAACTGATCGAGCGCCCACGGGCCTACGTCCACTTGCCTACGGCCTCGCTGCAATTGATTTATGACTTGCGCCTGGAGGTGCCCAAGGAAGCCAAATCCTTGAGCCTGTTCCATGTGGATGAGCGACTCGAAGGCGATCAACTGGTCGCGCGCCTGGACCGCCAGCGCCCGGACCTGTACCTGATGCCCTTGAAGGACGGGCAGCCGCTCGCCGAACTGTATACGGTCAAGAAAGATCAGCTGTACCCGGCGAGCACGCGGGGTTTGTACCTGGCGGAGAGCTTCGCCCAGCAGGACGGCTGGGTGGTGCGCGACGAGCGGATTCGTTGGAAGGATTGGCTCAGGCAGCAAGGCCTGGCCGTCCCGGAGAAAGAGTCGAAGCTCAAGCGCCTGACCGGCAAGGCCCGGCAGATGTTGCGCAAGATCGTGCCAAAGAAGGCCAGACCGTAGGAGCGAGCAGGCCCGCGCCTACGGCCGCAAGCCTTATTCGTGATTGCGGATTTTTTCCACGATCGCGGTCGTCGAGCTGTTCTCAACCAACCCCAGCACTTTGACCTTGCCGCCGTAGGCGCTGACGATGTCGGCGCCGACCACCTGGTCGACGGAATAGTCGCCGCCCTTGACCAGCACATCGGGCTTGACCTGGGCCAGCAGGTTTTCCGGGGTGGCTTCGGGGAAGCTGATCACCCAGTCCACCGCACCCAGGCCGGCCAGGACCGCCATGCGTCGGTCGACACTGTTGATCGGCCGGCCCGGACCTTTCAGGCGGCTGACCGACGCATCGTCATTGACCGCGACGATCAGGCGATCGCCTTGGGCGCGCGCCTGTTCCAGGTAGGTCACATGACCGGCATGCAGGATGTCGAAACAGCCATTGGTGAACACAATGCTTTCGTTGTGGGCGCGCGCGTCGTCAATCGCCAGCAGCAATTGCTCGAGACTCAACACTCCACGCTCGGAGCCTTCGGAACGCTGGATCGCACGGCGCAGTTCGGGCGCGCTGATCGCGGCGGTGCCGAGCTTGCCGACCACGATGCCCGCTGCCAGGTTGGCCAGGGCCACGGCGTGGGGCAATTCCTCGCCGGCCGCGATGGAGGCGGCCAGGGTGGAAATCACGGTGTCGCCGGCGCCGGTGACGTCGAACACTTCACGCGCACGCGCCGGCAGGTGCATCGCCGCATAGCCCGGGCGCAGCAAGGTCATGCCGTGCTCGCCACGGGTCACCAGCAAGGCGCCCAGGTCCAGTTCGGCCATCAGCGTCGCGCCCTTGCTCACCAGTTCGTGCTCATCGGCGCAACCGCCGACGATGGCTTCGAACTCGCTGAGGTTCGGCGTGATCAGGCTGGCGCCGCGATAAATCGAGAAGTCCTTGCCCTTGGGATCGGCCAGCACCGGAATATTGCGGGCCTTGGCGGCCTGGATCAGCATCTGGTGGTTCTTCAACGCGCCTTTGCCGTAGTCGGACAACACCAGCACCTTGATGCCTTCGAGCAACTCATCGACCTGCGCGCTGAGGGCCAGGGCGTCGGTGGCGAAGGGCTCTTCGAAATCGATGCGCAGCAATTGCTGGTGACGGCTCATGACCCGCAGCTTGACGATGGTCGGCTGATGGGCGATGCGCTGGAACAGCGCGCGCACGCCGGCACCGCGCAGGCTGTTGGCCAGGCTGTCGGCGGCTTCGTCGTCGCCGGTCACGCCCACCAGGGAGGCAGGGGCGCCGAGGGCGGCAATATTGAGGGCAACGTTGGCAGCGCCGCCTGGACGGTCTTCGATTTGCTCGACCTTGACTACCGGTACCGGCGCCTCAGGGGAAATCCGTGAGGTTCCGCCATGCCAGTAACGGTCGAGCATGACATCGCCGACCACCAAGACAGGGGCTTGATCGAATCGCGGCATGGACAACTTCATGGAGCAACCCACATACAAAATGAACAGGGGCGCGATATTAGCACAGGGTTACAGAAGGCTTGTGGGGGTGTGACAGAAGATGTTGCAGGAACGTTGGTGAGGCGGATTGCCCGCCCCACCAAGGGTATCAGGTGATATCCGCCGACACCGGGGCATCCAGGCCCATGGCATGCAGGCGGGCGTAGTAGCCGTTCTGTGCAAGCAATTGACCGTGGGTGCCGCGCTCGACAATACGCCCGTCGTCCATCACCAGGATCAGGTCGGCCTTCTCGATGGTGGACAGGCGGTGCGCGATCACCAGGGTCGTGCGGCCTTGCATGACCTTGTCCAGCGCCGCCTGAATGTGGCGCTCGGACTCAGTGTCGAGGGCCGAGGTGGCCTCGTCGAGAATCAGCAGCGGCGCATTCTTGAGCAGGGCGCGGGCAATTGCCAGGCGCTGGCGTTGGCCGCCGGACAGCAGCACGCCGTTTTCGCCAACCTGGGTGTCGAAGCCTTTAGGCAACTGGTCGATGAAGTCCTTGGCGTTGGCATCCATCGCGGCGGCTTCGACGTCGGCCCGTGGTGCGCCGGCCAGGTCGCCGTAGGCGATGTTGTTGGTCACCGTGTCGCTGAACAGGGTCACGTGCTGGGTCACCTGGGCGATGTGCTTGCGCAGGTTGAGCAGTTTGTAGTCTTCGATCTCGACGCCATCGAGCAGGATTTCACCGCTTGCATGGTGGTAGAAACGCGGGATCAGGCTGGCCAGGGTCGACTTGCCGCTGCCCGAGCGCCCCACCAGGGCGATCATCTGCCCAGGCTCGGCGGTAAAGCTGATGTCCTTGAGTACAGGACGTTCGGTGCCGGGATAGGTGAAGTTGAGGTGACGCACTTCCAGATGGCCGCTGACCTTGTCGCGCTCAATCGTGCCGTTGTCGACTTCAGCCTCTTCGTCCAGCTGTTCGAAAATACTTTCGGCGCCCGCCACACCCTTCTGGATGGTCGAGCTGACTTCCGACAACTGGCGGATCGGCTTAGGCAGCAGACCGGCCAAAGTGATGTAGGCCACCATGTCGCCGGCCGATGCGTCGCCGCGCAGGTAAAGCACCAGGAACATCAGCACGGCCATGGCGGTGTAGATCACCAGTTGCAGCGCCGGGGTGTAGATCGCCCCGGTGCGGGTCATGCGCAGTTGCTTGTTGGTGTTGCTCTGGCTGGCCTTGAGGAAGCGTTTTTCCTCGTAGATCTCGCCGCCGAAGCTGCGCACGACGCGGTAACCCTGGATGGTTTCAGACGCCACATGGGTCACGTCGCCCATGGCCACCTGGATCTTCTTGCTCTGTTTGCGGAATTTCTTGCTGGCCGTGCTGACCATCACCGCAATCAACGGCAGGATGGCGATCATCACCAGCGTCAGGCGCCAGTTCATGAACAGCAGCGAAGCGAACAGGAAGATCACGGTCATGCCTTCGCGAATCACCACCTTGATCGCATCGGTCGCCGCCCCCGTGACCATGGTCACGTTGAAGGTGATGCGGGAAATCAGGTGCCCGGAGTTGTGATTGTCGAAGTAGCGGTTGGGCAGTGTCAGCAGGTTGTTGAACAGTTGCACCCGCAGGTCGTGGACCAGGCCCAGGGAAACCTTGGCCAGCAAGTAGTTACCGAGGAACGAACCCAGGCCCTGCCAGGCGGCGATCAGGATGATCAGCAGCGGCACGGCCTGCAGCAATTGCAGGTCGCGCAGGAACGGCACGCTGGGGAACAACACGGCTTGCGGGTTCGAAAGGCCGTCGACAAAGTACTTGAGGATGTACCCCAGCATCGGCTGGGTCGACGCGAAAATCAGAAATCCGACAATACTCAGCGCGAACAAACCCGCATAGGGCCTGACGTAACTGAGCAGGCGGAAGTATATTTTCAAGCTCGAAGGGCTTGCGCTCGGACTGGAGTCGGTCATATCACGCGGCGTTTTAAAAAAGGAGGCTGACTTTAGCACAGCTTCTCTGTTGTACTTGCACCCCACATGACCCGCGGGCCGGCGAAATCCAACCGGCGACATTATATAGCCACTACTCTAAGATGGTCGGCTTTCTATTTCTGAAATGGCTTTTACCGTATGCAGTGCAAGCGTCTTACCTATGGCTCAAATCGCGTCTTCGACTTCCTGGTCCTATGGATTTTGCCCATTGGCTTGTTGCTTCTGCTGAGTTCGCTGTTCTTCGTCACCAATCGCAACGTGCTGCACAGGTTCTACTACGTCCTGTTCAGCGCGCCGACCTTGTTGCTGTTGTGCCTGCGCCCCAGGGAATTCATGGAATTGCTGCGTGAGCCGCTGGCCATCGCATTCCTGGTCTTCTCCGCCTGGGCCCTGACCAGCCTGTTCTGGAGCCCGGAGTTTCATCCCGACACCGACCTGTTCAAGCGACCGCTGCACACGTTCATGTTGTTTGCCGGCTGCGGGCTGTTGCTGCATTACCGCAACGACCTGTTCAAGCCCGTGTTCTTCAGTGCGGCAGTGATCGCACTGGTGGCGACCCTGTGTGACCTGGTGGCCTTCGCCAAGGGGTTTGAGCCGGGCCTTGAAATACGCATGATCGGCGGCCGCGGCGCCCTCGACAACCCGCTGCTCAGCTCCCACGTGTTCGGTTTTTTCAGCGTCTACTGGTTGTATGTCTGCATGACCAGCCAGCGCTTTCAGGTGCTGTGGTTCAGCGTACCGGCCCTGGCAATCATGACCGCCGCGGTCCTGGCCACCGGTTCCCGCACACCGTTGGTGGCCCTGACCCTGGCCATCCTGTGGATGAGTTTTGTCAGCCGCAACCGCCGCTCGGCCATGATGATCGCGGGCTTGGTCCTGAGCGCCGCGGCGCTCTTGCTGTTCTACCCTGAACTGATCACCAACCGCGGCAGTTCATTCCGCTTCGAACTGTGGAGCATGACGCTGCAGCGCATCGCCGAACACCCGTGGATAGGCCACAGCTACGATTCCGAGCTGTACCTGACCCTGGCTCAGGCCAACGGCTTCCAACTGCGCGAACCCCACAGTTTTGCCCTGGGCGTGCTGTATTACGTCGGCATCATCGGCTTTATCCCGTGGATCTTCATGCTCGGCTGGGGCCTGTACAAAAGCCTCAAAGAACGGGCGCAACCGCTGTTCATCCTTGCGTCCTCCCTGCTGGCCTACGGCATCGGCGCCGGCCTGACCGAGGGCGGCGGCATCCTGTCGCGCCCCAAGGAACACTGGTTCCTGCTGTGGATTCCTTTGGCGATCATCGCCGGCCTGAGCATCGCCCAGCGCCGCCACAGCCTGCTGTGCATGCCGGTGCAAACCCTCAAGGCCGAGGCCTTCGATCAACTGTGCCACGACGCCCATGTGATTGAAGCCGACGGCCTGGGCCCGAAAGTCCTGCGCCTGGAAGACGGCAGTTTCCTCAAGGTTTTCCGCGCGCGCCGCTGGTACACCTCGGGCAGCTTCAACCCTTATTCCGAGCGGTTTGCCAACAACGCCGAACAATTACGCAGCCTGGGCATTCCCACCCCGCAGATCCTCGGCATGTACAGCCTGCGCGACGCCAGCAGCGCCGTCACCTACTCGCCACTGCCCGGCCTGACCCTGCGCCAGGCCCTGCAAAGCCTGGACAGCAGCCTGCGCGAATCGCTGATCGAGCGCTTCGGTCGATTCATGGCCCAATTGCATGAGCGTGGTGTGTACTTCCGCTCGCTGCACCTGGGCAACGTGCTGCTGATGGATGACGGCGAGTTCGCGCTGATCGATATCGCCGACCTGCGCATCTTCCCGTCGGCCCTGCGCAATGCCTTGCGCCAACGCAACCTGCGCCATATGCAACGTTACCCGCAGGACCGCAACTGGCTGTTCGAAGCGCACTTCGAGCAACTGGCCAAGGGTTACGCCAGCATCGCCAGCCCAAAAGCCACGGCAAAAATCCGCGAGCAGGTCCAGGGCCTGGCTAGCCCGGCCGCCTGATAAAAAAGGCGACTATCACTGCTGATAGTCGCCTTTTTCACTGCCACCGCCGCCTCAGCTTCTGAGGGGCGCCAGATACAACCGCACCAGCCCGCGCAGGGTCTTGCGCCCCCAGAACTTCAACGGGATCTGCTTGAGGATCTCCCGCGCCAGCGGCCGGTCACGGTCGGCGGTCTTGAGGAACATCGAGTTGAGGAAGTTGTAGCGCACCGCGTCATACGACGGGTGTTCGCTGAACAATCCATAAGTCTTGAGGATGTTCTGAATCATGTAGCGATGGTTCTTGTACGTGTTGGTGGCGTGCTGGCGATAGCGCGCCATGACCATGTTCAACACGTCGATGGTGTAGCCGGCGTGGGTGATCTTCAATTCGATCAGCAAGTCTTCCAGCGGAATCAGCGGATCGAAGCCCCCCACCTGCTCCAGCGCTTCGCGGCGGATCAACAGGGTCGGTGCTGGCGGGAACGGCTTGCGGTCCAGGAACAGGTCATCGAAGTCCAGGCTGCGAAACGGCAGGTCCCGGTGCTGCTTCTTGTCGGGATAGGGCTGGCCATCGCCATCGATCAACTCGATGTTGCCCGCGCAGATGCCGACCTTGGGCTTGCCTTCCATATAGGCGACCTGGGCCGCAATGCGCTCGGGCAACATGATGTCGTCGGAACCGAACGGCGCGATCAGCGTGCCTTTGGCCCGGGCGATCGCGCCGTTGAGCGTATTGGTCAGCCCCTGGTTCTGCTGGACCTGGAAATCAAAGCCGTGCTCGGCCTGCAAGCGCCGGATGCGCTCGACGCTGTCGTCCTTGGAGCCATCGTCGACCACCAACAGTTCGATGTTCGCGTAGGTCTGCCCCAGCACGCTGAGGATGCTCTGCTCGATGTACGGGCCATGGTTGTAGGACGCGATGATCACCGAGACCAGGGGTTGTGGCTGATTCATGCTCTACCTACTTCACGCAAACCGGTTTCAATCAGGGTCAGGTACTTGTGCTTGAACTCGTCCAGGGTGTGGTTGGCTACCAGGTAACGGAACACCTCCTCGCCCTTGGCACGCAATTGCTCATCGCTCAGCGCCAGGTAGGTATCCAGCGCCGCGGCCAGTTGCTCGACGTTGCCCGGATCGTGAGACAGCCCGCCCGCGCCCTGCACCAGCGGCAGCATCGCCGGACCGTTGGAGGCGATCACCGGCAAATGCCCGCTCATGCCTTCCAGCAGCGCCAGGCCCAGGCCTTCGAACAGCGACGGCATGGTCCAGATATCGAAACCGCGCACGTACTTCATGCCGTCTTCACGGAACCCCAACAGGTGCGCGCGACCGGTCAGGCCGAGGCGCTCGATGTCGGCACGCAGGTCGGCTTCGGCGCGGCCGGAACCGATGATCCCCACCTGTGCCTGCGGGTATTTGTCCTTGAGCGTGGCAAACGCCTGCAGCAGATGCGTGTGGCCCTTGATCGGCACCAGGCGGCCCAGGGCGCCGATCATCCGCGCATCCAGCGGCAGGCCCAGGGCCTTGCGTGCTTCATCGCGCGGCAACTGCAAGGCTTCTGCCTGCGGGATGTCGATGGCGTTGGTGACATAGGTGGTGTTTTCACGGGTAAACCCGCAATTGAGCGCCACCAGGTACTCCTGCACCGCCTCCGACACGCCGACGAAGCGCCACGCCGGGCTCACCCAGCGCTGGGTCTGACGCCGGCGGTAGCCACGGGCGTACTCGCCGAAACCATGGGAGATGCCGATGCACAGCGGGATCTTCAACCAGCGGTTGAGGGACAGCATCATGTTCACCGACTTGAAGCGGTTGCAGATGACCACATCGAACTTCTGCTCGCGGCAATACTTGTAGATCTGCCACATGGCGCCAAAGCGGATGCCCTTGAGGGACTTCTCCGGCAGTTCGAAATAGTGGGAGTGCTCGGCCACGCTCAGCGGCTGGCCCGGTAACGGGCGGCCACTGAGATACCCCGATGTCACCTCGAAGCGTTCAACCGGCAACGATTTGACGATCTGCTCACCCAGGTCGGCGAAGTCATTGGTCTTGACGTTGTAGTCCGGCTGTAACTGCAAAACCTTGAAACGAGGCTTCATAACTCTCCATGCAGCGATCTGGCTGCGGGCGCGCAGCCCGGCAAAAAATGGTGCGGCAAACGGATGCGGTCTGCCGTAAATAAGGTCTCAGTCCTGTTTCAGGACCCACAGCAATTCATGCCGACGCACAGCCTTGCGGAAGAATTCGTTCTCTCCGTATGGCGATGGGCTACGCCCGGCCAGCACCTGTTGCAACCAGCGACGCACACGGCGCTTGAACGGCGCGCGCGGTTGCAGGTCGTGCATCATGCCCAGGGCCATGGCCTTGTCCTGCTGCTGGCTCAAGGCGAGCGTGAAACTGCAGGGGACCAGTTCGTCCGCGGTGTCGAAACGCGGCGGCAGGGCCACGCCGGCGCCCGAGTCGCCCATGGGCCAGCGGTCGTTATCATGCAAGTGATTGGCGTAACCGAGCAATGTGTCGGGCTGCCACGCCAGGCCCTCCAGGGCTTCCAGTATCGCCGCGTGCGCGCAGATATGGTCGGCGTGCGGATCGAGCAACGGCGTCGGCAGCACGATCACCTGCGGTCGCGCCTTGAGCAGCAGCGCGCGCAGGTCGGCGATCAGGTTGTGCCAGGTCGGCGCGCCGTCCACGTCGCCGGGCAGCGCAAAGGCATTGAACTGACGAAACAGCCGCGTATCGCTCAATTGCGCCTCGCGGGAGGCTTGAGCCTGGTCCGGCGCGGCCTGCATGGCCGCCAACTGCATGCAGAAGTAGCCCAATTGCACGCACTGTGCTTCGGGAACGCCGGCCCAGCGCGGCACGGCAATGCTGTCCCAGGCCCGCAGGCGCCCTTTGAGTTGCGCCGCTTGCGCCTTGGGCAGGCCCATCTGTTGATAATGCTCGGCTTCGATTTCACCGGCGGTCAACGTGACGATCCAACTTTCGGCCGCCTGGCTGTACAGGCTGAAGGCCGCCAGTTCGGCGTCGTCGGCATGGGGCGCAATCACCATCACACGTTGCTGGCGATAATCCGGCTGGCGGAAACGCCACAGCGTCGGCTGGCCGTTGATCCGGCAAAAACGCCCGCGCACCCGCAGTTTGCTGGCGGCCAATGCGTCGGCGGCGCCGGTCAGGTTGAGGTAACGGCGCCCGCCGACGCCACGCTCGAACACTTGCCGGTCCGGCGTTTGCAGGCCCAGCAGTTCCACCGCCGGGTCGATGAAACGCCCGAGCCACGAGCTGCGCAGCTCGATGCCGACGATCAGGGTGTCGTCCGCCGCCAGCGGCGCGTCCAGCAGCAGCCGCCCCGCGTCCAGGCGCAGGCCTGGCACTTCACTGCCGTGAGGGAATGCGTAGGCATAATCCTCGTTGGGCGAATAGAACAGATGATCGGCAAACCAGGCTTCATGGGCCGCCCACAGCACCACCGCCAGAATCAACGGCAGCCACCAGGCCACGAGCACACCGGCCGCGATCAGCACCAGCAAGCCAATCAGCAGCGCGATGCGCTTGGTGCGCCGATGACGCTTGAGCAGTTGCTGCTTGCGGCTCATAGGCTGAACACCGGCACCGGGTTGCACCAGCGCTCCTTGTATTCACGGTCGGCGCGCCCGAAGGAAAAGCGCAGCGGTTTATCCACGGCCCGCGCCTGTTCCCAGGCGCTTTGCGTATTGAGGAAACTCAACACGCTGCCGGGGCTGAACTCACGGGTCTGGGGGTCGACACCGCCGTTGACGTATTCGATGCTGACCCACTCGGGCGCCTCGACGCGATACACCAGTTGCACGGCAATCGGCGCATCGTTGAGAAACAGTACCGAGCCCACCAGGAACTCCTTGAGCAAGCCCAGCACCTGCGCCAGATGCTCGGCGCCGGTGGCCGGGAAGCCCCAGCGGCGCTGGAACAGGTCGCAGTAGATCGCCGCCAGCTCGCTGCTGGAAAACTCACTCACCGCCCGCACCACGCCGCCGGCTTCTTCGAGCAACCGCAATTCGCGGCGCTGGTTGTAGCGAAACTTCTTCGACAGGTCTTCCGGGGTGCGCGCCATGGCCAACTGCTCGGCCTGGGGCTTGAGGGTGCTGACGCGCCCCTCGTTCAACGCCGACAGGTAACGCCCACGGTGGCGCACCGGCAACTGCGCGTCGGCGGCGATCGGCAGGATGATTTCGGCATTGCCCAGATCGAACACGCCTTTCTTGCCGCGCCGCTTGAGCACGTCCTTGGACAAGGCCAGGTCGCGCCCCCAAGTGGCAATCGCGCCCTTGAGCTCGCCGTCCTGCTCCCAGCCCAGGTAGCGCACCGGAATCTGCGCCAGGTCCGCCAACCGTTCGACGATCAGCGGATGCGTCGCCACGCTGCCGCCAAACCGCTGCCAGGCCTGGGCGTAGACCTCGGCCTCGACAGGTACCCAGCCGCGTTCACGCCAACCCTGGAAGCGATTCAGCATTTAAACCACAGCGTCATAAGGGTCCACGCCGTCCTTGACCACCAGGATGTCTTCCATGATCAGGTACTGCAGGTCGGAACCGAAGAACATGTTCAGCGCATCGGTCGGCGAGCAGATCATCGCTTCGCCACGACGGTTGAGCGAAGTATTCAGGGACACGCCGTTGCCGGTCAGCACTTCGAGTTCTTTCATCATGTCGTAGTAGCGCGGGTTGTATTCGCGCTTGAGTACCTGGGCGCGGGACGTGCCGTCCTCATGGACCACTTCCGGCACGCGGGTTTTCCACTCTTCCGACACTTCAAAGGTGAAGGTCATGAACGGCGCCGGGTGATCGACCTTGATCATCAGCGGGGCCACGGTGTCGAGCATCGACGGGCAGAAAGGCCTCCAGCGCTCGCGGAACTTGATCTGATGGTTGATGCGGTCCGCCACGCCGGTAGCGCTCGGGCAACCAATGATCGAACGACCGCCCAAGGCACGCGGGCCAAACTCCATGCGCCCCTGGAACCAGGCCACCGGGTTGCCGTCGACCATGATCTTGGCGATGCGTTTAGGCATGCTGTCGATCTTGCGCCAGTCCGGCTTGCTCGGGTGCTTGGCGCAAGCGGCGATCACGTCTTCGTTGCTGTAGGACGGGCCGAGGTAGACGTGTTCCATCTTCTCCACCGGCACACCACGGGCGTTGGACACGTAAGCGGCGGCGCCCACGGCGGTGCCGGCATCGCCGGACGCCGGTTGCACGAACAGCTCTTTCACGTCGTCACGGGCAATGATTTTCTGGTTCAGCTTGACGTTCAGCGCACAGCCGCCGGCGAAGGCCAGCTTGCCGGTTTCCTTGAGGATGTCGCCCAGGTAGTAGTCGATCATCTGCAGGGACAGCTTCTCGAACAGCGCCTGCATGCTGGCCGCGTAGTGGATGTACGGCTCGTCGGCGATGTCGCCTTCGCGCTTGGGCCCCAGCCACTCGATCAGTTTGGGCGAGAAGTAGAAACCCTTGCCCTTCTCTTTATAACGACGCAGGCCGATGACGTTGGCGTAGTCGGTGTTGATCACCAGCTCGCCGTTTTCAAAGGAGGCCAGGCGCGAGAAGTCGTACTTGCTGGCATCGCCATAAGGCGCCATGCCCATGACCTTGAACTCGCCGTCGAGCATCTCGAAACCGAGGAACTCGGTGACCGCGCCGTACAGGCCGCCGAGGGAGTCCGGATCGTAGAATTCCTTGATCTTGTGGATCTTGCCGTTTTCGCCGTAGCCGAAGAACGTGGTGGCGTACTCACCCTTGCCGTCGATCCCCAGGATCGCGGTTTTCTCCTTGAAACCGGAGCAGTGGTAGGCACTGGAGGCGTGGGCCAAGTGGTGTTCAACCGGCTCGATCTTGATTTTCTTCGGATCGAAGCCCAGCTGTTCCAGGCACCAGACGATCTTGTTGCGGTAGCGCTTGTAGCGCCGGTTGCCCATCAGGATCGCATCGAGAGCGCGGTCCGGGGCGTACCAGTAACGCTTGGCATAGTGCCAGCGCGCTTCGCCGAACAGGCTGATCGGGGCGAACGGGATCGCGACCACATCAACGTCGGAAGGCTTGATGCCGGCCTGTTCCAGGCAGAATTTCGCCGATTCGTAGGGCATGCGGTGCTTTGCATGCTTGTCGCGCACGAAGCGTTCTTCTTCGGCGGCCGCGATCAGCTTGCCGTCGATATACAGGGCTGCGGAAGGATCATGGCTAAGGGCGCCGGACAGGCCAAGAATCGTCAATGCCACAGGGGTCTAGCCTCTTTTAGTCTGCATGCAGGCGCGTTACGCCTGAAAAAAGTGTGCCTCTCGCCTGGGCGAGAAACAGCTAAAGGGCGGGATTATAGCTCAAAAGCAGGAGGAAGCTGTTAGCGGCGAGCGTCGAGGAGGTTCAGCGGAAGATCTCGATGCTGCCGTCCTTGTTCTGACGGTAGATCGTGTAGGGCAGGACCAGGGTGTCCAGCACGCCAGAGCCGATGAACTCGATGGCGATGATCGGGAAAGCATTGTTCTCGTGGTCCGACAGGGCTCGGTCATTCAGGCTTTTTTCTGGGGCGGGCTCAGCATTGAGCGTACAAAACCCGTAGATCACCCCACTGTAGATGCGCGGGATATTTTCGCAGTAGCTGCGCGACTCCTTGAGGTTCTGGCTGGCGACAGCGTCCGGGCGAAAGACGGTGTTGATGGTCCCGCAACCGGAGATTGCCAGGAGAGCAGCAAGCAACACAGGGTACATACGGATCATGAACGACACCGTTCAGCATAGAGGGTCGACCACACTAACATCGCCAGCGAAGATAGCCTACACCGACACACCGATACGTTCTGTGAGAAAGTTCCGAGAAGACAATACAGACTTAGTTGCTTCGCGCCGCAAACACACCGGAGCAAAGAGCACTGACGGGCAAATCAATACGCTTGATTAACGTTCAAACCAACCCTTCCTTTAAACCGTACCTGCAACTATCAACATGATCAACGGCATAAAACCCATTACCCAAAAAACGCAATAGCGACGAGACGGCATGAATGCTGCGCATACCCATGCAGCAGCATTCTTTTCGACCTTACACGCCCACGGGCGCCTTAATAGTGCAGCGACCGCGGAGGCTCCGCACCATCAAAGTCAATTTGATGCCCCGCTCCAACGTTGATGCTTCCTAACCCTGGCTCACCATTACCCGGCTGCCCCCTGCCCGTACCTGGCTGATAGAAACCACCGTTACCGTCGGATTGAATCTCATGATCAATCGGCTGATTTTGCGCATCCAAATACTCAGCATCTTCCCCGGCCGCCTGATCCAGCGGATTGTTTTGCCCCTTCTCATTAAAGTTATTACTTTCGTACCTCTGATAATCAGCAGCCACGTTTGAGTTAGCATTGATAGACGACATAAAAACCTCCTATAAATAATTGAACAACCTCATCGGCTGTAGAACAAATTTATAGAACGATAAAAGAATGCTCAACCCGCAACATGCGCCACACATGTATCCGTTTAAAACAAGAAGTACAATACAACCAAACAAATACCTTGCCCCAATAAATTGCTCTAGGACAAGTCTGATATAAACCAGCACACTTCGCGCTATCCGCCGAACCCGTTTCAACTTCTAACTTACTTAAAGCCCGCAACCCGTATCAAGACAGCCTCGCAACCGGGCATTGTATAAAATGATACATAATTGCCAGATTCGAGCGGTTCGTGCAGGCCAACTGGCTGCTGGGGGACAGGCCCCTGCAAGCCTGCCCCCACACTTGACCACGTTCTACCTGAAAACCTCGCTCGACCGTCAGCCGGCGCCGCCGACTTCCTTCGGCAAACGCTGATCGATGACCTGATACAGCGCACTGCCTTGCGGCCAATTACGCATGAAGCGTGCGCGGTCCTTGGCAAACGCCGCGGCGAAGCTGGCGTCGGAGCGGTGCTGGCGCATCGCATCCAGGTCGATCAAGGCCCAGCGGCCGTCGTGCCAGAACAGGTTATGGCCCTTGAAATCGCCATGGCTGATGCGCTCGCGTATCAGCTCGGCGAACAGGTGGTCCAGCGCCAGCAGTTCGTTTTCAGGCGCGTCGCCCTGCTCCACATACGGTGCGAAGCGCTCGATGATGTCCGGCCCCGGCAGGTATTCAGTGACCAGATAAGCGCGGCTGCGCAGCCAGAAAAAGCGCTTTTCCAGCACGGCCAGCGGCTTGGGTGTGGCAATGCCGAGGAACGCCAGGCGATTGCCTTCGCGCCAGGAATGCCAGGCGCGGCTCGGGCGCCAGAAACGCTTGAGCCAATGGGCGAAGCCCTTGATGTTGTAGCGTTTGATCACCAGCGGCCGGCCGGCCACTTCGACCTTGGCCACGCTGGCCGCACCGCCGGTCTTGTACAAATGCCCCTGGTCGAGCAAGGCATCGGCCTGCTCCAGCACCGGCAGCATCGCGCGCTCCTCCTCGCGACGGATCGCCCGCAAGCCAAACGCGCCGCGCACCACGCTGAACAGCGTGCATTCGCGGCCGACCTTGTCGAGGAAGTCCTTCAGGCGCCAGGCGCTGACCTTGCGCACCTGCTTCTCCAGGGCTTCGAGCGGTAACGCATGCTCGCCGTTGCTCAGCAGGTAATACACCAGCAACTCTTCGGTAAACGGCGCGAGGTTTTTCGGCAACTGGGCGAAAAACACCCCTAGGTTTTCCAGCACCCGGTTGCGCGACAGCGGCTGGCCCGCCTGTTCCACGCAGATCCCGGCACCATCGATCAGGTACAGCTTGCCGCCCTGGCGCAGCAGGTTATCCAGGTGCAGGTCTTCCTGCCACAGGCCCTTGGCGTGCATACGGGCGATCGCGTCCAGCGCTTCGGCGAGCACAGCGGTCTGCTCATCGGCCAACGGCGGCAGGCCTTCGACCGCTTGCCAGGCATCGGCCAGGCTTTCGGCGCCGTCGATAAACTCAAACAGCAGCCAACCGCCCTCGCCTTCCTGCAAACCGTCGGCCAGCAGCAGCGGCGTGGTCAGGCCTTGCTCGGCCAGCAGGCGCACGCCGTTGAGCTCACGCTGAAAATGCCGCGCCGCCTTGCTGCCCACCAACAACTTGGCCAACACCGCGCGACCGCGCCAGACACCGGCGCCCACATAGCGCTGGCCCGGCAACACGCGCAACAGGCTGAGCAATTGCAATTGACCAGGGCCTGCGGCGTCCGCCAGTTCGATGGTCAGCGGCAGGCTTGGGCTGCGGCCGGCCTGCTTCAGCGCGGATAAACGCATTAACGGTGCTCCTTGTGGCTGCGGCGAGCGGTCAGGCGCTGCTGCCAGGTGGCGACCAGCGGGCTGTCTTCAGGTTGTTCCAGATACGCCGCCAGCAGGTGACGCGTTTGCGCATCCGACCACTGCGGCGCACGGCGCAACAGCGGCTCCAGGTCCTTGACCCGGTCACGCCAGCCAAACAGCAGCGGGCGGGTTTTCTCCAGGTCGATCAACTGCGCGGCATAACCGTCGCCGGTGGCCTGCAGGAAAATATGCTTGGGGTAAAAACACCCGTGGACCTGTCCCACGCCGTGCAGACGGCGCGCCAATTGGCCGCAGGCCAACAGGATCGCACGGTGCTGGGCGTCGCTCAGTTGCGGCCACTGTTCGAGCAACGAGTCCAGGTCATTCCAGCCGTCCAGGGCACGGGTCAACAGCATCGCGCGGTGCTCGCCAGCGACTTTGCGCTCACCGTAGAACGCCGCCTGCAAGGCCGGGATACCCAACGCGCGATAACGGCTGATGTTACGAAACTCGCGGGAAAAACTCGGTTCGCCAAACGGTCGGTGCAAGCTGCGCGTGAGGTAGTTGCTCTGGCGCTTGAGGTAGTAACCGTGGCCGTCGAGCTCCAGGCGGAACACGCTGCTCCAGCCGCCACGGCTGGTGTTCGGCTCGTCCACCGCGTCCAGTTGCTTGGCCCACAGGGCATCGAAACTGGCCAGACCGTTGCGCTCCAGCAGAGCGCGGTCTTCGGCCGCCAGGAAATCACTCATTCGCGTCCCTCGAAAAACTTCACCACATGGCGAATTCGCTGTTTGTCCGACGCACTCAGGTGCGCGCGCTGGCGGTATTGCAGGTAGAAGCGCAGGCGCTGGGTGGCCGACAGGTGATACTTGGCCACCTTGTCCAGGCAGGCCAGGTCTTTGGTGATGCGGTATTTGAGCCAGAACCCGCGCCAGAAATCGCCGTTGGGGCAATCGATCAGGTACAGGGTGTGCTGGTCGTCGATCAGCAGGTTGCGCCACTTCAAGTCGTTATGGGTGAAGTGATGATCGTGCATGGTACGCGTGTATTCGGCGAGCTGGCGGCTGACCGCATCGACCCATTTGGGGTCTTTGAGGCGCACGTCGCTGCGCTCGGCCAGCACCGACAAGTCTTCGGTCTTGGGCAACTCACGGGTGATCAGCGCGCCGCGGGCGTAGGCCAGGCCATTGCGCTCCAGGCCCCAGGCGACCACGTCGGCGGTGGGAATGCCCCACTTGGCGAAACGCTTGAGGTTCTGCCACTCGGACTTCACCCGCGGCTTGCCCAGGTAGCGGCGCAGGCCCTTGCCGGCACCGACGTAGCGCTTGACGTAGTAATTGACCCCGCCGCGCGCCACCCGGATCACTTCCGACAGCGGGTCGCGGGTCAGCCGCTCGCCTTGCAGGGCGAACACCGCTTCAAGGCTTCCAAAATCATCCGCGAGGCCGGCGTATGCGGGTTCCAGGTTCCAACCCGCCATCAGAGCGCATCCCCGTAACGTTGTTTGCGCGCGTAGAGCTTGGCCGCCTTGTGCTCAAGCCACTGCAGCAGTGCGGCCTCTTCGGCGAGAATCTGGCGCAACGGCTGTTGGAAGTAGCCCTTGAGAAAACGCAGCTTGTCACGCTGGGTCAGGCCGATATCCAGCGCCGAAAAATACAGCGCCGCCAGGTCCTTGTTGCGCCAGCGCAGCGGGATCTTCGAGCGCACCTGCGCACGGTGCAGATCGATCACCGACAACTTGAAATCGTCGGCCACCAGCGGCTTGTCCGTGTGCAGCAGGAAATGGCAGATATAGCAGTCGCGATGGTTGACCCCGGCGCGGTGCATCATGCCGGTCATGCGCGCCACTTCGGCGATCAGCGCATGCTTGATGACTGGCGATGGCGGTTGCTTGAGCCAGTCCATGCTCAGGTCTTCGAGGCTGACGGTGGGCGCCAGCTCTTCGGTGACGATAAACGAATGCTGGTCGGCCGGGTTGCTGCCCTTTTCGCCATAAGCCACGGCGGTCATGGTCGGCACGCCGACTTGCTGCAAGCGCTGGATCGCCCGCCATTCCTGGCCGGCGCCCAATACCGGCAACTTCGCGGTGATCAGGTTCTTGAGGATTTCGGCCCAGCCGATACCACGGTGAATCTTCACGAAATAACCGCGGCCCTCGACCTCTGTACGCAAGGTACGACGGGCATCGAGTTCGCGGTACACCAGGCCGTCCAGCTTCTCGACTTCGGCGAACGCATCGCGTCCGGCCCAAAGGGTCTTGAACGGTTCGGCAAGCATCAACTTCATCGGTTCGGCTCCGCCAGGATCAGGTCCGCAGCGTACTGCGGCATGCTATAGAGGTCGGCCGTCTCGGCGAAGGCCAGACCATTGCGACTCATGGTCGCGCGCGCTTGTGGATCGTCGAGCATATCGACCAGGTATTGATTGAGTTGAGCCTGTTCGAACGGCTCGTCCAACACCCGGCCATTGCCGGCCTTGTCGATATAGAAGGCATAACCGCAGACCTTGCTCACCAGCACCGGCAGGCCGGCGACAACCGCCTCGATCAGCACCATGCCGGCCGCTTCGTTGTAGGCCGGGTGGATCAACAGGTCGGCCCCCAGCAGAAAGCGCGGAATATCGCTGCGCCCCTTGAAGAAATGCACTTGCTCGCCCAGGCCCAGTGCGGCGCTCTGTAATTGGAATACTTTGGGGTCGTCCTGGCCGATTACAAACAGCCGGGTACGTTTCTTCAGCGCCGACGGCAATGCGGCCACGGCCTTGAGGCTGCGGTCGACGCCCTTGGTCTTGAAGCCGGAACCGATCTGCACCAACAGCAAATCGTCCTCGGCCAGGCCGAACTCATCGCGAAACTGTGCGCGGATCTGCGCGGCATTCGGCGGCGCGCGCCGGTCACGGGCGATGCCCGGCGGCAGCAAATGAAAGCGCTGCGCCTGGGTGCCGTAGTAACGCGTGAACAATTCCTGCTGATGGGCCGAGAGCACCATGATCTGGGTCTTGGCGCTCTGTTCGAAGACGGCGCGCTCGTACTCGGCAAAGTGTTTGTAGCGGCCGAACCAGCGATACATCGGGTTGCGCAGGGTTTGTGCCTTGTCTTCAAACACGCCATCGGCGGCGAAGTACAGGTCCAGCCCGGGCATTTTATTGAACCCGACCACGCGGTCCACCGGGCGCTTGGCCAGGTCGGCCTGAATCCAGGCGTAGAGTTTTTCGTTGCGGCGATGGTTGAACAGCGCCTTGACCGGCGCCACCAGCACTTCGAAACCGGGCGGTACATCGCCTTCCCAGATCAGGGTGTAGACACGGATCTGATGACCGCGCTGCTGGCACTCCAGGGCGATACGCATGAAGTCGCGCTGCAAGCCACCGAACGGGAAATACTTGTACAGAACAAACGCCAGTTGCATCAGTGCATCTCCTCGGCCAGTAACAACGTGCTCAGCCGGCTCGCCACACGCTCAGGGTTCAGCCGCGTGAAGCACAGGGGCGATTCGCGCTTGATGTCGAACCGACGCAGATCGTCGGCCGTGGGTTGATAGGTACACTGTTTCAGCAGGCAGGGCGCACACGGGAAGTCGCTGGCCAGGTGAATCTGGCTCTTGCCGTAGGCGCCGGTCAGGCCGGGGTTGGTGGGGCCGAACAGCGAAATGGTCGGCACGTCCAGGGCTGCGGCCAGGTGCCCGAGGCCGGTGTCCACCGCAACGCAGGCGCGGGCGCCGGCGAGCACGCGGGCGACGCCGGCCAGGTTCAGTTTGGGCAGCACCTCGGCGTTGTCCAGGCCCTGGGCCAGGCGTTCGGCGCGGGCCTTTTCGGCGGCATTGCCCCATGGCAACTTCACGTCCACGCCCAGGCGGCCCATGCGCTCGGCCAGCTCGCGCCAGTAGGCTTCGGGCCAGTGCTTGGTGTCCCAGGTGGTGCCGTGCAGCAACAACACAAACGGCTTTTTCGGCGGCAGGCCGAGCAGCTTGTCGACGCTCAGGCCGTAGTCGCCCAGGGCCTTGGGCAAGTCATAGCCGAGGGCCACGGCGAACAGCTGGCGCAGGCGCTCCACCGCGTGCTGCCCGCGGGCCACGGCCAGGCGCCGCGAATAAAAGCGCGCCGCGATCGGTTCACGCGCCGAGTTTTTGTCAAACCCGGCCACCGGGGCGCGCACGTAGCGGGTCAGCCAGGCGCTTTTGAGCAGGCCCTGGGCGTCGATCACCAGGTCGTATTTGGTTGACTGGATACGCTGCTTGAAGCGCCGCCATTCGCCACTTTTGAAGGTTTGCCAGAGGTTCTTGCGCCAGCGGCGAATCGCCACCGGGATCACCTTGTCCACCGCCGGGTGCCAGGTGGGGATCTCGGCAAAGCCTTCTTCCACCACCCAGTCGAATCGAATGCCCGGGATCGCCCGCGCCGCATCGGTCAGTGCCGGCAACGCATGGATCACGTCGCCCAGGGATGAGGTCTTGATTACCAGTACCCGCAACTCAGCGAACCTCGACCACAGTGCCCTGCAACCGCTGCAAGGCTTCGTTGACCGGTTGCGGCAACAACTGGCGCAGGCAGTTGTAGTGGCCGAAACGGCAGGTGCGGTCAAAACACGGGCTGCATTCCAGGCCCTGGCGCACCACTTCGACCTTGTCGGCCAACGGCGGGGTAAACCCTGGGGAGGTCGAGCCGTACACCGCGACCAGCGGGCGGTTCAGCGCCGCCGCGACGTGCATCAGCCCGGAGTCGTTGGACACCACCGCATCCGCGCAGGACAGCAAGTCGATGGCCTCGGCCAGCGAGGTGTCGCCACTGAGGTTCACCGCTTCTTCGCGCAGGCCGGGGATCAGGCGCTGGCGGATGTCTTCACCCACCGCATGATCGTTCTTCGAGCCGAACAGCCACACCTGCCAGCCTTCGCGGATCTTCGTCTCCGCGACTTTGGCGTAATGCTCCGACGGCCAGCGCTTGGACTCGCCAAACTCGGCACCGGGGCACAGCGCGAGCACCGGACGATCAAGGGCCAGGCTGAACTTGGCCAGGGCCGCGTCGCGGGTGATCGGGTCGATCTGCAGGCTCGGGCGCGGATACGGCGTCGGCAACTCGGCACCCGGCGCGTAGGCCAGGGCCATGAAGCGTTCGATCATCAGCGGGTAGCGCGCCTTGTCGAGCTTGCGCACGTCGTTGAGCAGACCGTAGCGAAACTCGCCGCGCCAACCGGTGCGCTTGGGAATGCCGGCGAAAAACGGCACCAGCGCCGATTTCATCGAGTTGGGCAGCAAGATCGCCTGGTCGTACTGCCCGGCCAGGGATTTGCCGATGCGACGGCGGGTCGCCAGTTCGAGGGCGCCATGGCCGAGCGGGAAGCTCAAAGCCTGGCGCACTTGCGGCATGCGCTCAAGGATCGGCCGGCTCCACTCAGGGGCGAGCACGTCGATTTGGCAGTCGGGATGACGTTGTTTGAGGCACTGGAACAGTGTCTGCGCCATCACCATGTCACCGACCCAGCTGGGCCCAACGATCAGAATATTCATGTAGTTTCCACAAACGATGCGGGGAGGCTTACGCCTCCCCGCCTCGATGATTACTGTAGATCGCACTTTGTGTGGCAGCGGGCTCGCTCGCGATAGCATCACCGCGGTCCGCTAGACAGACCGCAGCGCCTGCATCACGAGCAAGCCTGCTCCCACATGAAGCCGGTTTCCACATTAGATTGGCGTCGCTCATTTAATCGAGTGTCAGCTTAACCCCAGCGCCTGCCAGATTCGCATCACCTGGCGCCGTTCGTCGGCGAACTGATCCCCGGCCACCGTACCGGCTTCGTTCTGCAAAGCCTGGCGGTGCGCCGCGGAACGGTAGGCCTTATATACCTCGCGCAGTAAATGGGCATCGGCGGCGGGCATCAGCCCGACCTGCTCCAGGCCCTCCAGAATGCGGATATTGTCGGTGTAGCGCAGCAACGATGGATGTTGCGCAGACCATGCCAAAGCGGCGTATTGCACCATAAATTCAATATCGACGATACCTCCGGCGTCCTGCTTGAGGTCGAACGCCACCGTCGGTTCGAAGGCATTCGCGCCGGTACCGGCCGCCGTGGCCCGGGTCCCGAGGTTGTCGCGCATCTTGGCGCGCATCTCGCTGACCTCCTGGCGCAGCTTCGTCAGGTCGCGTTCACGGCCCAACACCTTGGCCCGCACCTGCTCGAAGGCGCGGCCCACGTCCTGGCTGCCCACCAACACCCGCGCGCGGATCAGGGCCTGATGTTCCCAGGTCCAGGCTTCGTTTTCCTGATAGCGCGCGAAGGCGCCGAGGGAACTCACCAGCAAACCGGATGCGCCCGACGGCCGCAGGCGCATGTCCACTTCATACAATTGCCCCGAGTTGGTCTGGGTGGTCAGCAAGTGGATGATCCGCTGGCCCAGGCGCGTGAAGAACTGCGCGCCGTCGATCGGCTTGGCGCCATCGGTTTCGGCCTGCGGGTCGCCGTCATGGATAAACACCAGGTCCAAGTCCGAACCATGCCCCAATTCGATGCCGCCGACTTTCCCATAACCGACAATGATGAACCCAGGATCGCACACGCTGCCGTCCAACCGTTGCGGCGCGCCGTGGCGGGCGACGGTCTGGCGCCAGGCCAGGGCCAGCACTTGTTCGAGGATGGCTTCGGCGAGCCAGGTCAGGTAGTCGCTGACTTTCATCAGCGGCAGGCTGCCGGCGATTTCCGAGGCGGCCACGCGCAAGCGGTGAGCCAGCTTGAAGTGCCGCAGCGCTTCCATCTGCTGCTCAAGGTCGTCTTCGGGGATACGCGTAAGCCGTTCGCGCAGTTCGGCGGCGAGTTCCGGCGCCAACGGCGGCTTGAACAAGCGGCCTTCGTTGAGCAATTCGTCGAGCAGCAGCGGGAAGCGGGTGATCTGTTCGGCGATCCACGGGCTGGCGGCGCACAAGGTCAACAGGCGCCGCAGGGCGTCGGGGTTTTCCGTGAGCAACACCAGGTAGGCGGACCGCCGGGCGACGGCTTCCACCAGCGGCAAGACGCGTTCCAGCACCAGGTCCGGGTTGGCGTGCTCGACGGCCTGCGCCAGCAGACGCGGGATAAACGCATCCAGGCGCTCGCGACCGAGGCGCTGCATGGCGCGCAATTGCGGGCTGCCGCGCAGGCCGGCCAAGGCTTTGAGCGCTTTGGGCGCGTCAGTGAAGCCACCTTCGGCCAGTTGGCGGCAGGCCGCGTCTTCGTCCTGGGACTCTTCCCACAGTGGCAACCATTCCCCACCGACGACCAATTCGCTTTCTTCGCCGTCTTCTTCATCCGGATCAGCGATCACCTGGCGGAAGTGCCAGTCTACCCGCCCACGCCAGTACATCAGGCGCTCATGGAACGCGGCCCAATCGGCGAAGCCGAGCATAAAGGCAATGCGCGCCTGGTCTTCGGGGCTGTCCGGCAGCATCTGGGTCTGGCGGTCGGCAATCGCCTGGATCGCATGCTCGGTGTAACGCAGGAATTCGTAGCCATCGCGCAACTCGGCGATCACCGCCGGCGGCAGGTAGCCCTGGCCTTCCAGG
The DNA here is from genome assembly GCF_024519615.1 of Pseudomonas sp. Pse79. Taxonomy (NCBI): domain Bacteria; kingdom Pseudomonadati; phylum Pseudomonadota; class Gammaproteobacteria; order Pseudomonadales; family Pseudomonadaceae; genus Pseudomonas; species Pseudomonas sp. Pse79. The sequence continues at coordinate 106,657 of NZ_JALJRR010000004.1, forward strand.
GTGCCCAGCACCTTGAGCAACGGCCGTTGCTGCAGGCTGAGGTCGCGCCCGCCATGGATCAGCTGGAACGCCTGGGCGATAAATTCCACTTCGCGGATGCCGCCCGAACCGAGCTTGATGTTGTCGGCCATGCCCTTGCGCCGCACTTCCTGCTGGATCAACTGCTTCATGGTGCGCAGCGCTTCGATGGCGGAGAAGTCCAAATAGCGGCGGTAGACGAACGGTCGCAGCATGTCGAGCAGTTGCGCACCGGCCACCTGATCGCCGGCCACCACGCGCGCCTTGATCATGGCGTAGCGCTCCCAGTCGCGGCCCTGGTCCTGGTAATACTGTTCCAACGCATTGAAGCTGAGCACCAGCGCGCCCGCCGAACCGTAAGGCCGCAGGCGCATGTCGACACGGAAGACAAAACCGTCGACGGTCATCGGGTCGAGGGCCTTGATCAGTTTTTGCCCCAGGCGAATGAAGAACTCCTGGTTATCCAGGGCGCGCTTCACCCCCACCGTCTCGCCGCCTTCGGGGTAGGCGAAGATCAAGTCGATGTCGGATGACAGGTTCAGCTCCACCGCGCCGAGCTTGCCCATGCCGAGGATCACCATCTGCTGCGGCTCACCGCTGCGGCGCCCGGTCGGCGTGCCGAACTGCGCGCAATGGCGCTGGTACAGCCACTGGTAGGCCTGGTCGATGCTGGCGTCGGCCATGTCGGAGAGGTCGCGACAGGTTTGCACCAGATCCGCCTGGCGGGTCAGGTCGCGCCAGATGATGCGGACTTGCTGGCGGGTACGCTGGCGGCGCAGCACGCGGCCCAACTCATCTTCTGTTTCAGCCTGTTGCACGGCACCGGCAATCTGCCCGCACAGCTCGCCCGGTGCAAAACCACGGTCCAACTCGCCCCAGGCGACCAGTTCGAGCAACATCAACGGGTCACGAACACTCTGTTCAATCACGAAATCACTGGCCGCGCACACCCGCGCGAAATCGGCCCAGCGTTGCGGCGTCCATTCAGAAAGGCCATGATCGTCGTCCAGCGCGGCCACTGCGTCACGGAATGACTGTTCGGCCCGAATGGCGAACGGCAAGAGAACGGCCGGCAGCTCGGCCAGCGTTGGAAGGCTCATGGTCTATCCTTGAACGGCGCGTAAAGGGCTTGTTGCGGTGAACGCAGGAGGCAGGCGCGATGAATGACTGTCGAACAAAAGTTAGAAATAGCTGAAAATTCATAAATTTTGGCAGGTAACATTAAATTTCTACCTTTTCTTCTTCGCAAAAGATCAACAATAACGATTATGCTCACCTAACGGACCGAGCAATCCGCTCAGTCTTGTGTAGTTTTACTACTCGTATATACATTCGAAAGGCTGAAATGGCCGACGATTTGTAGTAAAACTACAGGACGCCGGAGCAACCTCCGGCCATCCAAGAATTTATGTCGTCTGCCCACAAGGCCAGTCGCAAACTTCAGGCAACCGATTCTGGTAGCCTTTCCGCCCTGGAGCAAGCCATGCAAGACCTCGATCCCGTCGAAACCCAGGAATGGCTGGACGCCCTGGAATCGGTTCTCGACAAAGAAGGCGAAGACCGTGCTCACTATCTGATGACCCGTATGGGCGAACTCGCGACCCGCAGCGGCTCGCAACTGCCCTACGCCATCACCACGCCATATCGCAATACCATCCCTGTTACCCACGAAGCACGCATGCCTGGCGACCTGTTCATGGAACGCCGCATTCGCTCGCTGGTACGTTGGAACGCCATGGCGATGGTAATGCGTACGAACTTGAAAGATTCTGACCTGGGCGGTCACATCTCCAGCTTCGCTTCCAGCGCAACGCTCTATGACATCGGCTTCAACTACTTCTTCCAGGCCCCGACCGACGAACACGGCGGCGACCTGATCTACTTCCAGGGCCACACCTCGCCAGGCGTCTACGCCCGTGCGTTCATGGAAGGTCGCATCAGCGAAGAACAGATGAACAACTTCCGCCAGGAAGTCGACGGTCAGGGCCTGTCGTCCTACCCGCACCCTTGGCTGATGCCTGATTTCTGGCAGTTCCCGACCGTTTCCATGGGTCTGGGCCCGATCCAGGCGATCTACCAGGCGCGCTTCATGAAGTACATGGAAGCCCGTGGTTTCATCCCCGAAGGCAAGCAGAAAGTCTGGTGCTTCCTGGGCGACGGCGAGTGCGACGAGCCGGAATCCCTGGGTGCCATCTCCCTGGCCGGCCGCGAGAAGCTGGACAACCTGATCTTCGTCATCAACTGCAACCTGCAGCGCCTCGACGGCCCGGTTCGCGGCAACGGCAAGATCATCCAGGAACTCGAAGGCGTGTTCCGCGGTGCTCAGTGGAACGTGACCAAAGTCATCTGGGGCCGTTTCTGGGACCCACTGCTGGCCAAGGACGTCGACGGTATCCTGCAACGTCGCATGGACGAAGTCATCGACGGCGAGTACCAGAACTACAAGGCCAAAGACGGCGCGTTCGTGCGTGAACACTTCTTCAACACGCCTGAACTCAAGGCGATGGTTGCCGACCTGTCCGACGACGAGATCTGGAAACTCAACCGTGGCGGCCACGACCCGTACAAGGTCTACGCGGCGTACCACGAAGCGGTCAACCACAAAGAACAACCGACCGTCATCCTGGCCAAGACCATCAAGGGTTATGGCACCGGTGCCGGCGAAGCGAAGAACACTGCGCACAACACCAAGAAAGTCGACGTCGGCAGCCTGAAGCTGTTCCGCGACCGCTTCGACATCCCGGTCAAGGACGAAGAGCTGGAAAACCTGCCGTTCTTCAAGCCAGAGCCGAACAGCGCCGAAGCCCGTTACCTGAGCGAGCGTCGTGCCGCACTGGGCGGTTTCGTGCCACAGCGCCGTGCCAAGAGCGTCAACATCCCAACACCGGCGCTGGATACCCTCAAGGCCATCCTCGACGGCTCGGGCGACCGTGAAATCTCCACCACCATGGCCTTCGTGCGGATCCTCGCGCAGTTGGTCAAGGATAAGGAAGTCGGTTCGCGCATCGTGCCGATCATCCCGGACGAAGCCCGTACCTTCGGTATGGAAGGCATGTTCCGTCAGTTGGGCATCTACTCCTCCGTCGGCCAGCTCTACGAGCCAGTCGATAAAGACCAGGTGATGTTCTACAAGGAAGACAAGAAGGGCCAGATCCTCGAAGAAGGCATCAACGAAGCGGGCGCCATGAGCTCCTTCATCGCGGCCGGTACGTCGTACTCCTGCCACAACCAGCCGATGCTGCCGTTCTACATCTTCTACTCGATGTTCGGCTTCCAGCGTATCGGCGACCTGGCCTGGGCAGCAGGCGACAGCCGTACCCGTGGTTTCCTGATCGGCGGCACCGCCGGCCGCACCACGCTGAACGGCGAAGGCCTGCAACACGAAGACGGTCACAGCCACATCCTGGCGGCCACCATTCCGAACTGCCGCACCTTTGATCCAACCTACGGCTATGAGCTGGCGGTGATCATCCAGGACGGCATGAAGAAGATGACCCAGGAGCAGCAGGACGTTTTCTACTACATCACCGTGATGAACGAGTCCTACCAGCAACCTGCCATGCCGGCCGGTGTCGAGGAAGGCATCATCAAGGGCATGTACCTGCTCGAAGAAGACACCAAGGAAGCAGCGCATCACGTGCAACTGATGGGCTCCGGCACCATCCTGCGCGAAGTGCGTGAAGCGGCGAAGATCCTGCGTGACGAATTCAACGTCGGCGCCGACGTGTGGAGCGTGACCAGCTTCAACGAACTGCGTCGCGACGGCCTGGCCGTAGAACGCAACAACCGCCTGCACCCAGGTCAGAAGCCTGAGCTGAGCTACGTCGAAGAATGCCTGACTGGCCGTAAAGGTCCGGTCATCGCATCCACCGACTACATGAAGCTGTTTGCGGAACAAATTCGCCAGTGGGTCCCGTCCAAGGAATTCAAAGTCCTGGGCACCGACGGTTTCGGCCGCAGTGACAGCCGCAAGAAGCTGCGTCACTTCTTCGAAGTCGACCGTCACTTCGTGGTGTTGGCAGCCCTGGAAGCCTTGGCTGACCGCGGTGAGATCGAACCCAAGGTGGTGGCTGACGCCATCGTCAAGTTCGGGATCAACCCGGAAAAACGCAACCCACTGGACTGCTGAGGAGACTTTTTGTGAGCGAACTCATTCGCGTACCTGACATCGGCAGCGGTGAAGGTGAAGTAATCGAGCTGTTTGTGAAGGTCGGCGACACCGTCGAAGCCGACCAGAGCATCCTGACCCTGGAATCGGACAAGGCGAGCATGGAAATCCCTGCTCCCAAGGCCGGCGTGGTCAAGAGCCTGAAAGTGAAGCTGGGCGATCGCCTGAAAGAAGGCGACGAACTGCTGGAGCTGGAAATCGAGGGCGCCGCCGCTGCGGCCCCTGCTCCAGCTGCCGCAGCTGCACCGGCGCCAGCGCCAGCGCCGGCTGAAAAACCTGCTGCTGCCGAGGCTCCTGCGGCCCCGGCTGCCGCACCGGCCGCAGCCACCATCCAGGACATTCATGTCCCGGACATCGGCTCGTCGGGCAAGGCCAAGATCATCGAACTGCTGGTCAAGGTCGGCGACACCGTCGAAGCCGACCAGTCGCTGATCACCCTGGAGTCCGACAAGGCCTCCATGGAAATCCCTTCGCCGGCTGCCGGCGTGGTGGAAAGCATCGCGGTCAAGCTGGAAGACGAAGTCGGCACTGGCGACTTCATCCTCAAGCTGAAAGTCCAAGGCGCTGCGTCGGCTGCTGCCCCGGCACCGGCCGCTGCGCCGGCTGCCAAGGCTGAAGCCGCACCGGCCGCCGCGGCTCCAGCTCCAGCGCCTGCCGCAAACGCCGAGGCCGCACCGGCCCCGGCGGCGGCACCGGCACGAAGCGGTGCCAAGGTTCACGCCGGCCCTGCCGTGCGCCAACTGGCCCGCGAGTTCGGCGTCGAGCTGAACGCCGTCACGGCCACCGGCCCGCACGGTCGCGTGCTCAAGGAAGACGTGCAGGTTTACGTCAAATCCATGATGCAGAAAGCCAAGGAAGCCCCGGCTGCCGGCAATGCTACCGGTGGTGCTGGCATTCCGCCGATCCCGGTCGTGGACTTCAGCCGCTTCGGCGAAACCGAAGAAGTGCAGATGACCCGCCTGATGCAAATCGGCGCGTCGAGCCTGCACCGCAGTTGGCTGAACATCCCGCACGTGACCCAGTTCGACCAGGCCGACATCACCGACCTGGAAGCTTTCCGCGTTGCGCAGAAAGCCGTGGCCGAGAAGGCCGGCGTGAAACTGACCGTGCTGCCACTGTTGCTCAAGGCCTGCGCGCACCTGCTCAAGGAGCTGCCGGACTTCAACAGTTCGCTGGCGCCAAGCGGCAAGGCGATCATTCGCAAGAAGTACGTTCACATCGGCTTTGCCGTCGACACCCCGGATGGCCTGCTGGTACCGGTCATCAAGAACGTCGACCAGAAGAGCCTGCTGCAACTGGCTGCCGAAGCCGCTGCGCTGGCTGCCAAGGCCCGCGACAAGAAGCTCACCGCGGACGACATGCAGGGCGCATGCTTCACCATCTCCAGCCTCGGTCACATTGGCGGCACTGGCTTCACGCCAATCGTCAATGCGCCGGAAGTGGCGATCCTGGGCGTTTCCAAGGCGACCATCCAGCCGGTATGGGACGGTAAAGCCTTCCAGCCGAAGCTGATGCTGCCACTGTCGCTGTCCTACGATCACCGCGTGATCAACGGCGCCGCAGCGGCACGCTTCACCCAGCGCCTGAGCCAACTGCTGAACGACATCCGCACCATCTTGCTGTAAGCCGCGACGGGCCTCCCTTGCACGAGGGAGGCCCGATTGCATCGATTTCCGAGCGCCACGCTCGTACCTCAACCCCGCCACTTGGCGGGGCTTTTTTTGCGCGTTTCTTGGACAGTAAAAACAGGGTTGTACACCACCTATCACCCCGATTGCAGAAATCGACCGCGTAGCCGATATAACCCTTATAGCACTTAGCCTTCATCCTCTCTTGTCAGCCTGGGCTGCATGATGCAACCTTGCTGCAGGCAACAGTAAAGAGGGCGTGAGCCCGGCGCCGAGTGCGTTTTTTCAAGTGAGCTTCCCCATGAAAAGCCAACCCGATGTCGCCCGGACGGCGGCCGAGGTAGTGACGCAATTACCGGTGCCTTCGCGCCTCGGTATGCTGCGTTTCGAGCGGCTGAATGAGGCAAGCTGGGCCCTGCTCTACCTAGACCCCAATTGCGAGCGCCAATTCGGCCTGCCGGCGGTTGAACTGTGCGCGCTGATCGGCTCGCCCTACGCCAGCCTGATGGAGCCACAGGCGCGCTATCAACTGCACGATGCCATCCAGCAGCAACTGGCCGAGAGCCCTCATTACCTGGTGCGCTACACCCTGCACACCAACGACGGCCCTCTAAGCCTGCTGGAACTGGGCGAAGCCTACAAACAACACAATCGCCACCTGCTGCGGGGCTACCTGATGGTGGTCGACGGCCTGTTCAGCGAGATCCCGTCGACAGCGCCGACAGCCGACCTGGAAAGCCAGAACAGCCGCCTGCAGATCGCCCTGGAACTCAACCAGCGCGCGCAACAGGAACAGTTGCTGCACCTGGAACGGGTACGCGCCCAGCAAGAGCTGATCCTGCTGCTCGCACGCCAGCGCTACACCACGAATAATTCGCTGCAGGAAGCCGCCGAGCTGATTACCCGCAGCGCCTGCGATATCTACCAGATCGATTGCGCCAGCATCTGGAACCTCGAAGGCCAGCGCCTGGTACCGATCTCGGCGTACCAGCGCGCCGATCAGCGCCACCACTTGCCCGAGCCGATTGATGCCAGTGGCTTTCCGGACTATCTCGAAGCCCTGCAAACCAGCCGGGCGATCGATGCTACCAATGTCATGCGCGACCCACGCACCCGCGAAATGGCCGAATCGCTGCAGGCCAACGACGTGCATGCAATGCTCGACGCGAGCATCCGTGTCGATGGCCAGGTCGTGGGTGTGCTGTGCCTGGAACAAAGCGGCTGCACACGCGTCTGGCAGTCCGACGAGATCGCCTTTGCCGGCGAGCTGGCGGATCAGTTCGCGCAAGTGATCAACAATCACAACCGTCGTACCGCCACCAGCGCCCTGCACCTGTTTCAGCGCGCGGTGGAACAAAGCGCCAACGCCTTCCTGCTGGTCAATTGCGATGGCGTGGTGGAGTACGTCAACCCCAGTTTTACCGCGATCACCCAGTACAGTACCGAAGAGGTCCACGGCCATCGCCTGGCGCAATTGCCCGCGCTGGAAAACCTCAGCGAATTGCTGTTCGACGCGCCGTCGAGCCTGGCCAAGAGCAACAGCTGGCAGGGCGAGTTCAAGAGCCGACGCAAGAACCTCGAACCCTATTGGGGCCAGCTGTCGATCTCCAAGGTCTATGGCGACAATCGCGAGCTGACCCACTATATCGGCATCTACGAAGACATCACCCAGACCAAGCTGGCCCAGCAGCGCATCGAGCGCCTGGCCTATACCGACAACCTGACCAACCTGGGCAACCGTCCGGCGTTTATCCGCAACCTCGACGAACGCTTTGCCCGCGACAGCGACAGCCCGATCTGTCTGTTGCTGGTGGACATCGACAACTTCAAGCGGATCAACGACAGCCTCGGCCACCAGACCGGCGACAAGCTGCTGATCAGCCTGGCCCGGCGCCTGCGCAACAGCCTCAGCGCCGGTGGCAGCCTGGCGCGCTTTGCCAGTAACGAATTTGCGGTATTGCTCGACGACACCGACCTGGAGAGCGGCCAGCTCGTTGCCAGCCAACTGTTGGCGACCCTCGACAAGCCGATGTTCGTCGACAACCAATTGATCAGCGTCACCGGCTCCGTGGGCCTGGCCTGCGCGCCGCTGCATGGCCGCGACCCGCAAACCCTGATGCGCAACGCCGGCTTGGCCCTGCACAAGGCCAAAGCCAACGGCAAACACCAGGTACAAGTGTTTACCGAAGCGCTGAACGCCGAGGCCAGCTACAAACTGTTCGTGGAAAACAACCTGCGCCGCGCCCTGACCCAGAACGAGCTGGACGTGTTCTACCAGCCCAAGCTGTGCCTGCGCAGTGGCCGCTTGTTGGGCATGGAGGCGCTGCTGCGTTGGAACCACCCGGAAAAGGGCATGATCCGCCCCGACCAGTTCATCAGCGTGGCCGAAGAAACCGGCCTGATCATCCCCATCGGCAAATGGATCGCCCGCCAGGCCTGCCGCATGAGCAAGCAACTGAGCGCCGCCGGCCTGGGCAACCTGCAGGTGGCGATCAACCTGTCGCCCAAACAGTTCTCCGACCCGGACCTGGTGGCCTCGATTGCCTCGATCCTCAAGGAAGAAGAACTGCCGGCCAACCTGCTCGAACTTGAGTTGACCGAAGGCCTGCTGCTGGAGGCCACCGAGGACACCCGTCTGCAACTGGACCAGTTGAAAAGCCTGGGCCTGACCCTGGCCATGGACGACTTCGGCACCGGTTACTCGTCGCTGAGCTACTTGAAAAAATTCCCGATCGACATCATCAAGATCGATCGCAGCTTTATCCACGAAATCCCGGACAACCAGGACGACATGGAAATCACCTCAGCCGTGATCGCCATGGCCCACAACCTCAAGCTCAAGGTCGTGGCCGAAGGCATCGAGACCGCCGAGCAGTTGGCGTTCCTGCGTCGGCACCGTTGCGACGTCGGCCAGGGCTATCTGTTCGACCGGCCCATCCCCGGTTCAGAGCTGCTCGAGAAGCTTAAACGCTACCCTCGCGGGCCAATCGCCTGACAGCGCTGTAACACTCGGGCACACTGGCTGTCTGATTCTTTACTGTTAACTCAACCTGACGAGAGGACTGCTCATGGTCTTGCGCTCGGAAATTCTGGTGAACAAAAACGTGCTTCCTACTGCAGAACAAGCTTTGCCTGGCCGCGAAACCCCGATGACGCTGCCGGAGACGCACTTCGTCAACGGCAACCCGCTGCTCGGCCCGTTCCTCGACGACGTCGGCTTCGCGATCTTCGGCCTGGGCTGCTTCTGGGGCGCAGAACGCAAATTCTGGCAGCGCGATGGCGTGGTCAGCACCGTGGTCGGTTATGCCGGCGGCTACACGCCGAACCCGACCTACGAAGAAGTCTGCTCGGGCCTGACCGGCCATAGCGAAGTGGTGCTGGTGGTGTATGACCAGGCCAAGGTGAAATACGAAGACTTGCTGAAGATGTTCTGGGAACTGCACAACCCGACCCAGGGCATGCGCCAGGGCAACGACATCGGCAGCCAGTACCGTTCAGTGATCTATGCCACCACGCCGGAGCAATTGGCGGCGGCGCAGGCCAGTGCGCAGGCGTATCAGCAAGAGCTGACCAAGGCTGGCCTGGGGCCCATCACCACGGAAATCGACGAGGCCCCGACGGTGTACTTCGCCGAGGCGTATCACCAACAGTACCTGGCGAAGAATCCGCAGGGCTATTGCGGGATTGGCGGTACAGGCGTGACCTGCCCGATCTAAAAAAATGTGGGAGGGGCGGTGCGACGGTTCGACTTGCCCCCGATAGCAATGTATCAGGTACAGATGTATGGACTGATACACCGTTATCGTGGGCAAGCCCCCTCCCACATGGGCTTGCGCCAGACTCGGTTACTCAGCAATCAGCCAATCCATCTGCCACCCGCCCTGGGTCTGGCCCAGTTGCTTGGACAGCCACGGCAGCAGCTCACGCAACTCCTCCTCCAAGCCCCACGGCGGGTTGGCAATCGCCAGGCCCGAGCCGGTCAGGGTGTTGGGCGTGTCCAACGGATGCACCAGCAATTCGACGCGCAGCAGCTTCGGCGCACCGGTGCCGGCCAGGTCCTGGTAGAAACGGCGCAACATGCGCTGGTCCTTCACCGGGTACCAGATCGCTGCGACCGTCTGGCGCATGCGGCCGACCGCCTCTTTGAGCGACGCCGCGCAGCGCTGCATTTCGTCGAGCTGTTCAAACGGCGGGTCGATCAGCATCAGCGCACGCTTTTCCGGCACCGGCAGCAACGCGCGTGGCACATGCCAGCCTTCGCCCAGGTGAACCTTGACGCGACGATCGCCCTTCATGTTGTCCTTGAGCAGCACGCCGTCTTCCGGGTGCTTTTCATTGAGCAGCACGCGGTCCTGGGGGCGGGTCAGGCGGCGTGCCAGTTCCGGCGAACCGGGGTAGTAGCGCAACTGGCCATCCGGGTTCATCTCGTGCAGCACGCGCATGTAGTCGGCGGTCAATGGCGGCAGATCGCTCTTGCCCCACAGACGGGCGATGCCTTCCAGGTATTCACCGGTACGGTTGGCCTGATCGCCCTGCAGGTCGTACAGACCGATCCCGGCATGGGTATCGAGGTAGGCGAACGGCTGCTCCTTGCGCGACATCAAGGCGATGAGGCGGGTCAAGGTCAGGTGTTTGAAGACATCGGCGTGGTTGCCGGCGTGAAAGGCGTGACGATAATTCATGGTTGCTCCTGCGCAGGGGGCGAAGTTTACCTGCTACACGGGCAAAGGTGCAGGGCCGCATGCCGGGCGGTGCTTATGCCGCAAAGACAGGTGTCCTTGTGAAAACAATCTAATCCTTACAGCATGTGCGGGCTTGCCCGCGACACAAGCGACGCGGTATTACCTGCACACCGCGATGATGCCATCGCAGCCAAGCCGCCTCCCACCCTGCCCGGGGGCGCCCTTAAAAACCAAGGAGGTCAACAATAACCATGAAAGACGCCACCATCGCCCTGCACCACGGCTTCAAGTCCGACCCGACCACCAAGGCCGTCGCGGTGCCGATCTACCAGAACGTCGCCTTCGAATTCGATAACGCCCAGCACGGCGCCGACCTGTTCAACCTGGACGTACCCGGCAATATCTACACGCGGATCATGAACCCGACCAACGATGTGCTGGAGCAACGCATGGCCGCGCTCGAAGGCGGTATCGCCGCGCTGGCCGTGTCCGCCGGCAGCGCAGCGATCCACTATGCGATCCAGACCCTGACCCGCGCCGGTGACAACATCGTCACCACGCCGCAGCTCTATGGCGGCACCTACACCCTGTTCGCCCACCTGCTGCCGAGCTTTGGCGTCGATGTGCGCTTCGCCCGCGATGACAGCGCCGAGGCCATCGCCGAACTGATCGACGACAACACCAAGCTGGTGTACTGCGAAAGCATCGGCAACCCGGCGGGCAACATCATCGACCTGCAAGCCCTCGCCGACGTGGCCCACGCCCGTGGCGTACCGCTGATGGTGGACAACACCGTGGCCACGCCGATCCTGTGCAAACCGATCCAGTTCGGTGCCGATATCGTGGTGCATTCGGTGACCAAATACGTTGGCGCCCATGGCAACTCCCTGGGCGGCGTGATTGTCGACAGCGGCACGTTCCCGTGGGCGAAATACGCCGAAAAATTCCCCGGCCTCAACCAGCCCGAACCGGCTTACCACGGCGTGGTCTACACCGAAAAATTCGGCCCCGCCGCCTTCATCGCCCGCGCCCGCACCGTACCGCTGCGCAACACCGGCGCAGCACTGGCGCCGATGAACGCCTTCCTGCTGCTGCAAGGCCTGGAAACCCTGGCCCTGCGCATGGAACGCCACACCGAGAATGCCTTGAAGGTCGCGCAGTTCCTGCAAGATCACGCCGAAGTCGAGTGGGTCAGCTACGCCGGGCTGCCCGATCATCCGCACCACGCGCTGGCGCAGAAATACATGCAGGGCAAACCGTCGGCGATCCTGTCGTTTGGTCTGAAGGGCGGTTACGAAGCCGGTGTACGCTTCTACGACGCCCTGCAAATCTTCAAACGCCTGGTGAACATCGGCGACGCCAAATCCCTGGCCTGCCACCCGGCGTCCACCACCCATCGCCAGATGAACGAGCAGGAACAGGCCAAGGCCGGCGTGAAGCCGGAGATGATTCGCCTCTCGGTGGGGATCGAGGCGATTGAAGACTTGATCGAGGATCTGCAACAGGCGCTGGCTGCAACACACGCCTGAGGCCAGATAAGCGACCCGCGCGCCATGGCTAACATCTGCATGGCGCGTGAAGCAGGCGACCTTGTGCCGCAAGGTCGTCAGCGTAAAGGCAGTGAAAATTCACGCCTCTGTCGGAAACCTGGCGCAACTCAGTAGCCCTTTTCCCAAAAGCAAAAAACCACCGAAAAATCCCCCGCCAAAACCACGACACCGCTCGAACCGCTCTTTAAATTGCGCAGCCATGCTCATTCAAAAAGGACTGTTTCCATGGCAAGCAGCGACCGCCCTTCGAACCGATCACCATGGTTGGGGAGTCGCTAATGCCTCAGCCCAATGAAGGTTCGATCAAAAAAATGCTGGGAATCTCGACCAAGAGCTATTTGCACAGCGGAGAGATAAAGAGGTACAGCGAAACGATTGCGCGGGTTTCGAAGACGGCAAAGCTGCTGAAAAAAGGCACGCCGCTGGGCATCGCGTTGAGTACGACTGCAACGGCGTTGGAGATCAAGGAGGCGTGTTCCACTGGAAGAGAGGAGCACTGCAGGAAAGCGAAGTATGTAGAGGCAGGTAAATTGACCTTCGGTGTAGCAGGAGGAATCCTTGGAGGTCAGATCGGAATGGGCTTGTGTGTCGCCGTAATGGCTCCTACAACCGGGCCATTCGCCTTGAGCTGTCTTTTGATAGCCGGCGGAGTCGGAGGCGCTATTTTCGGGCACTGGGGTGGTGAAATTGGCGCTACGGCTGGAGAGGTTCTGTATGAATATTGAGTACTTCCTCAATCTCCCCACGAAAGACCAAATAGCACTTGGGTCAGCGGCCGCAATGCTCATAGCGGTTATTCTCGATCTATTTCTGGCCTATCGGAAATTAGAGGTGATGGAGCGCTATTTGGATCAGTGCAGCCTCTTGAGCACGTACAAACATCTTTTGAGCAACTCCTTACGTGGAAGATTGGGCAGGCTATGCGTGGTCTACGTGGCAATCGCTCTGCCGCGATGGAATGCAAAACGTGGCGTCGTTGATTTACAGCAGGTGGAGGCGTTTCCGAGCTGCCTAAAACTTGCTCTTCACGGGACAGCCCTGATCGGACTAGTCGGAGTTGCAGGCGCGACGATCTTTCATTTCCGTGATCAATTGAACGTATAAGCACCCGATTGCAGGGGCCAGATTTTGTTTGGTCGCTATCTACTTTGCTTAAGCACCAGAAGGAAAAACGGCCCGCTATCCAAAAGATAGCGAGCCGTTTTCTTCAACACATCAGGCGCATAACGCCCGAGGTTTTATTTGTTGAGGTTGTAGTCTTTCTCGGCAGCATCAAAGCGCTCAACCATACCCGCAGTCGGCGCGCCCAGCTTGCTGACGATGTAGATCGCCAGGCTGGCGAAGATGAAGCCTGGGATGATTTCGTACAGGCCCAACAATTCGAAATGCTTCCACACGATCACGGTGATCGCGCCGACCAGAATGCCAGCCAGTGCGCCGTTGCGGGTCATCTGCTTCCAGATCACCGAGATCAGCACCACAGGGCCGAACGCGGCGCCGAAGCCGGCCCAGGCGTAGCTCACCAGGCCCAATACGCGGTTATTCGGGTTGGCGGCCAGGCCGATGGCGATCACGGCCACCAGCAGCACCATGGCGCGGCCGACCCACACCAGCTCAACCTGGGAAGCGTTCTTGCGCAGGAAGGTCTTGTAGAAGTCCTCGGTCAGGGCGCTGGAGCACACCAGCAATTGGCAGCTCAAAGTGCTCATGACCGCCGCCAGAATCGCCGACAGCAGAACGCCAGCAATCCATGGGTTGAACAGCAGCTTGGCCAGCTCGATAAACACGCGCTCGTGGTTCTCGGTCACGGGGCCGGCCACTTCCGGGTGCGCCGAGAAGTAGGCGATGCCGAAGAAGCCCACGGCCACGGTGCCGCCCAGGCACAGGATCATCCAGGTCATGGAGATGCGACGCGCCTTGGCGATCGACTTCACCGAATCCGCCGCCATGAAGCGCGCGAGGATGTGCGGCTGGCCGAAGTAACCCAGGCCCCAGCCCATCAGCGAGATGATGCCGATGAAGCTGGTGTTTTTCAGCATGTTGAAGTTGTCGGGGTTCTTCGCTTCGATCGCCAGGAACGTGGTATCGATACCGCCGGTGGCCAGCAGCACGATGATCGGCGTCAGGATCAGCGCGAAGATCATCAGGGTGGCTTGTACGGTGTCGGTCCAGCTCACAGCCAGGAAACCACCGACGAAGGTGTAGGCAATCGTCGCCGCCGCGCCGGCCCACAGCGCAGTCTCGTAGGACATGCCGAAGGTGCTTTCGAACAGACGGGCACCAGCCACGATGCCGGAAGCGCAATAGATGGTGAAGAACACCAGGATCACTACTGCGGAGATGATCCGCAGCAGGCCGCTTTTATCTTCGAAACGGCTGGAGAAGTAATCCGGCAGCGTCAGGGCGTCGCCGTTGTGCTCGGTCTGCACGCGCAGGCGACCGGCCACGAACAGCCAGTTGAGGTACGCACCGACGATCAGGCCGACGGCGATCCAGCTTTCCGACAGGCCGGACATGTAGATCGCGCCCGGCAGGCCCATCAACAACCAGCCGCTCATGTCGGAAGCACCGGCTGACAAGGCAGTCACCACGCTACCGAGGCTGCGACCGCCCAGGATGTAATCGGAAAGGTTGTTGGTGGAGCGATAGGCCATGAAGCCGATCAGCACCATTGCTGCGATGTAGATCACGAACGTGATCAGGGTTGGATTACTAACGCTCATAGAAGTGACGCCCTGGCTTTGTTTTTATGTAGCGGCGGTCTGTCAGACGGCCACCCACTGATCCAGTGAGTAAACGTAGCTGCATCGCGCGCATTTATGACTGACGTTTCCCCAGGAAAGCCGTCAGCCGATGAACCACACCATACGGGTGGTTGCACCTTGGCCGCGAATGCTATTCAACAAAGCAAATAAGGTGCAACCAGTTTCTCGCGAATAAGTTGCACCTTGATGTGTTTTACAGAAAACACCGCGTTTTTGCTCCTTTTCGGAGCAAGAACAGCCGATCTCAGAAGCAAATGCACCAAAGTGCAGCGGATTCGGTCGAGTGTCGGTTTTTTCCCGATGGAACGGCGAAAAATTCATGCATAAAAAGGGTTGCACCCGGTTGCACCTCTTCCAGACCGAAGCTAATCTTGCCGCCAGCTGATGCCACTCGGTAGTGGCACCCATGAGGATAAGAAAATGGCTACAACCACCCTTGGGGTCAAACTCGACGACCCGACCCGCGAGCGCCTGAAGGCGGCCGCGACCTCCATTGATCGCACGCCGCACTGGCTGATCAAGCAGGCGATTTTCAATTACCTGGAGAAACTCGAGGGTGGTGCAACCCTGACCGAGCTCAATGGCTTGAGCAGCAAGGAGGCCGACGACGCCGGAGAGGTCCAGGCCGACCACGTCCATCAGTGCTTCCTCGAGTTCGCCGAGAGCATCCTGCCGCAATCCGTACTGCGCGCCTCGATCACCGCCGCTTACCGCCGCCCGGAGCCGGAAGTGGTGCCGATGCTGATCGAACAGGCTCGCCTGCCGGCCCAGATGGCCGAAGCCACGAATAAGCTGGCCGCGTCGATTGCAGAAAAACTGCGCAATCAGAAGAGCGCCGGCGGCCGTGCCGGCATCGTCCAGGGTTTGCTGCAGGAATTCTCCCTGTCGTCCCAGGAAGGCGTGGCACTGATGTGCCTGGCCGAAGCGCTGCTGCGCATCCCCGACAAAGGCACCCGCGACGCACTGATCCGCGACAAGATCAGCACCGGTAACTGGCAACCGCACCTGGGCAACAGCCCGTCGCTGTTCGTCAACGCGGCCACCTGGGGCCTGCTGCTGACCGGAAAACTGGTCGCCACCCACAACGAAGCAGGCCTGACCTCATCCCTGAGCCGCATCATCGGCAAGAGCGGCGAGCCGATGATCCGCAAGGGCGTCGACATGGCCATGCGCCTGATGGGCGAGCAGTTCGTCACCGGCGAAACCATCGCCGAAGCCCTGGCCAATGCGAGCAAGTTCGAAGCCAAGGGTTTCCGCTATTCCTACGACATGCTCGGTGAAGCCGCACTCACCGAACACGATGCACAGAAGTACCTCGCCTCTTACGAACAAGCCATTCATTCCATCGGCAAAGCCTCGAACGGCCGTGGGATTTATGAAGGCCCGGGCATTTCCATCAAGCTGTCGGCCCTGCACCCACGTTACAGCCGTGCCCAGTACGAACGAGTGATGGACGAGCTGTACCCGCGCTTGCTGTCCCTGACCCTGCTGGCCAAGCAATACGACATCGGCCTGAACATCGATGCCGAAGAAGCCGACCGCCTGGAACTGTCCCTGGACCTGCTCGAACGCCTGTGCTTCGAGCCGCAACTGAGCGGCTGGAACGGCATCGGTTTCGTGATCCAGGCCTACCAGAAGCGCTGCCCGTATGTGATCGACTACGTCATCGACCTGGCGCGCCGCAGCCGCCACCGCCTGATGATCCGCCTGGTAAAAGGCGCGTACTGGGACAGCGAAATCAAGCGCGCCCAGGTCGAAGGCCTGGAAGGCTACCCGGTCTATACCCGCAAGGTGTACACCGACGTGTCCTACATCGCCTGCGCACGCAAACTGCTGTCGGTGCCGGAAGTCATCTACCCGCAGTTCGCCACGCATAACGCCCACACCCTGTCGGCTATCTACCATATCGCCGGTCAGAACTATTACCCCGGCCAGTACGAGTTCCAGTGCCTGCACGGCATGGGCGAACCGCTCTACGAACAGGTCGTCGGCAAAGTGGCCGAGGGCAAGCTGAACCGTCCGTGCCGCGTGTACGCCCCGGTCGGCACCCACGAAACCCTGCTGGCCTACCTGGTACGTCGCCTGTTGGAAAACGGCGCCAACACCTCGTTCGTCAACCGTATCGCCGACCAGTCCATCTCGATCCAAGAGCTGGTGGCCGATCCAGTGGCCAGCATCGAGCAAATGGCGACGCTGGAAGGCGGCTTCGGCCTGCCGCACCCGCGTATTCCATTGCCACGCGATCTGTACGGCAGCGACCGCGCCAACTCGGCCGGTATCGACCTGGCCAACGAACACCGTTTGGCGTCGTTGTCCTGCGCCCTGCTGGCCACCGCGCACAATCACTGGAAAGCCGCGCCGATGTTGGGTTGCGCCGCCAGTAATGAAGCTGCGACGCCGGTGCTGAACCCGTCCGACCTGCGTGATGTGGTCGGCCACGTACAGGAAGCGACCGTCGATGACGTCGACAACGCGATCCAGTGCGCCATCAACGCCGGCCCGATCTGGCAGGCGACTCCGCCCGCCGAGCGCGCCGCGATCCTTGAACGCGCCGCCGACCTGATGGAAGGCGAGATCCAGCCGCTGATGGGCCTGCTGGCCCGCGAAGCCGGCAAGACCTTCGCCAATGCCATCGCCGAAGTGCGCGAAGCCGTGGACTTCCTGCGTTACTACGCGGTGCAGGCGCGTCACGATTTCACCAACGACGCCCACCGCCCATTGGGCCCGGTGGTCTGCATCAGCCCGTGGAACTTCCCGCTGGCGATTTTCAGTGGGCAAGTCGCCGCCGCACTGGCCGCCGGTAACCCGGTATTGGCCAAGCCTGCCGAGCAAACCCCGCTGGTGGCCGCACAAGCGGTACGTATCCTGCTCGAAGCCGGTATTCCGGAAGGCGTGCTGCAACTGCTGCCGGGCCAGGGCGAAACCGTTGGTGCGCGCCTGGTCGGCGATGATCGCGTCAAAGGCGTCATGTTCACCGGTTCCACCGAAGTCGCGCGCCTGCTGCAACGCAATGTCGCCGGGCGCCTGGATGCCCAGGGCCGACCGATCCCGCTGATCGCCGAAACCGGTGGCCAGAACGCGATGATCGTCGACTCCTCGGCCCTGACCGAACAAGTGGTCATCGACGTGGTGTCGTCGGCCTTCGACAGCGCCGGCCAGCGTTGCTCGGCCCTGCGTGTACTGTGCCTGCAGGAAGATTCTGCAGACCGCGTCATCGAAATGCTCAAGGGCGCCATGGCTGAATGCCGTTTGGGCAACCCGGAGCGCCTGTCGGTGGATATCGGCCCGGTGATCGACGCCGAAGCCAAGGCTGGCATCGAGAAACACATCCAGGCCATGCGCGACAAAGGCCGCGCGGTGTACCAAGTGGCGATCGCCGACGGCGAAGAGATCAAGCGCGGCACCTTCGTGATGCCCACCCTGATCGAGCTGGAAAGCTTCGACGAGCTGCAACGGGAGATCTTCGGCCCGGTGCTGCACGTGGTGCGCTACAAGCGCAAGGAGATCGACCAGTTGATCGGCCAGATCAACGCTTCCGGCTACGGCCTGACCCTGGGCGTACACACGCGCATCGACGAGACCATCGCCAAGGTGATCGACAACGTTCATGCCGGCAACGTCTATGTCAACCGCAACATTGTCGGGGCGGTGGTCGGCGTGCAGCCGTTTGGCGGCGAAGGTTTGTCGGGCACCGGCCCGAAAGCCGGTGGTCCGCTGTACCTGTACCGCCTGCTGTCGACGCGTCCTACCGATGCGATCGAGCAGTCCTTCGTTCGCGGCGATGCATTGTCCGCACCGGACGTGCGCCTACGCGACGCCATGAGCCAACCGCTGA
Organism: Pseudomonas sp. Pse79; assembly: GCF_024519615.1. Classification (NCBI taxonomy): domain Bacteria; kingdom Pseudomonadati; phylum Pseudomonadota; class Gammaproteobacteria; order Pseudomonadales; family Pseudomonadaceae; genus Pseudomonas; species Pseudomonas sp. Pse79. The sequence goes on from NZ_JALJRR010000004.1 coordinate 125,303, forward strand.
CCGCCTTGAAAGCCTGGGCCGACAGCCACACGCTCAGCGACCTGAGCGCCCTGTGCAGCCGGTTCGCCACGCAATCGCAAAGCGGTATCACCCGCCTGTTGGCCGGCCCGACCGGCGAGCGCAACAGCTACGCCATCCTGCCCCGCGAGCACGTACTGTGCCTGGCAGAAGTAGAAGGTGACCTGCTGACCCAACTGGCGGCGGTATTGGCCGTCGGCGGTTCGGCGGTATGGCCGGAAACCGAGCTGACCAAAGCCTTGTTCCCACGCCTGCCGAAAGAGATTCAGGCGAAGATCAAGCGCGTGGCCGACTGGACCAAGGACGATGTGCTGTTCGACGCAGTCCTGCACCACGGCGATTCCGATCAACTGCGCGCGGTTTGCCAGCAAGTGGCCCAGCGTGGCGGGGCGATTGTCGGGGTACATGGTTTGTCCCAAGGCGAGACAGCAATTGCCCTGGAGCGTCTGGTGATCGAGCGTGCGCTGAGCGTCAACACCGCAGCGGCGGGCGGTAACGCCAGCCTGATGACCATCGGCTAACTGCCGGAACGCGGTAAACATGTGGGAGGGGCGGTGCGACGATTCGACTTGCCCCCGATTGCAGTGTGTCAGTCAGTTCAGCTGTTACTGATCCACCGCCATCGGGGGCAAGCCCCCTCCCACATTTGACTGTATTTCAATTCCTCGTCCGCGTTCTGCCCCTCCATCACCCAGATCAATCTTGCTATCCAGCCTTTATTCGCGCACTTAGACTCAGGCTCCTTCCCACACAGGTAAGCCGCCATGTCCGAGACGCTCCTCAGTTCCCGCAATCTGGCTTTCGAGCTGTACGAAGTCCTCGATGCCGAGGGCCTGACCCAGCGCGAGCGGTTTGCCGAACATAATCGCGAAACCTTCGACGCGGCCATCAGTACCGCCCGCACCATCGCCGAAAAGTACTTCGCACCGCATAACCGCAAAAACGACGAAAACGAACCGCGCTACGAGGACGGCAAGGCCATCCTGATCCCGGAAGTCAAACCGGCCGTGGACGCCTTCCTCGAAGCCGGCTTCCTCAATGCCGCGCGCAGTTTCGAAGCCGGCGGCATGCAGTTGCCGACATTGCTGTCCCAAGCCTGCTTCGCGCACTTCCAGGCGGCCAACGCGGCGTCAACGTCCTACCCGTTCCTGACCATGGGCGCCGCCAACCTGATCGAAAGTTTCGGCACCGAGGAGCAAAAGCAACGCTTCCTGCAGCCGATGATCGAGGGGCGCTTCTTCGGCACCATGGCCCTGACCGAGCCGCATGCCGGCTCGTCGCTGTCGGACATTCGTACCCGCGCAGAGCCTGCACCGGATGGCAGCTATCGGCTCAAGGGCAACAAGATCTTTATCTCCGGCGGCGACCACCCGCTGTCGGAAAACATCGTGCATATGGTGCTGGCCAAACTGCCGGACGCGCCGGCCGGGGTGAAGGGCATTTCGCTGTTTATCGTGCCCAAATTCCTGGTCAACGACGATGGCAGCCTGGGTGCGCGCAACGATGTGTTGCTGGCCGGGCTGTTTCACAAGATGGGTTGGCGTGGCACCACGTCCACGGCGCTGAATTTCGGCGATAACGGGCACTGTGTCGGCTATCTGGTGGGCAAACCGCACCAGGGCCTGAGCTGCATGTTCCAGATGATGAACGAAGCGCGCATCGGCGTCGGCATGGGCGCGGTGATGCTCGGTTACGCCGGCTACCTGTATTCCCTGGAATACGCCCGCGAACGCCCGCAAGGCCGCCTGCCGGACAGCAAAGACCCGAGTACCGCGCCGGTGTCGATCATCCAGCACGCCGATATCAAACGCATGTTGCTGACCCAGAAAGCCTACGTCGAAGGCGCCTTCGACCTCGGCCTGTTTGCCGCGCGCCTGTTCGACGACACCACCACCCTGGCAACCGATGTCGAACGCAAGCGCGCTCACGAACTGCTCGACCTGCTGACGCCGATCGTCAAATCCTGGCCCTCGGAGTTCTGCCTCAAGGCCAACGAGCTGGCGATCCAGATCCTCGGCGGCCACGGCTACACCCGCGAATACCCGGTGGAACAGTATTACCGCGACAACCGCCTCAACCCGATCCATGAAGGTACCCACGGTATCCAGTCCCTCGACCTGCTGGGGCGCAAGCTCGCGCAGAACGGCGGCGCGGGCCTGAAGCAACTGATTCGGTTGATCGCCGAAACAGGCGCACGGGCGCAGCAATATCCATCGCTGAAGGCCATGAGAGAACCGCTGGAACAGTTGGTGGCGCGCCTGCAAAGCGTGACGATCGGCCTGCTGACGGATCTCGCCCAAGGCAAGGTCAACAGCAGCCTGGCGAATTCGGCGCTGTACCTGAAGGTATTCGGGCACACGGTGATTGGCTGGCGCTGGCTGGAGCAGGCGATTCGCGCCGAAGAAGGCCTGGCCAAGGGCGATGCGGCGGACACCGCGTTCTATAAAGGCAAGCTCCAGGCGGCCCGCTACTTCCTGACCTGGGAAGTACCGGGCTGCCATCATGAACTGGCAATACTGGAGGCCCGCGACGATACGTGCCTCGGCATGCAGGATGAGTGGTTCTAAGGCTGTCCGATAGCCTTGGAAATCACCTCGACCGTGGCGCTGACTTGCTCTTGGTAACGGTCGAGTTCCTGCTGGTGACGCTGTTGCATTTCGATCTGCTCGGCGCACAGGTTCAGCGCGGCCAGTACCAATAGCTTGTCACCGATCAGGGTCGGGTACTTTTTCTTGGTGGTGGCCAGGGAGGCCTTGAGCAGGGTCACGGCGTGCATCAGGGTTTGATCTTCCCCGGCCGGAGCCTTGATCGAGTAATCCTCTCCGAGAATCGAAACGACCTTTATCCCTTCGTTCATGCGCTGACAGGCCCTGCGCTCACACGCTCAACCAACGCCTGGATACGCGCAGCGGTGGCGCCGTTCTTTTCTTCCTGTTCCATCAGGTTCAATTGCAGGCTGTCGTTCTCATCCTTGGCGCGGGCCAATTGCGCCTTGAGGGATTCATTGGTGCCCAACAGGTCTTGATTCTGCTGTACCAGGTCGCTGACCAGTTGTTCCAGCTGGCTGAGGGATGCTTCTAACATTTTGATTTCCTGGGCTTTTTAAAAGGGCGGTGACGATAAAGAAAATTCACCTCGGATGCCAGGGTTATCCCCGGCGCGCAGCCCGATTGTTAAGGGCCGGGCCGCACTTTCGAGCCTTAGTGACTGCATTTCCCCCATCTGGTTCCTGAATCGACCCGGCCCCTCGTCAGATGCGATAAAAACACACGCCACTTTAGACTTTAGTCGTACTGCCGATAGGTAATACTCACCCTGTCTCATAGCCGCATGGATCGCGCTTCTTCCCAGGACTCCCGCATGTCTCTTCGTAATATGAATATCGCGCCGCGTGCGTTCCTAGGCTTCGCGTTGATTGGTGCACTCATGTTGTTTCTCGGTGTGTTCGCCCTGAACCAAATGAGCAAAATCCGCGCGGCGGCAGAAGACATCACGCTGTCCAGCGTCCCGAGTATTCGCGCCCTCGATGAGTTCACCCAGCTGACATTGCGCCTGCGGGTGCTGTCATACCGATTGCTGACCAACCGCGGGCCAGACGTGCAGCAAAAAACCCTGGAAACCATCGAACAGCGCAACCAGCAGATTCGGACCGCCCAGGGCATCTACGAAAAACTCATCGACAGCAGCGAAGAACGCGCGGCCTACGACGAATACGTGCGCCTGCTAGCCCAGTACCATCAGATCGAAGAGCGCATGAAGAGCATGTCGCGGGCCAATCAGGTCGACGAGCTGCGCGAGTTGCTCAACAGCGAGTTGCTGAGCAACGCCGAGCAGACCAACGCCGTGCTGGCGCGCCTGGCGGACATCAACAACAAGATGGCCCTGACCACCAATCAGCAGGCCAAAGACCAATACAACCTGGCCTTCGACCTGGTGGTTGGGCTGCTGGTCATCGCCACGACGCTGACCCTGTGGTTCGCCTGGCTGCTGACCCGCAGTATCACCCTGCCGATCGCCCAGGCCCTGGACGCGGCTGAAGAAATCGCCGAAGGCAACCTGACACGCCCGATCAAGGTCGATGGCCACGACGAAGCCGGCCGCCTGCTGGCTGCCATGGCCAAGATGCAGGACAAGCTGCGCGACACCCTGCAACGCATCGCCGGCTCGGCCACTCAGTTGGCTTCTGCCGCCGAAGAGCTCAACGCCGTGACCGACGAAAGCGCCCGTGGCCTGACCCAACAAAACAACGAAATCGAACAGGCCGCCACCGCGGTCAACGAGATGACCAGCGCCGTCGAGGAAGTCGCGCGCAATGCGGTGAGCACCTCCGAGGCCTCGCGCAACGCCACCACCTCCGCCGGTGACGGCCGCGACCTGGTGCAGGAAACCGTCAGCGCCATTGAGCGCATGAGCGGCGACGTGCAAGCCACCGCGACGCTGATCGGCGACCTGGCCAATGAATCGCGCGACATCGGCAAGGTGCTCGACGTGATTCGCGGCCTTGCCGACCAGACCAACCTGCTGGCCCTGAACGCGGCGATTGAAGCGGCGCGTGCCGGGGAAGCCGGCCGTGGCTTTGCCGTAGTGGCCGACGAAGTGCGTGCGCTGGCCCATCGCACCCAGCAGTCGACCAGCGAGATCGAACGGATGATCGGCAGTATCCAGGCCGGCACCGAGCATGCCGTGGATTCGATGCGCAACAGCACCGAGCGCGCGGAATCGACGCTGAACATCGCCAAAGGCGCGGGGATGTCGCTGGATACGATCAACACGGCGATTGTCGAGATCAATGAACGCAACCTGGTGATCGCCAGCGCGGCGGAGGAACAAGCGCAGGTGGCACGGGAAGTGGACCGCAACCTGGTGAACATTCGTGATCTGTCGGTGCAATCGGCAACCGGCGCCGGCCAGACCAGTGCCGCGAGCAGCGAGTTGTCGCGCCTGGCGGTGGACTTGAACGGGATGGTCGGGCGGTTTCGCCTCTAAAGATGTGGGAGGGGCGATGCGACGATTCGACTTGCCCCCGATTGCGATTTGTCAGCTAGCTTATCTACAGCTGACCCACCGCAATCGGGGGCAAGCCCCCTCCCACATTTAGATCGGCGCCCGTCGCTAAAACCTTTTTGACAGCGCGGCAATTCAACAGGTTAGAATCGCTGGCACGCAGACTGCATGGTCAGAATGCGTCCGTCTTATTTTGCCCATGGAGTACTGCCTTTGAATGCGACCACCATCAACAGCCTGTTCTTGATCGGCGCGTTGCTGGTGAGTGCGAGCATTCTGGTGAGCTCTCTTTCGTCCCGCCTGGGCATTCCGATCCTGGTGATCATCCTGGCCGTGGGCATGGTCGCCGGCGTCGACGGCGGCGGCATCATCTTCGATAACTACCCGACCGCCTACCTGGTGGGCAACCTCGCCCTGGCCGTGATCCTGCTCGACGGCGGCTTGCGCACCCGGGTGGCGAGTTTTCGCGTGGCACTCTGGCCGGCGTTGTCGCTGGCCACGGTGGGGGTGTTGATTACCACCGGCCTCACCGGCATGGCCGCGGCCTGGCTGTTTGACCTCAACATCATTCAAGGCTTGCTGATCGGCGCGATTGTCGGCTCCACCGACGCCGCCGCGGTGTTCTCGCTGCTCGGCGGCAAGGGGCTCAACGAACGGGTCTCCGCCAGCCTGGAAATCGAATCCGGCAGCAACGACCCGATGGCCGTGTTCCTCACCGTCACCCTGATCGACATGCTCGCCAGCGGCCAGACCGGCCTGCACTGGAACCTGCTGTTGCACCTGGTGCGCGAGTTCGGCATCGGCGGCCTCATCGGCCTGGGCGGCGGCTGGCTGATGCTGCAGATGGTCAACCGCATCAACCTGGCCAACGGCCTGTACCCGATCCTGGTGATCGCCGGCGGCCTGTTCGTCTTCGCCCTGACCAACGCCCTGCACGGCAGCGGCTTCCTCGCCGTGTACCTGTGCGGCCTGGTGATCGGCAACCGGCCGGTGCGCAGCCGTCATGGCATTTTGCATATGCTCGACGGCATGGCCTGGCTCGCCCAGATCGGCATGTTCCTGGTGCTGGGCCTGCTGGTCACGCCCCACGACCTGCTGCCGATTGCGCTGCCCGCCCTGGGCCTGGCGCTGTGGATGATCCTGTTTGCGCGGCCGCTGTCGGTGATGGTCGGCCTGCTGCCGTTCAAGGCGTTCCACGGCCGCGAAAAAGCCTTTATCGCCTGGGTCGGCCTGCGCGGCGCGGTGCCGATCATTCTTGCGGTGTTCCCGCTGATGGCCGGCCTGCCCCATGCACAGCTGTACTTCAACCTGGCGTTCTTTATCGTGCTGGTCTCGCTGCTGGTGCAAGGCACCAGCCTGCCGTGGGTCGCCAAGCTGCTGAAAGTGACCGTGCCACCGGAGCCGGCGCCGATTTCCCGCGCCGCCCTGGAAGTTCACGTCACCAGTGAGTGGGAGCTGTTCGTCTACCGCCTGGGCGCGGAAAAATGGTGCATCGGCGCAGCCCTGCGCGAGCTGAAAATGCCCGAAGGCACGCGTATCGCTGCACTGTTCCGTGGCCAGCAACTGCTCCATCCGTCGGGTAGTACGGTGCTGGAAGCCGACGATCTGCTCTGCGTGATCGGCCACGAACACAACCTGCCGGCCCTGGGCAAACTGTTCAGCCAGGCGCCGCAACGCGGCTTGGATTTGCGCTTCTTCGGCGACTTCATCCTCGAAGGCGACGCCCAACTGGGCGCAGTCTCGGCGCTGTACGGCCTGCAACTCGAAGGCATCGACCCGGACATGCCATTGAGCCACTTCATCACCCAGAAAGTCGGCGGCGCGCCGGTGGTCGGCGACCAGGTGGAGTGGAACAACACGATCTGGACCGTCGCCGTCATGGACGGGAACAAGATTGGCAAAGTCGGCGTCAGATTCCCCGAAGGAAGTCGCCCGGGCCCCGGACTCTTCCTCTAAACTGCGGGGCAATACTGCCCCGATTCTTCACCTTGCTCGACCGGTCTCTATGCCAACCCTGCGCACTTTTCTCGCCACTGCCCTGCTGAGCCTGACCCTTTGTGTCGGCAGCGTATACGCCGCCGACCCGCCCAGCGCCGACGCTATCCAGCAAACCCTGGACAAGCTGCCCGACCGCAAGCTGCCCGACGCCGACATGAAGGCGCTGCAGGCGATCCTGCAGCAGACGCTGACTCACCTGGGCAACAAGCAGGATTACGAGCAGCGCCTGGTCGATCTCAAGCGCCAGTTGCAAGACGCCCCGCGCCAGACCAGCGAAAACCAGCGCGAACTGACCCGGCTCAAGGCCACCAAAGTCGTCCCGGTGGCCCAGCGCTACGCCACGTTGCCGGTGCCGCAACTGGAACAACTGCTGGTGCAGCGCACCACCCAGCAAGGCGACCTGCAAAAAGACCTGGCCGACGCCAACAGCCTGACCATCGCCGCCCAGACCCGCCCCGAGCGCGCGCAGACCGAAATCAGCAGCAGCCAGACGCGCATCCAGCAGATCAACGCGACCCTCAAGGCCGGCAAGGACAATGGCAAAACCCTCAGCGCCGACCAGCGCAACCAGTTGAACGCCGAACTGGCGTCGCTGAATGCCCTGATCCCACTGCGCCGCCAGGAACTGGCCGGCAACAGCCAACTGCAAGACCTGGGCAACAGCCAGCATGACCTGGTGGTGGAAAAAACCGCGCGCCTGGAACAAGAGATCCAGGACCTGCAAACCCTGATCAACCAGAAACGCCTGGCCCAGTCCCAACAGACGGTGACCCAACAGTCCATCGAAGCGCAGAAAGCCGGCAGCAGCAGCCTGTTGGCCACGGAAAGCGCGGCCAACCTGAAGCTGTCCGACTACCTGCTCAAAAGCACCGACCGCCTCAACGACCTGACCCAGAAGAACCTGCAGACCAAGCAGCAACTGGACACCGTGACCCAGAGCGACTCGGCGCTGGACGAACAGATCAACGTGCTCAAGGGCAGCCTGCTGCTGTCGAAGATTCTGTACAAACAGAAACAGGCCTTGCCGCGCCTCACGGTCGACCGCAACCTCGCCGACGACATCGCCAACATTCGCCTGTACCAGTTCGAGGTCAACCAGCAGCGCGAACTGATCAGCTCGCCCAGCACCTATGTGGATAACCTGCTGGCCAACCAGCCGCCGGATGAGGTCACCCCGCAATTGCGGCGCACTCTGCTGGAACTGGCGATCACCCGCAGCGACCTGCTCGAGCGCCTGAGCCGCGAACTGAGCGCGCTGCTCAATGAATCGATCACCCTGCAACTGAACCAGAAACAACTGCTGAGCACCGCCACCACCCTGCGTGCGACCCTCGATGAGCAGATGTTCTGGATTCCCAGCAACAAGCCGCTGGACACCGAGTGGCTGGAAACCGTCCCGGATCACCTGAGCAAGCAAGTCACCTCCCTGCCCTGGGCCTCCAGCGTCAGCGAACTGTACGACGGCCTGACCCAGCGCCCGCTGCTGTTCTTGCCGTTGCTGCTGTTGATCGGCGCACTGTTGTGGCGGCGCAATGCCTTGTACGCGCGGCTGAAAAAGGTGCACATGGACATCGGCCACTTCAAGCGTGACAGCCAATGGCACACGCCCCAGGCGATCCTGGTGAATATCCTGCTGGCCATGCCCGTGGCCTTGGGCCTGGCGTTATGCGGTTATGCGTTGCAGATCGACGCCCGCGGGCAAAACGCCAACCTGGGTGCCGCGCTGTTGCAGATCGCCCAGGCGTGGTTGGTGTTCTACACCGCCTACCGAATCCTCGCGCCAGGCGGCGTCGCCGAATTGCACTTCCGCTGGGAACGACCGCAGGTCGCATTCCTGCAAGGTTGGGTACGCAAGCTCGGGCTGGTGGTGCTGGCGCTGGTGGCCGTGGTGGCCATTGCCGAGCACCAGCCGGCAGCCCTGGCCGACGACGTGCTGGGCATCGGCGTGGTGCTGACCTGCTATGCGCTGATGGCCTGGCTGCTGGGTCGCCTGCTGTTGCACAGCACAACCCACGAGAAAGCCTCACTGTTCCGCAAAACCGCGGGCCTGTTGTTTACCGCGCTGCCCATCGCACTGTTTATCGCCGTGTGCTTCGGCTATTACTACACCGCGCTGAAGCTCAGCGACCGGTTGATCAACACCCTGTACCTGTTGATGTTCTGGCTGGTGATCGAAGCCACGTTCGCCCGCGGCCTGGGCGTCGCCGCCCGGCGCCTGGCCTATTCGCGGGCATTGGCAAAACGCCAGGCCGCCAAGGAAGCCGGCGAAGGCGAAGCGGTGATCGAAGAGCCGACCCTGGACATCGAACAGGTCAACGAACAATCCATGCGCCTGATCCGCCTGGCCCTGCTCGGCGGCTTCATCGCGGCGCTGTACTGGGTGTGGTCGGACCTGATCTCGGTGTTCTCCTACCTCGACAACGTCACCCTCTACGAATACACCAGCGGCACCGGGGCCAATATCAGCATGGTGCCGATCAGCATCGGCGACATGCTCGGCGCGCTGATCATCATCGGCATCACCTTCGCCCTGGCGCGCAACCTGCCCGGCTTGCTGGAAGTGCTGGTGCTGTCCAAGCTGGACCTGGCCCAGGGCAGCGCCTACGCCACCACCACGTTGCTGTCCTACGTGATTGCCGGCGTGGGGTTTGTGGCGACCCTATCGACCCTCGGCGTGAGCTGGGACAAGTTGCAATGGCTGGTGGCGGCGCTGTCGGTGGGCCTGGGCTTCGGTATGCAGGAGATCTTCGCCAACTTTATCTCCGGCATCATGATCCTGTTCGAGCGCCCGGTGCGGATCGGCGACACCATCACCATCGGCAACCTGTCGGGCACGGTGAGCAAGATCCGCATCCGCGCCACCACCATCACCGACTTCGACCGCAAGGACATCATTGTCCCGAACAAGACGTTCATCACCGGGCAACTGATCAACTGGTCGCTGACCGACACCATCACTCGGGTCACCCTCAAGCTCGGCGTGGACTACGGCTCCGACCTCGACCTGGTGAAAGCCCTGTTGCTCCAGGCCGCGCGCGAAAACCCGCGGGTGCTGAAAGAACCCGAACCCCACGTGTACTTCCTCAACTTCGGCGAAAGCACCCTCGACCACGAACTGCGCATGCACGTGCGCGACCTCGGTGACCGCAACCCGGTGATCGACGAGGTGAACCGTTTTATCAACCGCGAGTTCAAGAACAACCACATCAACATCTCGTTCCGGCAGATGGAGGTTTACCTGAAGAACCTGCACGGCCAGGAGTACAAGCTGGTGCCGGTAGAAGACGAAAAACGCACCATCGCCAACCCGGCCGAGACGCACGACGCACCGGAACCGCCGCCGGGCAAAGTGGTGGACGCCCCCGAGCCGCCACCCTCCAAGCTCGACTAAAACGCCTATCCCCAGCAGAATGCTCGGACATTCTGCTGGAGATGGCCGGTGAAAGCCCTCGACGAACTGACCTTCGACAATCGCTTCGCACGCCTGGGCGACGCGTTCTCAACCCACGTCCTGCCCGAGCCCCTCGACGAACCGCGCTTGGTCGTGGCGAGCGACGCCGCCATGGCCCTGCTCGACCTCGACCCGGCCGTGGCCGAAACGCCGGTGTTCGCCGAACTGTTCGGCGGCCACAAGCTGTGGGCCGAAGCCGAACCGCGGGCGATGGTGTATTCCGGGCATCAGTTCGGCTCCTACAACCCGCAGTTGGGCGATGGCCGTGGCTTGCTGCTCGGCGAGGTGTATAACGGCGCCGGCGAACACTGGGACTTGCACCTCAAGGGCGCCGGGCAGACGCCGTACTCGCGGATGGGCGATGGCCGCGCCGTGCTGCGCTCTTCGATTCGGGAGTTTCTGGCATCAGAAGCCCTGCATGCATTGAACATCCCTAGCAGCCGGGCGCTGTGTGTGATCGGCTCGAGCACGCCGGTTTGGCGCGAGAAGCAGGAACGCGGGGCGATGGTGTTGCGCCTGGCCCGTAGCCATGTCCGCTTCGGCCATTTCGAGTACTTCTACTACACCCAGAAGCCCGAGCAGCAGGCGGCACTGGCCGAACACGTGTTGAAGCTGCACTTCCCCGAGTGCCAGGAACAGCCCGAACCGTACCTGGCGATGTTCCGCGAAGTCGTCGAACGCAACGCCGCACTGATCGCCAAATGGCAGGCCTATGGCTTCTGCCATGGGGTGATGAACACCGACAACATGTCGATCCTCGGCATCACCTTCGATTTCGGGCCGTTTGCGTTTCTCGACGATTTTGACGCGCACTTCGTCTGCAACCACTCCGATCATGAAGGGCGCTACTCCTTCAGCAATCAGGTGCCGATCGGGCAGTGGAACCTCAGCGCGCTGGCGCAGGCGCTCACACCGTTTATCAGCGTCGACGCCTTGAAGGAAACCCTCGGCCTGTACCTGCCGCTGTACCAGGCGCACTACCTGGACCTGATGCGCCGCCGGCTGGGGCTGACCAGCGCCGAAGACGATGACCAGAAACTGCTGGAGCGCCTGCTGCAATTGATGCAGAACAGCGGCGTGGACTACACGCTGTTCTTCCGCCGCCTGGGCGATGAACCGGCGGCGCTCGCAGTGGCGCGGTTGCGCGACGAGTTTGTCGACAGGAACGGCTTCGATGCCTGGGCGGATGCGTACAAGGCCCGCGTGGCGCGTGATGGCGAGTACAGCGAAGAACAGCGCCGAGCACGGATGCATGCGGTCAACCCGCTGTACATCCTGCGCAACTACCTCGCACAGAACGCCATCAGCGCCGCCGAGTCGGGGGATTACAGCGAAGTGCGGCGGCTGCATGAGGTGTTGCGCAAACCGTTCGAGGAGCAGGCCGGGATGGAGCAGTACGCGCAGCGGCCGCCGGATTGGGGCAAGCATTTGGAGATCAGTTGTTCTTCGTAGAGTCGGCTAGATGAACGTCTCCACGGAAACCCCAAAGCGTTCGGCCAACCATTTAATCTGTCGCAGATTGAGCTTACGCTTACCGCTCAGAATCTCGGAAACGACTGACTGTTTGCCTAAGCCTGGCAGATCACTTTGATTCAAGCCGTGTTCGCGCATCATCGCGCGCAACACGTCAACACCACTGACGACGGGCATCGGACGATGCTCGTGATCGTAGGCTTCGATCCAGTCACTGAGAATATCCACCAAACTCATAAGCGGATTTGATTCGTCCTCCCCGACCAAATCCAGCAACTCGTCGAGGGCAGCAACCAGTGCATCGTAATCCGCCTCGTTTTTTGGCTTGCGCAGTAATGGTGAAACAAATTGCCAATGTTCAGCGGCGAGCTGAATGAGTGCGCTCATCTGATTGTCTCCTTCCACTTGTCTTGTTCGTATTCGCGGTGATCGAGCAGATGCTTGATGTAAATTCGTTGTGCTGGGTACCGCACGAAAGCAATTAACCTCAGTTTATTGCCACCGATGTCGAACACATGGAACTGCCCGACTTTATCCGTCGCAGGAAAAATGCCTTTCATTGACGCGAAATCTCCTGGGCTATTGCGCTTTATCCGTCGGTACCACTCATCCAAAGCACTCGCTGAGCGCGGCCACTTTTCCTTTGCTTCCCAGATCCTTTTCTCACTAATCACTCGCATGCAACATCCTTATCGCATCTTGCTATGAAGGTTAAACCCGAACTCAAACTATCGCAATTTGCTATAACCGCAAACAGACAGATGGCGGGAAACAGAACGCGCTCCAACAGCCTAGATAAGCGGCTTCACATCGACATGGCAGAAACTGTGAACGGATGAGTCACCGCTCCCACGCCTTGATAAACCCCAGACCTGACTCCAAATAGGATCTATTGGCCAGTCTCAAAGGAGCGCCACCATGTCCAACCCTCTCGTCATTCCCTGCCCGCACTGCAACGGCCTCAATCGCATCCCCGGCGAACGCCTGGGCGATGCGCCGAAGTGCGGGCGCTGCAAGCAGCCGGTGCTGCTGAACAAACCTTTTGAACTGAAACAGGGCGACTACGCCAGCCAGATCAAGGGCGACCTGCCGTTGCTGGTGGATGTGTGGGCCGATTGGTGCGGGCCGTGCAAGTCGTTCGCGCCCATCTTCGAGCAGGCCGCTGCGCAGTTGGAAGGCAAGTGCCGGTTGGCCAAGCTGGACAGCGAGGCCAATCAGCAGTTGTCGGCGCAGTTGGGGATTCGCTCGATTCCCAGCTTGATTCTGTTCAAGAACGGCCGTGAAGTGGCGCGCCAGAGTGGGGCGTTTCCGTTACCGCAGTTGATGAGCTGGTTGCGTAGCCAAGGGGTGTAACTCGACCTTGAGCACAACGCAGGCCAGTGTGGTGCTTTAGGTCAGGCGTTTTCCAGCAGGTTATGCAACTCCACAAACTGCTGCGTCAGCTTGTGCCGTGGGTCCAGGTGGATCAGCGGCTTGTTCTGCTGGTGCGACTCACGCATGCGTACCGAACTCGCCAGGTACACCGGCAGCACCGGCAAGCCTTCGGCAATCAACTCATCGAGCATCTGCTGCGGCAAGCTCGCCCGCGCCTGGAACTGGTTGACCACGATGCCTTCGACTTCCAGGCCTTCGTTGTGGTCTTCCTTCAATTCTTCGATTTCCGCCAGCAGGCCATACAGCGCCTGGCGCGAGAAACTGTCGCAATCGAAGGGGATCAACACACGATCAGCAGCAATCAGCGCCGAAACCGCATAAAAATTCAACGCTGGCGGGGTATCCAGGTAAATCCGGTCGTAGTCTTCGCTCAGCTCATCCAGCAGCTTTCGCAGCTTGTTGATCTTGTGCTTGGCTTCGAGCTTGGGCTGCAAGTCCGCCAGCTCAGCGGTGGCGGTGATCACGTGCAGGTTGTCGAAGGGCGTTTCGTAGATATCCACCCGGTTTTTCTTGGCGAACGGCCCCGAAGACAGGGTTTGCTTGAAGAACTCGGCAATACCCATCGGTATATCGTCGCCGGTCAGCCCGGTGAGGTACTGAGTAGAGTTGGCTTGTGCATCGAGGTCCACCAACAGGGTTCGGTAACCTTCACTGGCGCTGACCGCCGCCAGGTTGCAGGCGATGCTGGACTTGCCAACCCCGCCTTTTTGATTGAACACCACGCGCCGCATGGAAAAACCTCCGTGTACCAATGAATGCCCGAGTGTAGAGGGCAAAAGCGCCGGTTAGCTACCTCGTTCATCCATGCACTGCTGCATTAATGGTCCGGGCTAGCATCTAACGTACAAATGAAAAGGAACAGTCCGACAATCCAGCTCGGTTCTCAGTGAAGGACAATCTGTAAATCTTCCCCAGCAAATTGTAATCGGCCGTGAACAAATATTTACCAAAGTTTGCTAGAACCCCACAGCACCGGGATAATGCGCGCCATTCGGCTGCTGCTCCCTGTCCCGGTATTCGGGGCCAGTGGCCGCGCATGGAAGCCCGCAGGGGCGGGATACCTTCTCAGTGATCAATTTCAATATCAGCCAATGGCGCGCCTGGGCTCCGGGCCTCGAAAGTGCGGACGACTGGCGCGCCTGGTGCCAGGCGCCAGTGTTGCTACCCGCCAGCGAAGCCTCCCCCGACGTCTCGTTTTTACCGGCCATGCAGCGCCGCCGCCTGAGCCGTCTGGCGCGCATGGCTTTCAGCGTGGGCTGGCCGCTGGCCGAGGGCCTGCAAGACCTGCCGCTGGTGTTCGTTTCCCGCCACGGCGAAACCCCGCGCACCCTCGAGATCCTCAGCGACCTGGCCAACGATCAGCCGCTGTCGCCGACTCAGTTCAGCCTGTCGGTGCATAACGCGGTGATTGGCCTGTGGTCGATCCTGCGCAATGAAACCAGCGAAATGACCGCCCTCGCCGCCGCCGGCGATGGCCTGGAACACGGCATGCTCGAAGCGGCGGCCCTGCTCAACGAAGGCGCCCCGGCGGTATTGCTGGTGATCAGCGAGGAACAGCCACCCGAGGCCTACGCCAACTGGATCCACGACGTGCCCTTCCCCTACGCCCTCGGCCTGTTACTGACGCCGGGCGACGAGTGGCAACTGGAACTGCGCACCGGCACTGTCCAACACACTCACACCCAGTGGCCTCATGCCCTGAACCTGCTACGCACCCTGTTGACCGAACAGGGCGCCTGCCAACACGCCTGGAAGAACCGCGTATGGAACTGGCAACGCAAGCCCTGAACGACAAGCCACGGGACGCCTACTACTGGCGCCTGTTCGCCACCGCCGCCAGCTTCGCGCTGTTTGGCGTCGGCGGGCTGTGCCTGCGCTTACTGGTGTTTCCGTTGCTCAATTGCCTGCCGGGGACTGCCAAGCAGCACCAACGGCGCGCGCGGCATACCATCAGTCGCCTGTTCTGGTTGTTCATTCGGTGGATGCAGCGCCTGGGCATTCTCACGTTCAGCGTCGACGGCGCCGACAAACTCGGACGCCCCGGCCAGATGATCGTCGCTAACCACCCGTCACTGATCGACGTGGTGTTCCTGATCGGCCTGATGCGCCAGACCAACTGCGTGGTCAAGCAGAGCCTGTTTCAAAACCCGTTCACCCGTGGGCCGGTGCGCGATGCCGGCTACATCAGCAATGACGGCAGCGCGGACATGCTCGACGCCGCCGCCGATGCGCTGCGCGAAGGTCAGACCCTGATCATCTTTCCAGAAGGCACCCGCACCACACCCGGCGCGGCGCCTGCCTTTCATCGCGGCGGCGCCGCGATTGCGTTGCGTGGTGCGACAATCATCACCCCCGTGGTAATCAAGGTCAGCCCGACCACCCTGACCAAGGCCGAACCCTGGTATCGCATTCCCAAACGCCGCTTTCACTTCAGTTTACGGGTGGGTGCCGATATAGAACCACAAGCGTTCGCCGCACTCGGCCCCGCGCCCCAGGCCTCACGCAAGCTCAACGATTACCTGCATCACTATTTTATTAAGGAGCTCGCCGAAGATGAGCAACTCAAACAGCCTTGAGCACGACATAAAGACGCTGATCATCGAGGCCCTGGGCCTGGAAGACATCAGCGTCGACGACATCAACAGCGACCAAACCCTGTTCGGCGAAGGCCTCGGCCTGGACTCAGTCGACGCCCTGGAACTGGGCCTGGCGATCCAGAAAAAGTACGGCTTCAAGATCGATGCCGACGCCAAGGACACCCGCAATCACTTCACCAACGTGGCCAGCCTTGCGGCGTTCGTCACGGCCAAACAGGCAGCTTGAGACCGTACCATGCAAACTCGTGACGATATTTTCAACACCCTGCGCGCTGCCTTGGTGGAACTGTTTGAACTGGAACCTGAACGCATCACCCTCGAAGCCAACCTGTACCAGGACCTGGAAATCGACAGCATCGACGCCGTGGACCTGATCGACCACATCAAACGCCAGACCGGCAAAAAAATCGCCGCCGAAGAGTTCAAGGCTGTGCGTACCGTGAACGACGTGGTTGAGGCGGTGTACCGTCTGGTCCAACCGGCCGCATGAGCCGGCTGATCGGCCTTGGCCTGTTGCTGGCGGGGTTGCTGTACCCTTTCGCGGTGTATTACGGCACCGAGCACTTTGCACCGTGGCAATTCGGCCTGCTGCTCGGCAGCCTGTGGTTGCTGCGTGCGCTCACGGGTGCGCGGCGCCCCGGCAGCCGCTGGATGGCGGTGGCGATCATCCTGTTCTGCTTGGCCCTGGCCTGGTTCGACAACCCGCACCTGCTGCGCTGGTACCCGAGCCTGGTCAGCGCGTTCATGTTGGCGCTGTTCGGCCTGAGCCTGAAATACGGCCCGCCGATGGTCGAGCGCCTGGCACGCATGACCGACCCGCAACTGCCGCCGAAAGCCATTGTGTATACGCGCCAGGTCACCGTGGTGTGGAGCGTGTTTTTTCTGTGTAATGGCCTGCTGGCCGCCGCCCTCACCCTGTGGGCGCCGCTGAGCTGGTGGACGTTGTACAACGGCCTGATCGCCTACGGGCTGATGGGGCTGTTGTTTGCCGTGGAATGGCTGGTACGACAAAGGGTTCGAGGCCGCGTATGAATGGGTTGAAACTTGAGCACCTGCTGCTTGAGCCGTTGGAACAGCGCTTGGTCACCACCGAGCCTGCGATGAATCACGCCCAGCTATGTGAGCAATCCCTGCGCCTGGCGGCAGGCCTGCACGCGCGCGGTATCCAGCGCGTGGCGGTGCATCTGGAAGACGCCGGCCTGCTGGCGATCGCCCTGCTGGGGGCCTGGCGCGCCGGGGTCGGCGTGTTGCTGCCCGCCGACCTGCAACCGCAGACTCGCCAACGCTGGGCCGACGCCGTCGACACCTGGCTGACCGACGCCGCGGACCTGGACGCGTTGTATCAGGCGCCGTTGAGCCCGGCCGCCCTCGACCTGGATGCGTGCCAATTGAGCCTGTGTACCTCCGGCTCCAGCGGCGAACCCAAGCGCATCGACAAGACCCTGCGCCAGCTGGCCAACGAGGTGCAGGCCCTGGAAACGCTATGGGGCGCGGACCTCAACGACGCCTGCATCATCGGCAGCGTCGCCACCCAACACATCTACGGCCTGTTGTTCCGCGTGCTGTGGCCGTTGTGCGCCGGCCGCAGCTTCGTGCGCCGCCAGTTGGCCTTCCCGGAGGATTTGCAGCGCGCCAGCCGCGAGCACCCACGGTTCGCCTGGGTCGCCAGCCCGGCGCTGCTCAAGCGGATGGGCGACAACCTCGACTGGCCGGCCCTGAGCCGAGTGTCGCGGGTGTTCTCCTCCGGCGGCGCCCTGCCCATCGACGCGGCCACCAGCCTGTACGAACGCTTGCAGCAATGGCCGACGGAAATCCTCGGCAGCTCGGAAACCGGCGGCATTGCCTGGCGCCAAGGCGCGCAGCCGTGGCAGCCGTTCGCCGGGGTAGAACTGAGCCAGGACGCCGACGGTGCCCTGCGCATTGCCTCGCCGTACCTGCCCGCCGGGCATATCGAACAGACCGCCGACGCCGCCCGCCTGCATGCCGACGGCCGCTTCGAGCTGCTCGGGCGCCTGGATCGCATCGTCAAACTGGAAGAAAAACGTATCTCCCTGCCCATGCTCGAACAGGCCCTGATGGCGCACCCCTGGGTCGCCGAAACGCGCCTGGGCGTGGTCCAGGAAAACCGCGCCAGCCTCGGCGCCCTCGTGGTGCTGAGCGCCGACGGCCTGCATGCCCTGCGCAACCAGGGCCGGCGTACCGTCACGCAAACCCTGCGCCAACACTTGAGCCAACACTGCGAAGCCCTGGCCTTGCCGCGTCGCTGGCGTTTACTGCGACAGTTGCCGCTGAACAGCCAAGGCAAGCTGCCCCAGGCCGAGATCGAAGCGCTGCTGCTGGCGCCCCGGCCGAAAGCCCCCGAAGTACTGGAGCAAGTCGAAGCCGATGGCGAATGGACCTTGCAACTGAGCATCCCGCCGGACCTGGCCTACTTCAGCGGCCACTTCCCGGTGACGCCGGTGCTGCCGGGCGTGGTGCAGGTCGAGTGGGCGTTCACCCTCGGCCAGCAACTGCTCGACCTGCCAGCGACCTTTGCCGGCATGGAAGTGCTCAAGTTCCAGCAACTGGTGCGCCCCGGCGACCACGTCGAACTGCACCTGCGCTTCGACCCGCAACGCAGCAAGCTGTATTTCGCCTACCGCAACGGCGTCGCGGCCTGCTCCAGTGGCCGGATTCAACTGGAGCCTGCGCATGCATAACCCCTGCGCCCTGATCCCGGTCTACAACCATGAAACCGCCGTGCCGGCCGTGGTCCACAGCCTGCTCGACAGCGGCCTGCCATGCCTGTTGGTGGACGATGGCAGCAGCCCGGCGTGCGCGGCGGTGCTGGCGCAATTGGCGGCCCTCGACAACGTCAGCCTGCTCACCCTGCCGAACAACCAAGGCAAGGGCAGCGCGGTGATGGCCGGCTTTCGCGAAGCGGCGCGCCTGGGCTTCACCCATGCCCTGCAAGTGGACGCCGACGGCCAACATGACCTGCGCGAAGTCGAGAGCTTCATCGACACCTCGCGCCGACACCCCACGGCGGTGATCTGCGGCTACCCCGAATACGACGACAGCGTGCCCAAGGGCCGCCTGTACGCACGCTACCTGACCCACGTGTGGGTGTGGATCAACACACTGTCGCTGCAGATTCGCGATTCGATGTGCGGCTTTCGCGTGTACCCGCTGGTGCCGACCCTGGCGCTGATGGACTCGGCCTACATCGGCACCCACATGGATTTCGACTCGGACATCCTGGTGCGCCTGGCCTGGCGCAACCAGCCGATGCGCTGGCTGCCGACGAAGGTGCATTACCCCGCCGACGGCCTGTCGCACTTCCGCCTGTTCCGCGACAACGTGCGTATCTCGGCCATGCACACCCGGCTGTTCTTCGGCATGTTGGTGCGCGCACCGATGATTCTGTGGCGACGGTGGCAGGCATGAGCGACAGCAGCAAACACTGGGCCGACCGCGAAGAGCGTGGCAGTTTCTGGCTGATGAAACTCACCGCAGTCGCCGCCAGGCTGCTCGGGCGCCGGCTGTTGAGCCCGCTGCTGTACGGCATCGTGCTGTACTTCTTCCTGTTCGGCCGCACCGCGCGCCAGAGCACCTGGCAATACCAGCAGCGCCTGGCGCAATGGAGCGGCCGCGATGAGCTGCGCCCGACCCGGCGCAAAGTCTTCGGCCAGTTCATGGCATTTGCCGATGCGCTGCTGGACAAGCTCGACGTGTGGAACGGCAAGCTGCGCATCGAGCAGATCGAAATCCACGACCCGGCGCAATTGCGCGGCCAACTGCGCGGCGAACGCGGCCAGATGCTGGTGGGCGCGCACCTGGGCAACCTCGAAGTGTGCCGCGCGCTCGCGGAGATCGGCGAAAAAGTCACCATGAACGTGCTGGTCCACACCAAGCACGCCGAACGCTTCAACCGCCTGCTGGGCGAAGCCGGCGCGACCCATTTGCGCCTGATCCAGGTCAGCGAGCTGGACCCGGCCACCATGCTGCTGCTCAGCCAGCGCCTGGACGACGGCGAATGGCTGGCGATTGCCGGCGACCGCGTGCCACTGCACGGCGGACGCACGGTGCGCGTGGACTTCCTCGGCCATGACGCCGCCTTCCCCCAGGGCCCGTGGCTGCTGGCCGGCCTGCTGAAATGCCCGGTCAACCTGCTGATGTGCCTCAAGCACCAGGGCCGCTATCGCCTGAGCATCGAACCGTTTGCCCAACTTATCGAATGGAAACGCAGCACCCGCGAGCAGGTCATCGCGCTGTGGACCGCACGCTATGCCGCACGCCTGGGCCAGTTCTGCCTGGAAGCGCCCCAACAATGGTTCAACTTTTACCCTTTCTGGAAGACCGATGACGACGCATCTTGAGCCGGTAACGTTTGGCGAACGCGCTTTGCGCATTGAAGACGTATTGGCCCTGGCCAATCGTCAGGCGCCCACGCACTTGCAGGATGATGCCGCGTATCGCCAGCGCATCGCCAAGGGCGCGCAGTTCCTCGACTCGCTGCTGGACAAGGAAGGCGTGATCTACGGCGTGACCACCGGCTATGGCGACTCGTGCGTGGTGGCGGTGCCGTTGCAGCACGTCGAAGCCCTGCCGCGGCACCTGTACACCTTCCACGGTTGCGGCCTGGGCAAGTTGCTCGACGCGCAAGCCACCCGCGCCGTGCTCGCGGCGCGTTTGCAGTCGCTGTGCCACGGCGTGTCCGGGGTGCGCGTGGAACTGCTCGAACGCGTGCACGCGTTCCTCGAACACGACGTGCTGCCGCTGATCCCGGAAGAAGGCTCGGTGGGCGCCAGCGGCGACCTGACGCCGCTGTCCTACGTGGCCGCGACCCTCTCCGGCGAACGCGACGTGCTGTTCCGTGGCGAACGCCGCCAGGCCATCGACGTCCACCGCGAACTGGGCTGGGAGCCGCTGGTCCTGCGGCCCAAGGAAGCCCTCGCACTGATGAACGGCACCGCCGTGATGACCGGCCTCGCCTGCCTGGCCTTCGCCCGCGCCGATTACCTGCTGCAATTGGCCACGCGCATCACCGCGCTGAACGTGGTGGCGCTGCAAGGCAACCCGGAACACTTCGACGAGCGCCTGTTCGCCGCCAAGCCGCACCCGGGGCAGATGCAAGTCGCCGCGTGGTTACGCCAAGACCTGGCCATCGATGCGCCGACTGCGCCGCTGCACCGTTTGCAGGACCGCTACTCGCTGCGTTGCGCGCCCCACGTTCTCGGCGTGCTGGCCGACAGCCTGAACTGGCTGCGCTCGTTCATCGAGATCGAACTCAACAGCGCCAACGACAACCCGATCATCGACGCCGAAGCAGAGCGCGTGCTGCACGGCGGGCACTTCTACGGCGGGCACATCGCCTTCGCCATGGACAGCCTCAAGACCCTGGTGGCCAACGTCGCCGACCTGCTCGACCGCCAGCTCGCCCTGCTGGTGGACGTGCGTTACAACCACGGCCTGCCGAGCAACCTGTCCGGCGCCCCGGCCGACCGCGCGATGATCAACCACGGCTTCAAGGCAGTGCAGATCGGCACCAGCGCCTGGACCGCCGAAGCGCTGAAGAACACCATGCCGGCCAGCGTGTTTTCACGCTCCACCGAGTGCCACAACCAGGACAAAGTGAGCATGGGCACCATCGCCGCCCGCGATGCGATCCGTGTGCTGGAGCTGACCGAACAGGTCGCCGCCGCCGCCCTGCTCGCCGCCAACCAGGGCGTGTGGCTGCGCGCCCAGGCCGCCGAGGCGCGCCCGTTGCCGCCGGCGTTGGCAGCGATGCACAGCGAACTGGCCAAGGACTTCCCGCCGGTGATCGAAGACCGCGCCCTCGAAGGCGAGCTGCGCCTGTGCCTGCAACGCATCGCCGAGCAACACTGGAGGCTGCATGCGTAGCCCGGGCGTACTGCATTGCGACACGGAAATCCTCGTGCCGTTTTTCGACATCGACACCATGAACGTGGTCTGGCACGGGCACTACGTGAAGTACCTGGAAATCGCCCGCTGCGCCCTGCTCGACAAGATCGGCCATAACTACGCAGCGATGCTCGAGTCGGGCTACGCCTGGCCGGTGATCGACATGCAACTGCGCTATGTGCGCGGCGCCACCTTCGGCCAGACGCTCAACGTGCGCGCCAGCCTGGTGGAGTGGGAGAACCGTTTGAAGGTCAACTACCTGATCACCGACCGTACCAGCGGCGAACGCCTGACCCGTGCCAGCACGGTACAAGTAGCGGTACAAATCGCCAGCCGCGAGATGCAACTGGCCTCACCCACCGTCTTCATCGACGCGGTCGAAAGGGCCCTGAAATGCTGACCCCTGTAGGAGCGAGCTTGCTCGCGAAGATCGTCAACGATAACGCTGGCCACCTGACACCCCGCGGTGCCCTCAGGTTTTTCGCGAGCAAGCTCGCTCCTACAGTGTTCGCGTTGTTTGGTTTTTCGGCGGCGGCCCATGGGTTCGACTTACAGCAACTGAGCGATCAGTTGGCCAAACCCAGCGTGATCCACGGCAGCTTCATCCAGGAAAAACACCTGCGCGCCCTGCCGCAGCCCTTGGTCAGCAAAGGCACCTTCGTCCTGGCCAAAGACCACGGCCTGCTGTGGCTGCTCAAAACCCCGCTGCAACAGGATTACCGCATCAGTACCCAAGGCATTGCGCGGCGTGACGCCAACGGCTGGCAGACGCTGCCGAACAAGAGCGCCGGGGCCGAGCAGAACCGCCTGTTCCTCGCCGTGCTGCAGGGCGACAGCAGCGGCTTGCAGCGTGACTTCGACCTGCAACTGCAGGGCGAAGCCGAGCAGTGGCAGTTGACGCTGACCCCGCGCTCGCTGCTGCTCAAGCAAGTGTTCAAGCAGATCAATATCGACGGCGGCACGCTGGTCCACAGCATCGAACTGCTGGAAACCCAGGGCGACAGCACCGTGCTGCGCATGCAGGACAGCAGCGCCGACCTTCCCCTGAGCGATGCGGAGCAACACGACTTTGCCCAGTGAGCGTTTATTGCCGCGCCTGTTCCTGATCCTGCTGGTGGCCGTGCTGGCCCTGGCCGGCTGGCAATGGCGCCATGGCGCGCCGTTGTCGGCCAACCTGATGGAACTGGTGCCGGGCAACACGCCGGACGCCCTCGAACTGCAAGCCGAACAGCGCATGCAGGAACCGTTGAACCGCGAAATCCTGGTCCTCGTGGGGCACGCCGACCGCCAGCAAGCGGTCAACGTGGCCGAGCAACTGGGCGCGCGCTGGCAAGCCAGCGGCCTGTTTGAAAAGGTCCAATGGAACCTGCAAGCCGACCTGCCGGCACTGCGCGCGCAATTGTTGCGCGGGCGTTTGTCGATGCTCGCGGCCAAGGACCGCGAGCAACTGATCGACCACCCCGACGCCTTCATCCAGCAGCGCGTGCAAGCGCTGTTCGACCCGTTCACCGGGTTCAGCCTGGTGCCGAGCCAGGACGACTGGCTGGGCCTGACCGGACGCATTCAGAACAGCCAGCCGCAGAGCGGCGCGGTGCAATTGGATATCGGCAGCGGCGCATTGATCGCCGATGCCGACGGCAAGAGTTGGGTGCTGCTGCGTGCGCGTACCACCGGCAATGCCTTCGATATGAAACTGCCGCTGCAGGTCGCGGACCTGCTCCAGGCCAGTCGCGCCCAAGCCACCGAGCACGGCGCGCAACTGCTCGCGGCCAGCGGTTTGCTCTACGCTGCCAGCGGGCAACAGCAAGCCAGCCGCGAAATCACCTGGGTCGGCGGCGGCGCCACCCTCGGCATTCTGCTGCTGTTGCTCCTGGCGTTCCGCCGCTGGCGCGTGCTGCTGGCCTTCGTGCCGGTGCTGGTGGGCATGCTGTTCGGCGCGGTGGCCTGTGTGGCGCTGTTCGGGCATATGCATGTGATGACACTGGTGCTCGGCTCCAGCCTGATCGGCGTGGCGGTGGACTACCCGCTGCACTATTTGTCGAAAAGCTGGAGCCTGCAGCCGTGGCGCAGTTGGCCGGCGTTGCGCCTGACCCTGCCGGGCCTGAGCCTGAGCCTGGCGACCAGTTGCATCGGTTACCTGGCGCTGGCCTGGACGCCGTTCCCGGCGCTGACCCAGATCGCCGTATTCTCCGCTGCCGGCCTGGTCGGTGCGTACCTGTCGGCCGTGTGCCTGTTGCCGGCGCTGCTCAAGGGTGTCGACCTGCGCCCGGCGCAATGGCCGTTGCACATCGCCGAGCGCCTGTGGCTGATGCGTTCCGGGTTGATCAAGCGCGTGCCGAGCGCCGTGCTGCTGGTGTGGGTGCTGCTGTTTTGCGCCGGCGGCTTGTGGCAGTTGAACAGTAAAAACGATCTGCGCCAGTGGATCGGCGCCCCGCCGCAATTGCTGCAGGAAGCCCAGGCCGTGGCGCGGATCACCGGGTTCCAACCCACCAGCCAGTTCTTCCTGGTGCGCGCCGACAATCAGCAGCAGTTGCTGGAACGCCAGGCCGCCCTGGGCCAGCGCCTGGAACAGCTGGTGAATATGGACAAACTCCAGGATTATCTGGCGCTGAACCAGCTGGTCAACCTGCCCGCCGAGCAACAACAGCTGCGCGAGGCGCTGAATGCACTTCCCGCGCACTGGCAACCGCTGCTCGACCTCGGCGTGCCCGTCGGCGCGCTGCAAGCCGAAGTCGCTCAACTGCAAGCGCTGCCCACCCAAGACATCGACGCTGCACTGCTCGGGCCGCTGGCCGAACCCTGGCGCACGCTGTGGCTGGGCCCGGTCGACGGCGGTGTGGCAGCCATGATCAGCCTGCAAGGCTTGAGCGACCCGGCGCTGCTGCAGGTGCAGGCCGCGGATTTGCCGGGGGTGCAACTGGTGGATCGCCTGGGGGAGTTGAACCGGGTGTTCGCCGCCACGCAGATCAGCGCGGCTGAATTGAAGTTGATGTCGTGCGGGCTGATCGTGCTGTTGCTGATCGTGCCCTTCGGCTTTGGCGGCGCGCTGCGCATCGTCGCCCTGCCGTTGCTGGCCGCGCTGTGCAGCCTGGCCAGCCTCGGTTGGCTGGGCCAGCCGCTGACGCTGTTCAGCCTGTTCGGCCTGCTGCTGGTCACCGCCATCAGCGTCGACTACGCGATCCTGATGCGTGAACAGATCGGCGGGCCTGCGGTCAGCCTATTAGGAACACTGCTGGCGGCACTGACGACCTGGTTGTCGTTCGGCCTGCTGGCGCTGTCGAGTACACCCGCGGTGAGTAATTTCGGCCTGTCGGTCAGCCTGGGCCTGGCCTTCAGCTTTATGCTGGCGCCCTGGGCCGGCCGACAGAAGCACGCCTCATGAATGTGATTATCGCCAAAGCGGCAAGGAGCCCTCGTGCCCATAGTTGAAATGGAACGTCGCCAGGTGGTGGTGATCGGTGCCGGCCCGTCCGGTGCCATCGCTGCAGCGCTGTTAAAGCGTAAAGGGCATGATGTATTGATTATCGAGCGCCAGCATTTCCCACGCTTTTCGATCGGTGAAAGCCTGCTGTCGCACTGCATCGACTTTATCGAAGAGGCCGGCATGCTCGACGCCGTGCAGGCGGCGGGTTTCCAGGTGAAAACCGGTGCCGCATTCGCCTGGGGCGAGCGCTACAGTGCGTTTGATTTCGGCGATACGTTCAGCCACGGCAAACCGACCACCTTCCAGGTGCAGCGCGGCGAGTTCGACAAGTTGCTGGCCGATCAGGCGGCGCTGCAAGGCGTCGACATCCGTTACGGCGAAACCATCGTCGGCGTGGATTTCAGCGGTGAAACCCACTACCTGCATGTGCGCCGGGAGAACGGCAGCGAGTACCACATCAAAGCCAAGTTCGTGCTCGACGCCAGCGGCTACGGTCGCGTCCTGCCGCGCCTGCTGGACCTGGAAGCGCCGTCGGATTTCCCGTTGCGCCAGGCGGTGTTCAGCCATGTCGAGGACCGCATCGAACACCCAGGCTTCGACCGCACCAAGATCCTCGTGACGACCCACCCGACCCAGCGCGACATCTGGTTCTGGACCATCCCGTTCAGCAACGGCCGCTGCTCCGTGGGCGTAGTGGCGGCCAAGGAACATTTTGCCGGCCGCGACAACGACCTGGATGCGTGCCTGCGCGGGTTCATCGACGAAACCCCAAGCCTCAGCAGCGTGCTGCAGAACGCCGTGTGGGACACCCCCGCGCGCACCATCGGCGGCTACTCGGCCAACGTCAAAACCTTGCACGGCCCGGGCTTTGCGCTGCTGGGCAACGCGGCAGAATTCCTCGACCCAGTGTTTTCCTCGGGCGTGACCATCGCCATGCGTTCGGCGAGCATGGCCGCGGGCGTGCTGCATCGTCAGCTCAACGGCGAAACCGTGGACTGGCAGCGCGAGTTTGCCGAGCCGTTGAAGCGCGGCGTCGACACCTTCCGCTGCTACGTCGAAGGCTGGTACGCCGGGACGTTCCAGGATGTTATTTTTCACGCCGGCAGCTCGCCGGAGATTCGCCGGATGATCAGTTCGATCCTCGCCGGCTACGCCTGGGACGAGCGCAACCCGTTTGTCAGCGAGCCCAAGCGGCGGTTGCGGATGTTGTCGGAAATTTGTGCAGGGGATGCCGTGTGAGCAGTCAGTACTTGAGTAAGAACTACGTCGAAGAAACCAAGTTCGGCTTCTGGTTCCTGCGCAGCCACACCTGGCAGCACCATGTGTTGCGCGTGGCGATCAACGACCTGCGCAGCCTGTTCAGCGAACCGCTGCCGGTGGCGCCGGTACTGCTGGACGCCGGCTGCGGCCAGGGCAAATCCTTCAAGCTGTTGCAGCAAGTGTTTGCGCCGTCCCGCCTGATCGGGCTGGACGCCGACCCGCACAGCCTTGAGCTGAGCAAGGCGGAAGCCGCGCACCAAGGGCTGGACGTCGAGCTGATCGGCAGCGACTGCGCCACCCTCGACGTCGCCGACGCCAGCGTCGATATCCTGTTCTGCCACCAGACCTTCCATCATCTGGTTGAGCAGCACCGTGCATTGAAAGAGTTCTACCGGGTCCTCAAGCCCGGCGGCTATCTGCTGTTTGCCGAGTCCACCGAAGCCTATATCGACACCTGGGTGATTCGCTGGTTGTTCCGCCACCCCATGCAGGTGCAGAAAAGCGCCGAAGAGTACCTGCAGATGCTGCACGAGCAGGGCTTTGAATTCGGCGCGCAGAACGTCTCCTACCCATACCTGTGGTGGAGCCGGGCCAGCGATTTCGGCCTGCTGGAACGCTGGGGCCTGCGCAAGGCTCCGCCGGTGGGCCAGCGCGAAGAAACCCTGGTCAACTGCGTGGCACGCAAACCCCTGGCGAGCGCGGCACCATGATGCGTGCGCTGCTGATCGGCTGCCTGTTGCTGCTGAGCGCCTGCGCCAGCCAACCGCCCTTGCCGGCAAAAAACCCGGCCCTGGCCCTGCCGATGCAACTGCACGTGCAGCGCCTGGCGGACGGCCAGAGCCAGGACTGGTTGCTGGTAATCCAGCGCGAAGGTAACGCGATCCGCTGGTCGATGATGGACCCGCTGGGTATCCCCCAGGCCCGGCAGAAGCTGATCGACGGCCAGTGGCAGGCCGACGGGTTGCTGCCGCCCAATCCCCAGGCGCGCGAGCTGTTCGCCGCGTTGCTGTTTGCACTGACTTCGGCGGATGACCTCCGCGCGCTGTACCCGAACGCCCAAGCGATGGACCTGACGCGCACCCTGCCGGGCCATTGGCAAATCGTCTATCAGTCATCCGAGGTGTTCAGCGTGAACATGCGCGGGCAACCGCTGAGCTATCGCATCACCCCGCTGGGAATGGCGCGATGACCGCGTATCTGAATGCCCTCGGCGTGATCTGCGCTCTCGGGCGCGGCCAGGCCGACGTCAGCCGCAGCCTGTTTGCCGGCGACTGCTCCGGCATGCGCGCCGAAAGCGACTGGGTGCCGGAGCGCGTGTTGCCGGTTGCCGGCGTGCCGGGCGCACTGGCGACCATCCCGCCCGAGCTGGGCCAGCAAAGCAGCCGCAATAACCAGTTGCTGCTCGAAGCCGCGTTGCAGATCGACAGCGAGATCCGCCAGGCGATCCAACGCTACGGCGCGGCGCGGGTCGGCATTGTGCTCGGCACCAGCACCTCGGGCATCGACGAAGCCAGTCGCGGCATCGCCCGTTACCTGAGCGATCATCGGTTCCCCGACGACTACGACTACCAGCAACAGGAACTCAGCGCCCCGGCGAACTTCCTCGCCGACTGGCTGCAACTGAGCGGCCCGGCCTATGTGATTTCCACCGCCTGCACCTCCAGCGCCCGCGCCTTGATGAGTGCTCGGCGCCTGCTGGAGCTGGGCCTGTGCGATGCGGTGATCTGCGGCGGCGTCGACAGCCTGTGCAAGCTGACGCTTAACGGCTTTACCGCGCTGGAGGCGGTCTCGAGCGAGCGTTGCAACCCGTTTTCGGTGAACCGCAACGGCATCAACATCGGCGAAGCGGCGGTGTTGTTTTTGATGACTCGCGAGCCCGCCCCCATCGCGCTGCTGGGCAGTGGCGCGAGTTGCGATGCACACCATATTTCCGCGCCGGAGCCCACTGGCAAAGGCGCGTTGCTGGCGATGCGCAAGGCCCTGGCCAGCGCACGCTTGAAGCCGGAGCAGATCGGCTACCTGAACCTGCACGGCACCGCCACCCAACACAACGACGCCATGGAAAGCCTGGCCGTCGCCAACCTGTTCCCCGACGGCGTGGCCTGTTCATCGACCAAACCGATGAGCGGCCACACCCTGGGCGCGGCCGGCGCGCTGGAAGCGGCGTTCTGCTGGCTGAGCCTGGCCCACGGCCGGCTGCCGCCCCACGTATGGGACGGCCAGGCCGACCCGGCGCTGCCTGCCTTGCAGTGGGCACGCCGAGGTGACACCTTGAAAAAACGCTGCCTGATGAGCAACTCGTTTGCCTTCGGCGGCAATAATGTCAGCCTGATTATCGCAGAGGCCCCATGATCGATTGGCCACTCGCCGCACTGCTGCCCCACGCGGGCGACATGATCCTGATCGACCAGGTGCTGTCGTTCGACGAAGAGCAGATTCACACCCGCCTCACCGTCAAGCCCGGTGGCTTGTTCAACCGCCCCGACGGCAGCCTGCCAGCCTGGGTCGGCATCGAGCTGATGGCGCAAAGCGTCGCCGCCTATGCCGGTTGCCGCGCGCGCCAGAACGGCCAGGCGGTGGAGCTGGGCTTCCTGTTGGGCACGCGTAAGTTCGAGTGCAACGTGGAGCACTTCCCGGCCGGTGCCGAGTTGACCATCCACGGCCTGCGCTCCCTGGAAGACGACAACGGCATGGGTGTGTTCGAATGCCACCTGACCGGCGACGGTATCCACGCCAGCGCCCGCTTGAACGTATTTCGACCGCCCCAGGCGGCCACCTATTTAGATGAATCGAAGGACGAAACGCCATGACTGAATCCGTACTGGTCACCGGCTCCAGCCGTGGCATCGGCCGCGCCATTGCCCTGCGCCTGGCGCAGGCCGGGCACGACATCGTGTTGCATTGCCGCAGCGGTCGAGCAGAAGCCGACGCGGTGCAGGTCGGGATCGAAGCCCTGGGCCGCAAGGCGCGGGTGCTGCAATTCGACGTTTCCGAGCGGGCCGAGTGCAAGGCAATCCTCGAAGCCGACGTGGAACGACACGGCGCGTATTACGGTGTGGTGCTCAACGCCGGCCTGACCCGCGACGGCGCGTTCCCGGCCTTGTCGGAAGACGACTGGGACGTGGTGATGCGTACCAACCTCGACGGTTTCTACAACGTGCTGCACCCGGTGATGATGCCGATGATCCGTCGTCGCGCGGCCGGGCGTATCGTGTGCATCACCTCGGTGTCCGGGCTGATCGGCAATCGCGGCCAGGTCAACTACAGCGCCTCCAAGGCCGGCCTGATCGGCGCGGCCAAGGCCCTGGCCATCGAGCTGGGCAAGCGCAAGATCACCGTCAACTGCGTCGCACCGGGCTTGATCGACACCGCGATGCTCGATGAAAACGTGCCGGTCGAAGAGCTGATGAAAATGATCCCGGCGCAGCGCATGGGCACGCCGGAAGAAGTGGCCGGCGCGGTGAATTTCCTGATGTCGGCCGAAGCCGGCTATATCACCCGCCAGGTCTTGGCCGTGAACGGAGGTCTGTGTTGATGAAGCGCGTGGTCGTAACCGGCATGGCCGGCATCACCTCCCTGGGCAGCGACTGGAACACCATCGCCGCCAACTTTCGCGCCAACCGCAGCGGCATCCGGCGCATGGACGAGTGGGACCGTTTCAGCGAATTGAACACGCGCCTGGCCGGGCCGATCGACGACTTCGTCGTGCCCGCGCACTGGACCCGCAAGCAACTGCGCAGCATGGGCCGCGTATCGCGCCTGGCGGTGTGGGCGGCGGAGCAGGCGCTGAAAGACGCCGGCTTGCTCGGTGACGAGTCGATCAAGGACGGGCGCATGGGCGTGGCCTGCGGCTCGTCCACCGGCAGCACCGACGAGATCAAGGCGTTCGGCAACATGCTGCTCAACTCGGTGGCCGAGGGGCTGAACGCCAACTCCTATGTCCGCATGATGCCCCACACCACGGCGGCGAATATCAGCATCTTCTTTGGCCTCACCGGGCGCTTGATTCCCACGTCCAGCGCTTGCACCAGCGGCAGCCAGGGCATCGGCTACGCCTATGAGGCGATCAAGTTCGGACGCCTGCCGCTGATGCTCGCCGGCGGCGCCGAAGAGCTGTGCCCCACCGAAGCCATGGTGTTTGACGCGCTCTACGCCACCAGCCTGAAGAACGATGCGCCACAGACCAGCCCGCGCCCCTACGACAGCGGCCGCGACGGCCTGGTGATCGGCGAAGGCGGCGGCATGCTGGTGCTCGAAGAACTGGAACACGCCCTGGCCCGTGGCGCGCATATCCACGCCGAAATTGTCGGTTTCGGCAGCAACGCCGACGGCCAGCACACCACGCGCCCGGAACAGAAAACCATGCGCCGCGCCATGGAGCTGGCCCTGGAAGACGCCGGGCTCGAGCCCTCGGTCATCGGCTACGTGAACGGCCATGGCACCGCCACCGACCAGGGCGACATCGCCGAAACCCTGGCCACCAACAGCCTGTTCGGCAGCCGCATGCCCATCAGCTCGCAGAAGAGCTTCCTCGGCCACACCCTGGGCGCGTGCGGGGCGCTGGAGTCGTGGTTCAGCATCGAGATGATGAACCGCGACCAGTACGTACACACCTTCAACCTGGATTCCGTCGACCCGCAGTGCGGCGAGCTGGATTACCTGCAAGGTGAGTTTCGCGAGATGCACCACGACTACGTGATGAACAACAATTTTGCCTTCGGCGGCGTCAACACCTCGTTGATCTTCCGCCGCTGGTCCTGACTTTTTACATCGACTGGAGAAAACGGAATGTCTTCCTTGCTACGCGCCACCCTGATCACCCTGGCCCTGCTGACCGGCGCCGGTTGCACCAGCAAACCGGTGCTCAACACCCAGCACGACTTGCCAGCGGGTGCCCAGGTCAGCGAAGAACAAGTCAAACAGGTGATCGTCACCGCCCTGCAAAAACGCGAATGGACCGTGCAACGCCTGAGCCCGCAACTGGTGCAGGCTGAGATCACCGTGCGCAATCAGTTCTACGCCGCCATCGACATCCGCTACACCCGCAACAGCTACGCCATCACTTACCGCGACAGCCGCGACCTGGGCTACAAGGACGGCAAGATCCATCGCAACTACAACCGTTGGGTGAGCATGCTGGATCGGGACATCATGGCGGGGGTGCGTTCAGCGGGGATGCAGTAACCCCGGAAACGACAAAGGGCGCCGTTCGGCGCCCTCTTCACAAACCGGTGGGCTTGTCATCGCCGCGTCCTGCCTGGCTCTGCAAGCGCTGGCAAAACGCAGCTGAACTCACCGCTCCCCAAGCGCGCTGCGAACCGCCGCCTTACGCGTCAACAACTCCACGAACGCCTGCGCCATCGGCGTTTGCGCGCCCTTGCGCTGCACCAGCCACACCGCCGTCACCGCCTCCTGGTCGAGCAGGGTGCGATAGACCACGCCATCGATGCGGATGCGCTGGTAGGACGCCGGCAGCACCGACACGCCCAACCCCGCCGCGACCAACCCGATGATCGTCATCGCCTCCCCGGCTTCCTGGGCAAAGCGCGGGCTGAAGCCGGCGTCGCGGGCCAGGTTGAGCAGTTGCGCGTAGAGGCCGCTGCCGTAGCTGCGCGGGAAAAACACGAACGGCTCCTCGGCCAACTGCGCCAGGTGCAAGCCCCGCTCGCTGCCTTGCACCAAGGGATGATCGGCGTTGAGCACCGCCACCAGAGGTTCGCGCATCAACTCCACCACACTCAGCGAGTCTGGCAACGGCAGCGGCCGCATCAAGCCGACCTGGATCGACTCATCCACCAGCGACTCGGCTACCTCGGTGCTGCTCATTTCCTGCAAACTCAGGTGGACCGCCGGGAACGCCTGGCGAAACGCAAAGATCGCCTGGGGGATGCTCGAATTGAACGGCGCCGACGACGTGAAGCCGATCTTCAGTTCGCCCAGCTCACCCAACTGCGCCCGGCGTGCCACATCCGCGGCCTTATCGACTTGCGCCAGCACCAGTCGCGCCTCGTGCAGGAACAAGCGCCCGGCTTCGCTCAGTTCGACCCGACGGTTGGTCCGCTCGAACAAACGCGCGCCCACCTCGTGCTCCAGCGCCTGGATCTGCTGGCTCAGAGGCGGTTGCGAGATGCCCAGCACCTGCGCGGCCCGGCCAAAATGCAGCTCTTCGGCGACGGCGATGAAGTACCGCAGGTGACGTAATTCCATAGCAGCCTCATTAGGTCGTTAAAGCTATCAAACAGGTCGAATAATATATTGGAAAGAATCATTAGGCAGCTATATTCTTTTTTGCATTGCCGGTCCTGGCAGGCTTTTCCTCCCCGAGGTCCCCGTGAAATCTGCTGTCGCTCCATTCGCTCAAGAAGTCCCGTCGACTGCCCTGGATAAGAGGGTGGAGCCGCTCACTGACACCTACATCGAAAAAGGCACAC
Source organism: Pseudomonas sp. Pse79 (assembly GCF_024519615.1). Classification (NCBI taxonomy): domain Bacteria; kingdom Pseudomonadati; phylum Pseudomonadota; class Gammaproteobacteria; order Pseudomonadales; family Pseudomonadaceae; genus Pseudomonas; species Pseudomonas sp. Pse79. Next base: position 158,297 of record NZ_JALJRR010000004.1, read on the forward strand.
CGATGTTCATGCGGACCGTGCTGGCGCTGTTCTGCGGCGGCTTCGCGACGTTTGCCCTGCTGTATTGCGTGCAGCCGATGATGCCGGCGTTGTCCCACGAATTTTCCATCAACGCGGCGCAAAGCAGCCTGGTGCTGTCGGTGTCCACGGCGATGCTCGCCCTGGGCCTGCTGATCACCGGGCCGATTTCCGACACCCTGGGGCGCAAGCCGGTGATGGTCGCCGCGTTGTTCTGTGCCGCCCTGTCCACCATCGCCAGCGGCCTGATGCCGAGCTGGGAAGGGATTCTGCTGATGCGCGCGCTGCTGGGGCTGTCGCTGAGTGGCCTGGCCGCCGTGGCGATGACCTACCTGAGCGAAGAGATCCACCCGCAGCACATCGGCCTGGCCATGGGCCTGTACATCGGCGGTAACGCCATCGGCGGCATGAGCGGGCGCCTGATCATCGGCGTATTGATCGATTTTGTCAGTTGGCACACCGCCGTGCTGATCATCGGCGCCCTGGCCCTGATCGCCGCGACGGTGTTCTGGAAAATCCTCCCCGAATCGCGCAACTTCCGCGCCAGCAGCCTCAAGCCGCGCAGCCTGGTGGACGGCTTCGTCATGCACTTCAAGGACGCGGGCCTGCCGTGGTTGTTCCTCGAAGCCTTCCTGCTGATGGGCGCGTTTGTGACGATGTTCAACTACATCGGCTATCGCCTGCTGGCCGACCCGTATGACCTGAGCCAGGCCGTGGTCGGCCTGCTGTCGCTGGTGTACCTCTCGGGCATCTACAGCTCGGCGAAAATCGGCGCGCTGGCCGACCGCCTCGGCCGCCGCCGTGTGCTGTGGGCCACCATCGTGTCGATGCTTGGCGGCATCGGCCTGACCCTGTTCACTCCGCTGTGGCTGGTGATACCCGGCATGCTGGTGTTCACCTTCGGTTTCTTCGGCGCACACTCGGTGGCCAGCAGCTGGATCGGCCGTCGCGCGGTGAAAGCCAAGGGGCAAGCGTCGTCGCTGTACCTGTTCTGCTACTACGCGGGGTCAAGCGTCGCCGGCACCACGGGGGGGTTCTTCTGGCATTTGGCCGGGTGGAACGGGATTGGCGGGTTTATCGTCGCGCTGTTGCTCGGCGCGTTGCTGGTGGCGTTGAAGTTGGCGAAGTTGCCGCCGCTGGCCTCGGCTTGAGGCGCAGCGCCCTAGAACGACATCCGCACCATCACCCGCTTGCCCCGGCGCTCGTGCATAACCACGGCGCCGATGTGCATCACCAGCATCAGCAACAAGGCCACGCAGGACAGCACATGCACGCGGGAGTACCAGACGATGCTGGCCGGGTCACTGTGAAACGGTGCGAAGGAGACCAGGTTAAAGAGGTTGATCGGGCGATCCATCATCAGTACCCCTGTTGCCAGCACCATTGCCAACACCACATACATGGTCTTATGCACCCATAGCGCCAGGTATTCCCGTGGTGAACGCCTGACGGAAAAATCCAGGCCGTGGGTAAAGGAGCAATAAACCCGCACGACAAACACCGGGATGTACAGGGTGGTCAATGACACATTGAAAAAAAACACCCACGCTTTGACCGAGGCCGGCACGGCGAATATCGCCACGACAGAACCTGACAATAGCGCCCACACGATGATGACGGCCGAAACCCAATGCAGCAGTTTCTGGCACGTTGAATAGTCAGCGGTATTCATCCAGCGATCACCTGACAACGGACGCCAATCACTGGCGAGTGGAAAGTTGGGCAGGATTTTTTCTTGGGCGGACAACGGCAGCCGTAGGAGAAGTCCTAAAGACCACAGACTACCAAGGCAGGACTTAACAAGAGCTGAAGCGCAACGAGCCCCCGCCTGCCGGGCAGACGGGGGCTCGATTCAGGCGGGGACGCTGTTACTCGTGATACTGCGCCGACAACTCATGCACCGCGCGCAAGAACGCGCCGGCATGTTCCGGGTTCACTTCCGGCGTAATGCCGTGACCCAGGTTGAACACATGCCCGCTGCCCTTGCCGTAGCTGGCCAGGATGCGCCCGACTTCGGTGCAGATGGCTTCTGGCTTGGCGTACAGCACGGTCGGGTCCATGTTGCCTTGCAGCGCAACCTGGTTGCCGACGCGACGGCGGGCGTCGCCGATGTCGCAGGTCCAGTCCAGGCCCAGGGCATCCGCGCCGGCATCGGCGATGCTTTCCAGCCACAGGCCGCCGCCCTTGGTGAACAGGATCACCGGCACTTTACGGCCTTCGTGTTCGCGGATCAGGCCGCTGACGATCTTGCGCATGTAGGCCAGGGAGAACTCCTGGTACGCCGCCGCCGACAGGTTGCCGCCCCAGGTGTCGAAGATCTGCACCGCTTGCGCGCCGGCCATGATTTGGCCGTTGAGGTACGAGGTGACCGACTGCGCCAGTTTGTCCAGCAGCAGGTGCATGGCCTGCGGGTTGTCGTAGAGCATGGCCTTGGTCTTGCGGAAGTCTTTCGACGAGCCGCCTTCGACCATGTAGGTGGCCAGGGTCCAGGGGCTGCCGGAGAAGCCGATCAGCGGCACGCGGCCATTGAGCTCGCGGCGGATGGTGCTGACGGCGTCCATCACGTAACCGAGGTCTTTGTGCGGGTCCGGGATCGGCAGCGCTTCGATGTCGGCCAGGGTGCTGATGACTTTCTTGAAACGCGGGCCTTCGCCGGTCTCGAAGTACAGGCCTTGGCCCATGGCGTCAGGAATGGTGAGGATATCGGAGAAGAGGATGGCCGCATCCAGCTCCGGGTAGCGGTCCAACGGCTGCAGGGTGACTTCGCAGGCGAACTCCGGGTTCATGCACAGGCTCATGAAGTCGCCGGCCTGGGCGCGGCTGGCGCGGTATTCCGGCAGGTAGCGACCGGCTTGACGCATCATCCACACAGGGGTGACGTCTACGGGCTGCTTGAGCAGGGCACGAAGGAAACGGTCGTTCTTGAGGGCAGTCATGTCGGCATCCGCAAAAAAAGTACGGGCATTTTCTCAGAGCGCGACGCAAAAGGCACGGGATGAGCCGTGCCTTTTATCTATCGGGTTGATTTACGACAATCTCTTGGGCACATCAAAACCAAATGTGGGAGGGGGCTTGCCCCCGATTGCAGTGTGTCAGTCTCAGTATCTTTAACTGGACTACCGCTATCGGGGGCAAGCCCCCTCCCACATTTTGGCCACATTTCAAAGATGAAATGGGTCAGACCTGCAGGTAGTCCAGGATACCTTCGGCGGCGTTGCGGCCTTCGAAGATCGCCGTCACTACCAGGTCAGAGCCGCGCACCATGTCGCCACCGGCGAAGATCTTCGGGTTGCTGGTCTGGTGCTTGTACTGGCCTTGTTCCGGGGCGACGACGCGGCCCTGGCTGTCGGTCTGGATCTGGAACTGCTCGAACCACGGAGCCGGGCTTGGGCGGAAGCCGAAGGCGATGACCACGGCGTCGGCCGGGATGATCTCTTCGGAACCCGGGATCGGCTCAGGGCTGCGACGGCCACGGGCGTCCGGTTCGCCGAGACGGGTCTCGACCACCTTCACGCCTTCGACGCGGTCTTCACCGACAATCGCGATCGGCTGGCGGTTGTAGAGGAATTTCACGCCTTCTTCCTTGGCGTTCTTCACCTCTTTGCGCGAGCCTGGCATGTTCGCTTCGTCACGACGATACGCACAGGTCACCGACTTGGCGCCCTGGCGGATCGAGGTACGGTTGCAGTCCATCGCGGTGTCGCCACCGCCCAGCACCACGACCTTCTTGCCTTTCATGTCGATGAAGTCTTCCGGCGACTTTTCAAAGCCCAGGTTGCGGTTGACGTTGGCGATCAGGAAGTCGAGCGCGTCGTACACGCCCGGCAGGTCCTCGCCGGCAAAGCCGCCCTTCATGTAGGTGTAGGTGCCCATGCCCATGAACACCGCATCGTATTCGGCGAGCAGTTGTTCCATGGTCACGTCTTTGCCGACTTCGGTGTTCAGGCGGAACTCGATGCCCATGCCAGTGAACACTTCACGACGATTGCTCAGCACGGTTTTTTCCAGCTTGAACTCGGGGATGCCGAAGGTCAGCAGGCCGCCGATTTCCGGGTTCTTGTCGAACACCACCGGGGTCACGCCGCCACGCACCAGCACGTCGGCACAGCCCAGGCCCGCCGGGCCCGCGCCGATGATCGCGACGCGCTTGCCGTTCGGCTTGACCTTGGACATGTCCGGGCGCCAGCCCATGGCGAAGGCGGTGTCGGTGATGTACTTCTCCACCGAACCGATGGTCACCGCGCCGAAACCGTCGTTGAGGGTGCAGGCACCCTCGCACAGACGGTCCTGCGGGCACACCCGGCCGCAGACTTCCGGCAGGGTGTTGGTCTGGTGCGACAGCTCGGCGGCGGCGAGGATGTTGCCCTCGGCCACCAGTTTCAGCCAGTTGGGAATGAAGTTGTGTACCGGACACTTCCATTCGCAATACGGGTTACCGCACCCCAGGCAGCGGTGGGCCTGGTCGGCCGACTGCTGGGGTTTGAAGGGTTCGTAGATTTCCACGAACTCTTTCTTGCGTTGACGCAACAGTTTCTTCTTCGGATCTTTGCGCCCGACATCGATGAACTGGAAGTCGTTATTCAGACGTTCAGCCATGTTAAAACCTCATCAAACTCTTCAGGCGCATATCACTGCGGGTTGGCACGGATGCTGGAAAGCAACGATTTCAGGTTGGCAGCCTTGGGCTTGACCAGCCAGAAACGACGCAGGAAATCATCAAGGTTCTCGGCGAGGTTACGACCCCATTCGCTGCCGGTTTCCTCGACGTACTCGTCCAGCACGTGCTGCAAGTGGTTACGGTGGGATTCCATCGCTTCGCCGCTGATCCGCTGGATCTCGACCAACTCGTGGTTGACCCGGTCGACGAAGGTGTTGTCCTGGTCGAGCACGTAGGCGAAACCGCCGGTCATGCCCGAACCGAAGTTGTAACCGGTCTTGCCCAGTACCGCGACAAAGCCCCCGGTCATGTACTCGCAGCAGTGATCGCCAGTGCCTTCCACCACGGTGTGGGCACCGGAGTTACGCACGGCGAAACGCTCACCGGCGGTACCCGCGGCGAACAGCTTGCCGCCGGTGGCGCCGTACAAGCAGGTGTTGCCGATGATGGCACTGTCCTGGGTCTTGTAGACGCTGCCTTTAGGCGGAACGATCACCAGCTTGCCGCCGGTCATGCCCTTGCCCACGTAGTCGTTGGCGTCACCTTCCAGGTACATGTGCAGGCCACCGGCGTTCCACACGCCGAAGCTCTGGCCCGCGGTGCCCATGAAGCGGAAGGTGATCGGCGCCTTGGCCATGCCCTGGTTACCGTGCTTGCGCGCGATTTCGCCGGAGATGCGTGCGCCGATGGAACGGTCGCAGTTGCAAATGTCCAGGCTGAATTCGCCGCCGCTGGCGTCGTTGATCGACGAAGCGGCCATCTCGACCATCTTCTCGGCCAGCAGGCCCTTGTCGAACGGTGGGTTGCGGTCCACCTGGCAGAATTGCGGCTTGTCGGCCGGGATGTGATCGCTGCCCAACAGCGGCGTCAGGTCCAGGTGTTGTTGCTTGGCGGTCTGGCCTTCGAGGATGTCCAGCAGATCGGTGCGGCCGATCAGCTCTTCGAGGGAGCGCACGCCCAGCTTGGCCAGCCACTCACGGGTTTCTTCGGCGACGTAGGTGAAGAAATTCACCACCATGTCGACGGTGCCGATGTAGTGATCCTTGCGCAGCTTCTCGTTCTGAGTGGCGACGCCGGTGGCGCAGTTGTTCAGGTGGCAGATGCGCAGGTATTTGCAGCCCAGGGCGATCATCGGCGCGGTGCCGAAGCCGAAGCTTTCGGCGCCGAGGATCGCGGCCTTGATCACGTCGAGGCCGGTTTTCAGGCCGCCGTCGGTTTGCACTCGGACTTTGCCGCGCAGGTCGTTGCCGCGCAGGGTCTGGTGCGTCTCGGCCAGGCCCAGCTCCCACGGAGCGCCAGCATACTTGATCGAGGTCAGCGGCGAAGCGCCGGTGCCGCCGTCGTAGCCGGAGATGGTGATCAGGTCGGCATAGGCCTTGGCCACACCGGCGGCGATCGTGCCCACGCCGGCTTCCGCCACCAGTTTCACCGAGACCAGGGCCTGCGGGTTGACTTGTTTGAGGTCGAAAATCAGCTGCGACAAGTCTTCGATCGAGTAGATGTCGTGGTGCGGCGGTGGCGAGATCAGGGTCACGCCCGGCACCGCATAACGCAGCTTGGCGATCAGACCGTTGACCTTGCCGCCTGGCAGCTGGCCGCCTTCACCGGGCTTGGCGCCCTGGGCGACTTTGATCTGCAGCACTTCGGCGTTGACCAGGTATTCCGGGGTTACACCGAAACGGCCAGTCGCCACTTGCTTGATTTTCGAGCTCTTGATGGTGCCATAGCGCGCCGGGTCTTCGCCGCCTTCGCCGGAGTTGGAACGCGCACCCAGGCGGTTCATGGCTTCGGCCAGGGCTTCGTGCGCCTCGGGCGACAAGGCGCCCAGGGAAATACCGGCGGAGTCGAAGCGCTTGAGGACCGATTCGAGCGGTTCGATTTCGCTGAGGGCCAGCGGCGTATCCAGGGTTTTCACCTTGAACAGGTCGCGGATCATCGACACCGGGCGGTTATCCACCAGCGCGGTGTATTCCTTGAACTTGGCGTAGTCGCCCTGCTGCACGGCGGCTTGCAGGGTGCTGACCACGTCCGGGTTGTAGGCGTGATACTCGCCACCGTGTACGAACTTGAGCAGGCCGCCTTGCTGGATCGGCTTGCGCGCACTCCAGGCTTCGGCCGCCAGGGCTTTCTGCTCGGCTTCGATGTCGACGAAACGCGCACCCTTGATGCGGCTCGGTACGCCACGGAAGCTCAGCTCGCAGACTTCTTCCGACAGGCCAATGGCCTCGAACAACTGCGCGCCACGGTAGGAAGTGACGGTGGAGATGCCCATCTTCGACAGGATCTTCAGCAGGCCCTTGGTGATGCCTTTGCGGTAGTTCTTGAACACCTCGTAGAGGTCGCCCAGCACTTCACCGGTACGGATCAGGTCACCGAGCACTTCGTAGGCGAGGAACGGGTACACCGCCGAGGCGCCGAAACCGATCAGCACCGCGAAGTGATGCGGGTCGCGGGCGGTGGCGGTTTCCACGAGGATGTTGGAGTCGCAGCGCAGGCCTTTTTCGGTCAGGCGGTGATGGACCGCGCCGGTGGCCAGGGAGGCGTGGATCGGCAGCTTGCCCGGTGCGATGTGACGGTCGGTCAGCACGATCTGGGTACGCCCGGCGCGCACGGCTTCTTCGGCCTGGTCCGCGACATTGCGCACCGCGGCTTCAAGGCCGAGGCTCTCGTCGTAGTTCAGGTCGATGATCTGGCGGTCGAAGCCCGGACGCTCCAGGGTCATCAGCGAACGCCACTTGGCCGGGGAAATGACCGGCGAGCTGAGGATCACGCGGGAGGCGTGCTCAGGCGATTCCTGGAAGATGTTGCGCTCGGCGCCGAGACACACTTCCAGGGACATCACGATGGCTTCACGCAGCGGGTCGATCGGTGGGTTGGTCACCTGGGCGAACTGCTGGCGGAAATAGTCGTATGGCGTGCGAACGCGCTGGGACAGCACGGCCATCGGCGTGTCGTCGCCCATCGAGCCGACCGCCTCGTAGCCTTGCTCGCCGAGCGGACGCAGCACCTGGTCGCGCTCTTCGAACGTGACCTGGTACATCTTCATGTACTGCTTGAGCTGGTCGATGTCGTAGAACGCCGAACCGTGGTCGTTGTCTTCCATGGTCGCCTGGATGCGCAGGGCATTCTTGCGCAGCCATTGCTTGTACGGGTGACGGGACTTCAAGCGGTTGTCGATCGCATCGGTGTCGAGGATCTGCCCGGTTTCGGTGTCCACGGCGAGGATCTGGCCAGGGCCGACGCGGCCTTTGGCGATCACATCTTCCGGCTGGTAGTTCCACACGCCGATTTCCGACGCGAGGGTGATGAAACCGTTGGTGGTGGTCACCCAACGCGCCGGGCGCAGACCGTTACGGTCGAGCAGGCACACCGCGTAGCGGCCGTCGGTCATGACCACGCCGGCCGGGCCGTCCCACGGTTCCATGTGCATCGAGTTGTACTCATAGAACGCCCGCAGATCGGGGTCCATGGTCTCGACGTTCTGCCACGCAGGCGGAATGATCATCCGCACGCCACGGAACAGGTCGATGCCGCCGGTGACCATCAGTTCGAGCATGTTGTCCATGCTGGAGGAGTCGGAGCCGACGCGGTTGACCAGCGGGCCGAGCTCTTCCAGGTCCATCAAATCGTTGGCGAACTTGGTGCGACGGGCCACGGCCCAGTTGCGGTTGCCGGTGATGGTGTTGATCTCGCCGTTGTGGGCGAGGAAGCGGAATGGCTGGGCCAGCGGCCATTTCGGCAGGGTGTTGGTGGAGAAGCGCTGGTGGAACACGCAGATCGCGGTTTGCAGGCGCTCATCGCTCAGGTCCGGATAGAAGGCGGTCAAGTCCGCCGGCATCATCAGGCCTTTATAAATGATGGTCTTGTGCGAAAAGCTGCAGATGTAGTGGTCGGTGTCGGCGGCATTCGACACGGACGAGCGACGACGCGAGGTGAACAGCTTGATCGCCATGTCCTGGTCGCTCAGGCCGTCGCCTGCGATGAACACTTGTTCGATCTGCGGCAGGCGCTCCAGGGCCAGGCGGCCGAGCACGCTGGTGTCGATCGGCACTTTGCGCCAGCCGACGAGTTGCAGGCCGGCCGCGAGGATTTCGCGGTTCATGTTCTCGCGAGCGGCTTCGGCTTTGACCGGGTCCTGGTTGAAAAACACCATGCCCACGGCGTACTGCTTGGGCAGCTCGACCGCGAAATGCTGTTTGGCGATGGCGCGCAGGAACAGGTCGGGCTTTTGAATGAGCAAGCCACAACCGTCACCGGTCTTGCCGTCGGCGTTGATCCCACCGCGGTGGGTCATGCAGGTCAGGGCCTCGATGGCCGTTTGCAAAAGGGTATGACTGGGCTCGCCCTGCATATGGGCAATCAGGCCGAAACCGCAGTTATCCTTGAATTCATCGGGTTGGTACAGACCTGCTTTCATAGACACTTTCTCACCAGGCTGCCTCTTATATCGAGGCAAATTTCTTTTCAATTCAACCAGTTACCTTCCACACCGAACGTTCGCCGGCTTTGCAGGGGCAAAAGGGAGGTCATTGTACACACCGACACAGACGCTCACAAATTTAGCGACGAGATGTCGCAAATCTATGTCGCATTTATGAAAGGTTTAAAGCGATATGCTGTGCTAGTCAAAACTTTTTTAATTTTGACCGCTACGACTCAAAAGCCACTGTGACGCAGACACCACAATGCGCGCGGCCTTGAGGGCTGCACGCACTTGCGGTTTTTTTTGAGGTGCCGGGAGGGCGGCCTGGGTAAGGCCGCCGAATCTTCAGCGAGTTGCTGCCAGTTCTTGTTGAACGCTGGCAACAGTGCGAGGCCAAGGTTTACCAGCCTGAACCTTCGCTGGCAAGGCTTTGATAGCGGTATCGGCGGCGGCACGGCTGGAGAAGCTGCCGTAAGTGATCACGTAAAGCGGCTTGCCGTTGAGCACCTTCTTGAAATAACGGTACTCGCCGCCCTGCTCTTTGACGAAGGCTTGAGCATTGGCTTCGGAGCTGGTGCCGAGGATCTGCACCACGAAGTTACCGCTGGGCTGGCTGGTGTACCAGCTGCTGCCGGTGGCGCCGGCCTTGGCGACAGTCACCGGTTTTTCCGCCGGTTTGGCGGCCGGGGCCGGAGCTGGCTTGGCGACAGGCGCTGGCGCGACCGGCTTGGCGACGGGCGCCGGTTTGGCGGTCGCGACCGTAGGCGCAGGTACAGGCGTTGGTTTTGCCGCCGGTTGACCGGCAGGCACGCCCACTGGCGGCGCGGTGGTGGTCACGGTCGGCGGTGTGCTGCTGGAGCCTTCCACTGGCACGCCGTCGTCGCCTTCGGAGATACCGCCGGCCGCTTCGGCGAGCGGGCCGCGCATGACGGGCTGGCCGACCATCGGCAGGTTGGTCGGTTGGCCGGAGTTGGCGAACTCGACATTCGGCGTGGGTTTACCCAGTGGTAACTGCGCCTGTTCGGTTGGCGCGCCGGCAGGCGTCGGTGCCTTGCTGCGACCTGGGATCAACCAGGCGGCGGCGACAGCGACCACGACAACGGCGGAAATAGCCAATACGTGCTTTTTAGGCATAGTGAACCCCATCTTTGGACGCTTGACCGCAGAGCGGCTGGCAATCATGGCTTCAATCATCGCATCGCGGGCAACCTGGTTGATGGTGCCAGGCCAGCCGTCGGAGCTTTCGTGAATATCAGAGATCTGCTGAGCGGAGAAAAGTTCGATGCCCTGCCCGGCGCCTTCGAGGCGTTGTGCCAGATATTCGCGGGTTTCTTCCTCTTCATACGGCTGCAATTCGATGACGTGGAACAGCTCCTGCTCGCCGCTGATCTGCTCCAGAGCGGCGATCAGGGACGATTCACCGAACAGGAACACATGCGGACGACCTTCCGGCGTACCCGCCGCCAGCGCCAGCAGCGCTTCGAGGGCCGACTCGTCAAGCTGCTCGGCGTCGTCCACCAGCAGGTAGACTTCCTGGCCGGTCAGGCCCAGTTGCACCACTTGCTTGAGAATCGCATTCGGCTCGGCGCTGGCAACGTCCAGGGCCTGGGCCACCTGACGCAGCACGCCCGCCGCATCGCCGGCGCCACGCGCCGACACCACTACGCTTTGCACCGATTGCTTGTTGGTGCTGGCGACCAGCGCCTGGCGCAGCAAGGTCTTGCCGCTGCCCAGCGGGCCGGTGACGACCAGCAACAACTGGCTGTAGCGCGCCAGGTGATGCAACTGCCCGAGCACCGGCTTGCGCTGCGCAGGGAAGAATTTGAAACCAGGCACCCGTGGAGCGAAGGGGTCGTGGCTTAACTGGTAATGGCCGAGGAACGCCTCGTCGGCATGCAAACTAGTCATCGGGCTCTTATTAACCTTTAAGCTGGGCCAGGGCGCGGTAATCCGCTCCCAGCGTGGCCTGTAGAATCTCTTTCGGATAATCGTCGGTCACCACCGCTTCGCCCATGCGGCGCAGCAGCACCAGTCGCAGTCGACCGTCGATCACTTTCTTGTCTATCGCCATATGTTCGAGGAAATCCGCCTCGCTCATTTCCTCGGGCGGGATCACCGGCAACCCGGCGCGCTGGAACAGGCGGATGCCCCGATCCCGCTCCTGGGCGCTGATCCAGCCCAGGCGTTGCGACATCTCCAATGCCATCACTGTGCCAGCCGCTACGGCTTCCCCATGCAACCACACACCATAGCCCATGTGCGTTTCGATCGCATGGCCGAAGGTGTGGCCCAGGTTCAAGGTGGCCCGTACACCGGACTCCCGTTCGTCGGCATTCACCACCAGCGCCTTGGCCGCACAGGAACGGGAGATCGCTTCGGTCAGCGCCACCTGGTCCAGCGCGCGCAGGGCGTCGACATGTTCTTCCAGCCAGGTCAGGAACGGCTCGTCGCAGATCAGCCCGTACTTGATGACTTCCGCCAGGCCCGCCGACAGCTCGCGCGGGGGCAAGGTGTTGAGGGTCGCGGTGTCGATCAGCACAGCCTGGGGCTGGTAGAACGCGCCCACCATGTTTTTGCCCAGCGGATGGTTGATGCCGGTCTTGCCGCCCACCGACGAATCGACCTGGGACAGCAAGGTGGTCGGCACCTGGATGAAATCCACGCCGCGCTGGTAACAGGCGGCCGCAAAACCGGCCATGTCACCAATCACGCCGCCACCGAGGGCGACCACGGTGGTGCGCCGGTCATGGCGTGCGGTCAGCAGGCCATCGAAGATCAGTTGCAGGGTTTCCCAGTTCTTGTGGGCTTCGCCGTCGGGCAGCACCACGGAGATCACCGAGTACGCCGCCAGGCTGCGGCTCAGACGCTCAAGATACAGCGGCGCGACCGTTTCGTTGGAGATGATCGCCACTTGCCGCCCGGCAATATGCGGTGCGAGCAACTCGGGCTGGTCGAGCAGACCTTCGCCAATATGGATCGGGTAGCTGCGCTCGCCTAGATCGACCTTAAGTGTCTGCATGTGTCCCCGCGTTGAAGATGTATTAACGACCGGCAACGTCGTGATCCGACGTCGCCTGATGGCTCTACGCCACACCCCGCAGGGTGATGACGCGCCGCCGAGAATAGCGCATTTCGGGCCTGGCTTTAACGGGGTGGCAGCCGTTGCAGGCGCTCGAGAATGTCGAGCACCACCATCCGAGGTGGCCGCTCATCGGTTTCCACCACCAGATCGGCGATTTCCCGATACAGCGGATCGCGCAGCGCCAGCAGATCCCGCAGGGTCTTCGCCGGGTCGGCGGTGCGCAGCAGTGGGCGATTGCGATCACGCGCGGTGCGCCCCACCTGCTGCTCGACCGACGCATGCAGATAGACCACCCGACCACCGGCATGCAATGCCCGGCGGTTCTCCTCGCGCATCACAGCACCGCCGCCGGTCGCCAGGACCACGCCATCGCAAGCGCACAGCTCGGCAATCATCGCCTGCTCACGGTCACGAAAGCCCAGTTCGCCTTCCTTATCGAAGATCCACGGGATATTGGCACCCGAGCGCACTTCAATTTCCTTATCGGAGTCTTTGAATGGCAGGCGCAGCTCTTTGGCCAGCAAACGGCCGATGGTGCTTTTTCCAGCCCCCATCGGTCCTACAAGAATCAAATTTCGCACAGAATCAACGACTCACAGCAATCGCCTGGTTATTCATAATACGCGGAGTCAGGAATACCAGCAGCTCGGATTTTTTTTCTGCCAGCACATCGCGCCGGAAAAGGCGGCCAAGATACGGCACATCGCCCAAAAATGGCACTTTATCTAGCACTTTGCTTTGGGTATTGGAGAAAACTCCGCCGATGACGATGGTCTCGCCGTCCCTGACCAGCACCTTGGCGTTGACCTCGTTTTTCTTGATCGGCGGTACGTCGTTGAGCTTGTTCAGGTAATCCGGCTCATCCTTGGTGACTTTGACCTCCATGATCACGCGGTCGTCGGGGGTGATTTGCGGGGTGACTTCCAGGGACAGCGAAGCCTCCTTGAACGACACCGAGGTGGCGCCGCTGGAGCTGGACTCCTGGTAGGGAATCTCGGTGCCCTTGAGGATGCGCGCGGTCTCCTTGTCGGACGTGACCACCTTGGGCTGCGAGACAATCTCGCCGTTGCCGGTTTTTTCCATCGCGGTCAGTTCCAGGTCCAGCAGCAGGTTGTCGGTAATAAACGCGATCCCCAGCCCGGAGGTGTTAGTGAGCGCCCCCAAGTCGACAAAGGGCGAGCCGGACGGGTTTTCCACAGGCTCGGTGCCTGGCTCCGGAGGTTTCTCGACACCGCCAGCGCCCCAGTTGCCGCGATTGATCCGCCCTCCCCAGCGCACGCCCAGGCTTTTGTCGTAGTCGACATTGGCCTCGACAATCCGCGCCTCGATCATCACCTGGCGCACCGGAATATCCAGCTGCGCCACGATGCGTCGCAGCTCTTCCAGGCGTTCGCCGGTCTGGTAGGCGATGATGTTGTTGGTGCGGTCATCCACCGCCACCGAGCCGCGTTCGTCGGTGGTGCCTTCCAGGCCGGTCACCGATTGGAACAACTTGGCCAGGTCCGCAGCCTTGGCGTAATTGACCTGCAACAGTTCGCGCCGCAATGGCGCCAGTTCAGCCATCTGCTTGCGCGACTCCAGCGTCAGCAGCTCGCGCGCGGCCAACTCGTCGGCGGGCGCCACCAACAGCACCCCGGCCTTTATCCGCTGGTCCAGCCCCTTGCTTTGCAACACTAGGTCCAGCGCCTGGTCCCAAGGCACGTCCTTGAGCCGCAGGGTGATCGAACCTTGCACATCGTCGCTGGCGACCAGATTCAGGCCCGCCACATCGGCAATCTGCTGCAACACGGCGCGCAGCTCGATGTTCTGGAAGTTGAGGTTCAGCTTGTCGCCGGTATAGGTACCTGATGCCGCACCGCCGGGAGGCGGCAGCTGGATCAGATCCACACGATTGGGCACAGCAGCAGCCATCGGTGCCGTGAACGCTATCCATAGCGCCACACCGAAGGACGAGAAAGTCCTTTTCATTGTTTGATTCCGTTATGAGTTGACGTTCAGCACGAGGGTTCGCGGGCGTTCCAGCCACGCGCCCTGTTCATCGGGAAACAATTCGAGCAATTCCACATGGCCCTCATCAATAGCCGTGACCCGACCGTGGTCCGGCCCCAGGTAATCGCCGACCGCCAGCCTGTGGACGCTGGCGGCGGCACGCAGCAGGGCGAAGGTCTGCGCGCCTCGGGACAGCGTGCCGACCATTTCGAACTGGTCGACGGCGATGCCTTCCAGGGCGCCACGGGCACGCCCGAGGTCCGGTGCGAGCGCGGGCCGGCCAGGTACGTGACCGACCTGCAAGGCGCGCGGCTGGAACGGATCACGCAAGGCCAGCGCGTCATAGACAAAGCGCGGCCCCGGCTCGACGGCCGGGGTCGACTGACCGCCCGACGACGGATTGCGATAGGTCTTGGCCACCAACTCCAGGCGCAACCCGGCCGCATCAGCCCGAAGCGCCACATCATGCACCGTGACGATGCGCGGTAAGCCGCCCAAAGCGCTCACAAACATCGCCAGGTCGTGATAAGCCCCGGTGACGCCCAGGCGTAACGGCTGCTCGATATAGAGTGGCCGGGGCTGCTCATCCAACACCACGATAGCGTCGACGAGCACCCCATTGGCCGCCCCCAGCCGGGCGATATCTTCGAGCAATGCGGGTACCCCGGATGCACCGGGCAACTGCTGCATCAGCCCGGCAAAACGCGCCTGCATCGCCTGAAGCTGCTGGCTGCGCGCCTCCATGCTGGCAGCAAGGCCAGCCTTCTGGGCCACCTGTCGCTGCAAGACGACGCCCTGCGCCTCGACCGCCTGCAACCGTTGCCGCGAGGGACTCAGGTACGTCCCATCGCCCACCAACAGCACCAGGCCGGCGAGCGCGCAGCCGAGCACGACCTTGGCGGGCAAGGGCCATTTCGCAGCGTTGTGGGTGAGAGCGGAAAAGTCGAGCCTGGGCAGGCTCACGGTTGAGCCTCGGCGGACTCTCCCTGGCGCACCATCAATTGAAACTCGTTGCTGCCCTGGCCATCTTCCATCCGCACATGTTGCAGCCGAGTGGCGTGGGCGCCTTCGGAGGCTTGCAGGCGGCGCATCAGTTGGGCGATGTCCTGACTGGAATCGGCGCTGCCACGGATGCTGACCGTATCGCCCTTCGCCACGACCTCGTGCAAATGCACGCCGTCTGGCATCGCGCGGGCCAACTGATCCAAGAGCTGGGCACCGGCCGAGCGGGCTTCGTTCAAGTCCTGCACGACCTTCATGCGCTCCGCCAATTGCTGGCTTTGTTCCTGCAGGTCATCGATGGTCTTGATGCGCGAGTCGAGGACGGCAGCGTCCTTGTCCAGGTGGCTATTGCGCGTCACTTGTCGATCGATCGCCCGGTCGATCACCTGATCGGCCAACCACACGGTTGCGAACGCCACGCAGACAAACGCCAGCAGCAACCCCAGAAAGAATTTGCGCCGCCGTTCCGCCAGCGCCTGGCGCCAGGGCAAAAGGTTGATTAGTGTCTTCAAGCGAAACTCCTCAGGGCCAACCCGCAAGCAATTCCCATCCCGCGGGCATCCGCGGCCCATTGTGCGCCATCGACTCGATGGCCCGGCGTGAAGCTGGCGAAATCCTGACTGCAAGCGCGTGCGAATGCAAATGCTTCCACATCCACCACCTTCGGCACCAGCCCAGCCAGGGTCAAAACCGCGACCCGAGCCTCTACCTGGGCCTTATGGCACGCCGCGAGCAATACATCAACCCGCGCCAGATTCTGGGCCGACGGCCCGCGAACCTGGAAATCCAGGGCCATCTCATCCAGCGGATAAGGGATGTACTGGTCGGCCTCCATCTGGATCATCCAGGTCATTTCTTCCTCGCTGAGCCCCGCGTCCAACTCGATCACCCGGGTAATCACCGAAGCTCCCGCCACCGCTACGGCCGCTTGGCGGGCCGAGGTGCGCGAGCGGGCCAATGCCTGGGACAACGTCTGCCCCACGCCGTCGAGGTCGAGCACGCTGCTGTCGACCACCGCCTGGGGCGGTAGCGCCTGCGTGGCGTAGCTTTGCACGTTGTAGCCGGTGGGCGAGCGGCCGAGCTCGATCAACCGGATGCCGGTGTCCTGGATGTCGACACCCAGGACGGTATCGACTTTTCGCCTGAAAAATCCCTTTTCCATAAAACTCCCTAAAACTTTCCCTGTCATACCGCCTGATTGGCGCGTGGCAGCGTGCATTCGGTCGCCTTGTTTGCGAGGCGCGAATGACGCCCCAAGCCGAAAATGCTTTAATGCCCAGCGTTTTTTCCCGCTTTTTATCTGCAGCCAGGGTCGATTCATCGTTTGCCATGCATGCCCCGGCGCCTAACCCATTCTTTTCTCTGGAAATCCAAAAGCCTTGATTCGTCTGCTGAAGTTTTTCGGGTACTCCATTGTCGCCATCGTTTGCGGGCTGCTGCTCGTCCTCAGCGGCGCCTACCTCTACCTTAGTCCGGGTTTGCCCTCCGTAGAGGCCCTGAGAAGCATTCAGTTGCAGATTCCTTTGCGGGTCTATAGCAGCGATGAAAAACTGATCGCAGAGTTCGGCGAAATGCGCCGTACCCCGATTCGTTTCGCGGATATTCCACCCAACTTCATCAACGCCCTGCTGTCGGCCGAGGACGATAATTTCGCCAACCACTATGGCGTCGACCCCAGCAGCCTGGTGCGGGCCGCCACGCAATTGGTAAAAAGCGGACACATTCAATCCGGCGGCAGCACGATCACCATGCAGGTGGCGAAGAACTTCTTCCTCACCAGCGAACGCAGCTTTTCACGCAAAGCCACCGAGATCCTGCTGGCACTGCAGATCGAGCGACAGCTGACCAAGGACGAGATCCTTGAGCTGTACGTCAATAAAATCTACCTGGGCAACCGCGCCTACGGCATCGAAGCCGCGTCCCAGGTCTACTACGGCAAGTCGATTCGCGACGCCAGCCTGGCGCAGATGGCCATGATTGCCGGCCTGCCCAAGGCACCCTCGCGCTTCAACCCGCTGGCCAACCCGGCACGCAGCAAAGAGCGGCGCGACTGGATTCTGGGGCGCATGTACAAGCTGGGCAAAATCAGCCAGAGCGCCTATGAAAGCGCAGTGGCCGAGCCGCTGAACGCCAGTTACCACGTACCGACCCCGGAAGTGAACGCCCCTTATATCGCGGAGATGGCACGGGCCGAGATGGTCGGCCGTTATGGCAGCGAGGCCTACACCGAAGGCTTCCGTGTGACCACGACCGTTCCGAGCGACTTGCAGGAAATCGCCAACAACGCGGTGCATGAAGGCCTGATCACCTACGACCAGCGCCATGGCTACCGCGGCCCCGAATCGCGCCTGCCGGGCAAGACCCTGAGCGCCTGGACCACCGAGCTCGGCAAACAGCGCACGATCAGCGGCCTGGAACCGGCCATCGTCACCCAGGTGAAGAAGGACGGCGTGCAGGTACTGACCCGCACCGGCGAAGCGCATGTGGCGTGGGACAGCATGAAATGGGCGCGCCCATTCCTGAACACCAACAGCATGGGGCCGATGCCCAAGCAGCCGTCGGACGTGGCGCAGGTGGGTGATCTGATCCGCGTGCAACGCCAGAAGGACGACAGCCTGAAATTCAGCCAGGTGCCGGTCGCCCAAGGCGCCCTGGTCTCCCTCGACCCGCAGAACGGCGCGATCCGTGCCCTGGTCGGCGGCTTCGCGTTCGAGCAGAGCAACTACAACCGTGCCACCCAGGCCAAGCGCCAGCCGGGTTCGAGCTTCAAGCCGTTCGTCTACAGTGCCGCCCTGGACAACGGCTACACCGCCGCCAGCCTGGTCAACGATGCACCGATCGTGTTTGTCGACGAGTACCTGGACAAGGTCTGGCGTCCGAAGAACGACACCAACACCTTCCTCGGCCCGATCCGCATCCGCGAGGCGCTGTACAAGTCGCGCAACCTGGTGTCGATCCGCTTGCTGCAGGCGATGGGCGTGGGCAAGACCATCGACTACATCACCCGCTTTGGCTTCAACAAGGCGGACCTGCCGCCGAACCTGTCCCTGGCCCTGGGGACGGCGACCCTCACGCCGATGGAAATCGCCACCGGCTGGAGCACGTTTGCCAACGGCGGCTACAAGATCACGCCGTACCTGATCGACAAGATCGAAAGCCGCAATGGCGACACCCTGTTCACCGCCAACCCGCCACGGGTGCCGGGTGATGTGGTCAACGGCGTGGCCGCCAGCGATGGCCTGGCCGCACCGAGCAACGGCGGTATCACCATCGAACCGACCCCAGGCGTCACGCCGGCGGCGAACCCGAGCGCCGCGCCTGAACCGCAAGCGCCGGCAGTGGCCGAACGTGTGGTGGATGGCCGCACCACCTACATCCTCAACAGCATCCTGGAAGACGTAATCAAGAAAGGCACCGGCCGCCGTGCACTGGCCCTGGGCCGCGCGGACATCGCGGGCAAGACCGGTACCACCAACGAATCCAAGGACGCCTGGTTCTCCGGCTACAACGCCGACTACGTGACCACCGTATGGACCGGCTACGACCAGCCGGAAAGCCTCGGCCGCCGCGAGTTCGGCGGTACCGTCGCGCTGCCGATCTGGATGAGCTACATGGGCGCCGCCTTGAAGGACAAGCCGCTGCATACCCAGCCGGAACCGGAAGGCATCCTCAGCCTGCGGATCGACCCGGTCAGTGGCCGCGCAGCATCGCCGAGCACGCCGAATGCGTACTTCGAGCTGTTCAAGAGCGAGGACACGCCGCCGTCGATCAACGAGCTGGGCAATGGCGTGGCGCCGGGCAGCCCGCTGCCGGCGGATGAGGCGGCACCGATCGACCTCTTCTAAGCCCATGCGGTCAACCCTGTGGGAGGGAGCTTGCTCCCGATGGCGGTGTGTCAGTCACCAGGTTCATTGACTGACAGTCCGCCATCGGGGGCAAGCCCCCTCCCACATGTGGATCTGCACAAGGCTTGCGTCAATCGCCAGACAGCAAAAAGCCCCGACTCGCAAGAGCCGGGGCTTTTTGTTGGTGCGCTACAACGGCTTAGCCGTTGAACACATCATCCACGCTTTGCAGCGGGTAGTTTTTCGGATACGGCAGGGTGGCCACACCGGTCTCGATCGCAGCTTTGGCCACGGCGTCGGAGATCACGGTGATCAGGCGCTTGTCCATTGGTTTCGGAATGATGTACTCACGACCGAATTCCAGCTTGGCGCCACCGTAGGCATCGCACACGTCCTGAGGCACCGGCAGCTTGGCCAGTTCACGCAGGGCGTTGGCGGCCGCCACTTTCATTTCTTCGTTGATGCGCTTGGCGCGAACGTCCAGGGCACCGCGGAAGATGAACGGGAAGCCCAGCACGTTGTTGACCTGGTTCGGGTAGTCCGAACGGCCGGTCGCCATGATCACGTCGTCGCGGGTGGCGTGTGCCAGTTCCGGCGCGATTTCTGGGTCCGGGTTGGAGCAGGCGAACACGATCGGGTTGGCTGCCATGGCCTTCAGGCCTTCAGCGCTCAGCAGGTTCGGACCGGACAGGCCGACGAATACGTCGGCACCGTCGAGGGCCTCAGCCAGGGTGCGCTTGGAGGACGGATGCGCAAACATCGCCTTGTACTGGTTCAGGTCGGTACGCTCGGACTGGATCACGCCCTTGCTGTCGACCATGTAGATGTTTTCCAGCTTGGCGCCCATGCTGACGATCAGCTTCATGCACGAGATGGCCGCAGCGCCAGCGCCCAGGCAGACGATCTTGGCGTCAGCCAGGGTTTTGCCAGCGATTTCCAGGGCGTTGATCATGCCGGCCGCGGTAACGATCGCGGTGCCGTGCTGGTCATCGTGGAATACCGGAATGTCGCACTGTTCGATCAGAGCCTTTTCGATCTCGAAGCACTCAGGTGCCTTGATGTCTTCCAGGTTGATGCCACCGAAGGTGATGGAAATGCGCTTGACGGTGTCGATGAAAGCCTGCGGGCTCTCGGAATCGACTTCGATGTCGAACACATCGATGCCGGCAAAGCGCTTGAACAGCACGCCTTTACCTTCCATGACTGGCTTGGAAGCCAATGGGCCGAGGTTACCCAGGCCAAGAATCGCGGTGCCATCGGAAATCACTGCAACCAGGTTGCCTTTGCCGGTGTATTTGTACGCCAACTCAGGGTCACGGGCGATTTCACGGACGGGCTCGGCAACGCCAGGGCTGTAGGCCAGCGACAGGTCGCGAGCGGTGGCAGTGGCTTTGGTGAGCTCTACACTCAGCTTTCCTGGACGAGGAAGGGCATGATATTCGAGAGCGGCAGTTTTCAAATCAGACATATCGGCATTCCGCTTTTACTGTTGGTCGACGGACCGCCGAGGATACTCGTGTCGTAAAGCCCCTACAAGACTGGGCAGTCACCGGTGTCAAGCGCCGTACACTACGACTTTCGGCCAAGAGCCACGGGACACAAGGGCTCAACTGTTCACAATCGACTTAAAAAATGTCTACAATTTTTCCTCGAGTGTCGATTTCAACCACTGCAACTGCGCTGGAGTGCCTGCTTAGCCGAGCAAAGCCTGATGACCGAGGCCGGCCTGGGCTGCCGCCAGCCAAATCGCGGGCACAAAAAAGGCGCCCGCAAGGGGCGCCTTTTTCAACAGCTGGCAAAAGCCCATAGGGCCTTTGAGCCTTACTCTGCTGGAGTAGCAGGCTTCTTGCCGAAAGCACCAAAGCGATCTGCGAAGCGCTGTACACGGCCGCCAGTGTCCAGAGTTTTCTGCTTACCGGTGTAGAACGGGTGGCACTCGTTGCATACGTCAGTGCCCAGTGGCTTGCACAGGTTCGAACGGGTTTCGAACTTGTTGCCGCAGCTGCAGGTGACTTCGATGGTTTCGTACGCTGGATGGATACCGGCTTTCATGGTGACTTCCTCAGGCTAGCGTGCCGCCACTCGACACCATTGTCGAATACCGCACGTAATTAGGCCGCGGATTCTACCAGACCTTTTTAAACGCGCAAGCGCCGCTCTGCATCGATTCAGCACACCAAAGCCCCTTTCATCCGAAAACCGCGGCATACCCAACGCATCCCTCGTCTGCTAGGCTCCCGCCCTTCGTCATCACCCTCCTTTATAGAGAACCCCTGCGTGCCCGACGCCATTTTGCGCCTAGCCCTGCCCTCGCCCCTGCGCCGCCTGTTCGACTACCGGGCCCCGGCCGGCGTGCTGCGGGCGCAGTTGCAGCCAGGCATGCGGGTGCGGGTGCCGTTCGGGCGCAGGGAAATGATCGGCATCCTGGTGGAAGTGGCCGATCACAGTGAAGTGCCAGCGGAAAAGCTCAAGCCGGCCGTGGCCATCCTCGACACCACGCCGCCGCTGCCGCCGGCGTTGTTCAAGCTGTGCCTGTGGACCGCCCAGTATTACCAGCACAGCCTGGGCGACACCTTGAGCTGGGCGCTGCCGGTGCTGCTGCGCCAGGGCGAGCTGGCCGAAGCGCGCCAGGAACGCTTCTGGTCGACGGTGCCCGGCGCGCGTCTCGACGACCCGCGCATCGCCCGCGCCCCGCGTCAGCGTGACGCCCTGGCGACACTGGCGCAGCATCCCCATGGCGTGGCCCACCAGCTCTTGAGCAAGCTGATGCTGAGCAAAGACAGCCTCGACCTGCTGCTCGCCAAAGGCCTGGTGCAGGTCGAGATCCGCAAGCACGCCCCGGACCCGCGCCATGAACACTGGCTGGCCCAACCGGAATTGCCGCTGAACCCCGAGCAACGTGCGGCCTATGAAGCCATTCGCGCAGGTTTTGACTGCTTTCACGCGTTCCTGCTGGCCGGCGTGACCGGCAGCGGCAAGACCGAAGTCTATCTGCAGTTGATCCGCGAAACCCTGCAAGCGGGCAAACAGGCGCTGGTGCTGATCCCCGAGATCAACCTCGGCCCGCAGACCCTGGCGCGTTTCGAGCAGCGTTTCAACGCACGCATCGCCCTGGTGCATTCGGCGGTCAACGACCGTGAACGCCTGGAATCGTGGCTGGCGGCGCGGGACGGCGAGGCCGACATTATTATCGGCACCCGCTCGGCGCTGTTCACCCCGATGAAAAATCCCGGGCTGATCATCATCGACGAAGAACACGACGGTTCGTACAAACAGCAGGAAGGCCTGCGCTACCACGCCCGCGACCTGGCCCTGGTGCGGGCGCGTCAGGAAGACATTCCGATCGTGCTGGGTTCGGCCACGCCGTCCCTGGAAAGCCTGCATAACGCCTACACCGGCCGCTATGGCCTGCTGCGCCTGAATGAGCGCGCAGGCGGCGCCAAGCAACCGCGCTTCCTACGCCTGGATGTAAAAAGCCGGCCATTGGACAGCGGTATTTCCGGGCCGATGCAACAAGCCATCGGCCAGACCCTCGCCGCCGGCCAGCAAGTCCTGGTGTTTCTCAACCGTCGCGGCTTCGCGCCGACCTTGCTGTGCCATGACTGCGGCTGGATGTCCGAATGCGAACGCTGCGATGCGCGCATGACCGTACACCAGCGCCATGGCGAGTTGCGCTGCCATCACTGCGGCCATGTGGAACGAGTACCGCGCCATTGCCCGCAATGCGGCAAAGTCGACCTGCGACCGGTCGGCGCGGGCACCGAACGCGCCGAAGAACGTCTGGGCATCCTGTTCCCGGACTACCCGGTGCTGCGGGTCGATCGCGACAGCACCTCGCGCAAGGACGCGATGAACCAGCTGTTCGCCACCATCCAGAAGGGCCAGCCGTGCATCCTGGTAGGCACGCAGATGCTGGCCAAGGGGCATCACTTCCCACGGGTGACCCTGGTGTCGATCCTGGATGCCGACGGCGGCTTGTTCTCCGGCGACTTCCGCGCCAGCGAGCGCATGGCGCAGTTGATCGTGCAGGTCGCCGGCCGTGCCGGGCGCGCCGAAGAGCCGGGCAAGGTGATCATCCAGACCCACCTGGCCGACCATCCGCTGCTGATCCAACTGACCGAACAAGGTTATTTCGCGTTTGCCGAGCAGGCCTTGAGCGAACGCCGCGCCGCCGGCCTGCCGCCTTTTGCCCACCTCGCGCTGCTGCGCGCCGAGGCGCACAAGCCAGGGCAGGCGGAAGGTTTTCTCGATGAAGCCTGCAGCGCCGCCGAGCGCCTGCTCGGCGAGTTAGGCCTGAGCGGCATCGAATTGCTCGGCCCGGTGCCCGCGCCCATGGAACGCCGCGCCGGACGCTACCGCGCTCAGCTACTCTTGCAGGCAACGTCCCGCGCACCGCTGCATCGGCTGTTAAGTAGCTGGTTACTTGCGCTGGAGCAAATGCCCAGCGGTCGCCAGGTGCGATGGTCGTTGGATGTGGACCCGGTCGATTTGTACTAGCCCTGTAGGAGCGAGCTTGCTCGCGAAAACCCCGAGAGCGCCACGTAAACCCGAATATCCGCGTTATCGTTGACGATTTTCGCGAGCAAGCTCGCTCCTACAAGTGGGCAGGATGCCCTTAAAAAGCCCCGCAGGTCTGGAACGGTTGGCAAGCCCGCCCTCGCCACGGATAATGCCCAGTTTTTCCACCTGCGCATCGCGCGCCACCGCTTGCGGTCGAAAGAGAACACCATGAAAGACACCATTCGCCAGCTGATCCAACAAGCCCTCACCCAACTCGTCAACGAAGGTGTGTTGCCTGAAGGCCTGACGCCGGCGATCCAGGTGGAAAACACCCGCGACAAGACCCACGGTGACTTCGCCAGCAACATCGCGATGATGCTGGCCAAGCCGGCCGGCATGAAGCCGCGCGACCTGGCGGAGAAAATTATCGCCGCGCTGCCGGCCGACCCGCAGGTGAGCAAGGCCGAAATCGCCGGCCCGGGCTTTATCAATGTCTTCCAGAACACCGAGGCCCTGGCTTCGCGCCTGGACGCGGCGCTGGCCGATGCCAAAATCGGCGTGCGCAAGGCCGGCCCTGCCGAGCGCGTGGCCATCGACCTGTCGGCGCCCAACCTGGCCAAAGAGATGCACGTCGGCCACCTGCGCTCGACCATCATCGGCGACGGCGTGGCGCGGGTGCTGGAGTTTCTCGGCGACACCGTGATCCGTCAGAACCACGTCGGTGACTGGGGCACCCAGTTCGGCATGCTGATGGCCTACCTGCAGGAAAACCCGATCACCAGCAACGAGCTGTCGGACCTGGAAAACTTCTACCGCGCCGCGAAGAAGCGTTTCGACGAATCCGAAGCGTTCGCCGACCGCGCCCGTGGCCTGGTGGTCAAGCTGCAAGCCGGCGACACGGAATGCCTGGAGCTGTGGTCGCGTTTTCGCGATATCTCGCTGGCCCACTGCCAGCACATCTACGAACTGCTCAACGTCAAGTTGACCATGGCCGACGTCATGGGCGAAAGCGCCTACAACGACGACCTGATCAACGTGGTCAACGACCTCAAGGCCAAAGGCCTGCTGGTGGAAAGCAACGGCGCGCAGTGCGTGTTCCTCGAAGAATTCAAGACCGCCGAGGGCGAGCCGCTGCCGGTGATCATCGTCAAGGCCGATGGCGGCTACCTCTACGCCACCACCGACCTGGCCGCCGTGCGCTACCGCAGCGGCGTGCTCAAGGCGGATCGCGCGTTGTATTTCGTCGACCAGCGCCAGGCCCTGCACTTCCAGCAGGTGTTCGAAGTGGCGCGCCGCGCCGGTTTCGTCACGCACCCGATGCACATGGAACACATGGGCTTCGGCACCATGAACGGCGCCGACGGCCGCCCGTTCAAGACCCGCGACGGCGGCACCGTGAAGCTGATCGACCTGCTGAACGAAGCCCAGGAACGTGCCTACAACCTGGTGAAGGAAAAGAACCCGGAGCTGGCGGACGCCGACCTGCGCAACATTGCCCGCGTGGTGGGCATTGGCGCGGTGAAATACGCCGACCTGTCCAAGCACCGCACCAGCGACTACAGCTTCAACTTCGAGCTGATGCTCAACTTCGAAGGCAACACCGCGCCGTACCTGCTGTACGCCTACACCCGCGTGGCCGGGGTGTTCCGCAAGCTGGGCAAGGACTTCAGCGAAGTGCAAGGGCAGATCGTATTGCAAGCGCCCCAGGAACAGGAACTGGGCGCCAAGCTGGCGCAATTCGGCGAAGTGCTGAACAGCGTCGGCGAGAAAGGCACGCCGCACATCCTCTGCACCTACCTGTACGAAGTCGCCGGGCTGTTCTCCAGCTTCTACGAGAACTGCCCGATCCTCACCGCCGACGACGAAGCCCACAAGCAGAGTCGCCTGCGCCTCGCCGCACTGGCTGGACGGACCCTCAAGCAAGGCCTGGAACTGTTGGGCCTGGAAACTCTGGAGCGTATGTAAGTTGGCTGCCAAGAAAAAACCTACACCCAAGCGCGGCGCCAGCCGCTACCAGGCACCGGCGAAGAAGCCCATTCCGGGCTGGTTGTGGATGGCCATCGGCCTCACGGTCGGCGCGTTTATCGTATTCCTGATGAAGCTGGACCCCGGCCAGGGCGATGACGTCAAACGGGTCAAACAGGAGCAGCAAAAAGCCACGAAAATGGCCGAGGCCAACAAGACCGCGCCAAGCCCGACCGCGCCGGTGAAGCCCAAGTACGACTTCTACACCCTGCTGCCGGAATCGGAAGTGATCGTGCCGCCCGACGCCGTGCCGGAGAAAACCCTGCCGACGCCGCAAGTACCGACCACGCCGGTCACTCCGGCGGAAGCGGCCAAAATCGACACGGCACGGGCCCAGGCCGCGCTGGCCGGGATCACCCCGCCGCCACCGCCGCCGGTTGCGACCACCAAGGCCGCGCCGGTGACCAAGTTCTTCCTGCAGGCGGGCTCGTTCCCGAAACAGGCGGACGCCGATCGCGTGCGTGCACAGATCATCCTGCTGGGCCAGGCGGTCACGGTGGAGTCCGGCACGGTGAAGGAGGCAACGTGGTATCGAGTGTTGGTGGGCCCGTTCAGCAACCGCGAGCAACTGACCGTGGCGCAGAAACAATTGGCCGGCGCGGGCTTTAGCAACCTGTTGTTACAACAGCGCCAGAGCCGCTGACCTAAAGCCAACACCAATCAAAATGTGGGAGGGGCGGTGCGACGATTCGACTTGCCCCCGATAGCGGTAGATCAGTCAATATTTTCGGCGACTGATACACCGCGATCGGGGGCAAGCCCCCTCCCACATTGGTTTTAGGCGGTTCTCGAAAGGGTGTCAGACCAATAGACACCATTCGTCCGTACCAACCTCCCAAGGTTGAAATCATCCCCGCTACCCCCATATCAGTTCCCACCAGGGCATTTTCGCCCCGCTGCGTGGAGACTCTCCCCTTGACCACCATCGTTTCAGTACGTCGCCACGGCAAAGTCGTCATGGGCGGCGACGGCCAGGTTTCCCTTGGCAATACCGTGATGAAAGGCAACGCGAAGAAAGTGCGTCGCCTGTACCACGGCCAGGTGCTCGCAGGCTTTGCCGGCGCCACCGCAGACGCCTTCACCCTGTTCGAACGTTTCGAAGGCCAACTGGAAAAACACCAGGGCCACCTGGTTCGCGCCGCCGTCGAACTCGCCAAAGAATGGCGTACCGACCGCTCCCTCAGCCGCCTCGAAGCCATGCTGGCCGTTGCCAACAAAGACGCGTCGCTGATCATCACCGGTAACGGCGATGTGGTTGAGCCTGAACACGGCCTGATCGCCATGGGCTCCGGCGGTGGCTATGCCCAAGCGGCAGCCAGCGCACTGTTGAAGAAAACCGACCTGTCGGCCCGCGAAATCGTCGAAACCGCCCTGGGTATCGCTGGCGATATCTGCGTGTTCACCAACCACAACTTCACCATTGAGGAGCAGGACCTCGCCGAGTAAGCCGTAGGCTTATTCCCGCTTGAGGACCGCCAAACATTATGTCCATGACTCCCCGCGAAATCGTCCATGAACTCAATCGCCATATCATCGGCCAGGACGATGCCAAGCGCGCCGTTGCCATCGCGCTGCGTAACCGCTGGCGCCGGATGCAACTGCCGGAAGAACTGCGCGTTGAAGTAACGCCCAAGAACATCCTGATGATCGGCCCGACCGGCGTCGGTAAAACCGAAATCGCCCGGCGCCTGGCCAAGTTGGCCAATGCCCCGTTCATCAAGGTCGAAGCGACCAAGTTCACCGAAGTCGGCTACGTGGGCCGCGACGTCGAGTCGATCATTCGTGACCTGACCGACGCTGCCTTGAAGCTGCTGCGCGAACAGGAAATGACCAAGGTCAGCCACCGCGCCGAAGACGCCGCCGAAGAACGTATCCTCGACGCCCTGCTGCCACCGGCGCGCATGGGTTTCAACGAAGACGCCGCGCCAGCCTCGGACTCCAACACTCGCCAGCTGTTCCGCAAACGCCTGCGTGAAGGCCAGCTGGATGACAAGGAAATCGAGATCGAAGTCGCCGAAATGTCCGGCGTCGACATCTCCGCGCCGCCCGGCATGGAAGAAATGACCAGCCAGCTGCAGAACCTGTTCGCCAACATGGGCAAGGGCAAGAAGAAAAGCCGCAAGCTCAAGGTCAAGGAAGCGCTGAAACTGGTGCGCGACGAAGAAGCCGGGCGCCTGGTGAACGAGGAAGAACTCAAGGCCAAGGCCCTGGAAGCGGTCGAGCAGCATGGCATCGTGTTTATCGATGAGATCGACAAGGTGGCCAAGCGCGGTAACTCCGGTGGCGTCGACGTGTCCCGCGAGGGCGTACAGCGCGACCTGCTGCCGCTGATCGAAGGCTGCACCGTCAACACCAAGCTGGGCATGGTCAAGACCGACCACATCCTGTTTATCGCCTCCGGTGCGTTCCACCTGAGCAAGCCAAGCGACCTGGTGCCGGAGCTGCAAGGCCGCCTGCCGATTCGCGTGGAGCTCAAGGCGCTGACCCCGGGCGACTTCGAACGCATCCTCAGCGAGCCGCATGCCTCGCTCACCGAGCAATACCGCGAGCTGCTGAAAACCGAAGGCCTCGCCATCGAGTTCCTGCCGGACGGCATCAAGCGCCTGGCGGAAATCGCCTGGCAGGTCAACGAGAAGACCGAGAACATCGGCGCCCGTCGCCTGCACACCTTGCTGGAGCGCCTGCTCGAGGAAGTGTCGTTCAGCGCCGGCGACCTGGCCGGTGCGCAGAATGGCGAAGCGATCCAGATCGACGCCGCCTACGTCAACAGCCACTTGGGCGAATTGGCGCAGAACGAAGATCTGTCTCGCTATATCCTGTAAGCCTCACACAGCACTGCTTTGCTTCAATGTGAGAGGGGGCTTGCCCCCGATAGCGGTGTGTCAGTCAGCATACATCTGTCTGACCGACCGCCATCGGGGGCAAGCCCCCTCCCACATTTTGAAGCCGGTTTATTCAGGATCTCATCAATGTCGAAATTTCCTACTGCTGTAAACCTGCACAAAACCTCCAACACCCTCGGCCTCACCTACGGGCCCGACGAGGCCTACCAGTTGCCCGCCGAATTCCTACGGGTACATTCGCCTTCCGCCGAAGTCCAGGGCCACGGCAAACCCATCCTGCAATTCGGCAAGCTCAACGTGCGCTTGAACAAGATCGAACCGGCCGGTCAGTACGCACTGAAATTGATCTTCGACGACGGACACGACAGCGGATTGTTCACCTGGGACTACCTCTACCAATTGGCCGTGCGTCAGGATGCGCTGTGGACCGATTACCTCGCCGAACTCAAAGCGGCCGGAAAAACCCGCGACCCGGATCAGTCAGTCGTGCGGCTGATGCTCTAGCCCAGGCTTCTTGCGCTTTAGAGGGCATTTTCTAATTCCATCTGCTTGAATGCCCACTCCTGTGGCCAACGATTGGCCCGCTTGCGAAAAAAATTAAACTCGGGTAACCAATGGAACTGGCAAGTTCCCTGCATTTGACGATGCGGTATCAACGGTCACCCGAGTCGCAGTACCTGGCTTGTGTTGTGTATCGAAACGTGGTGCGCAGCGGTACCCGGTACTCGTCTTTCGGACAATGGAGCGTCGTAGATGAGTAACAAGAATAACGATGACTTGAAACGCCAGGCCTCGGAAAACACCTTGGGGCTGAACCCGATCATCGCGTTACGTAAAAAGGACTTATTGGCCTCAGCGAAGATGGTGCTGAGCCAAGCCATCAGACAACCGTTGCACAGCGTCAAGCATGTTGCCCACTTTGGCGTCGAATTGAAAAATGTGATGTTCGGCAAATCCGCGCTGGTGCCCGAAAGCGATGACCGTCGCTTTCACGACCCGGCCTGGAGCCAGAACCCACTCTACAAGCGTTACCTGCAAACCTACCTGGCGTGGCGCAAGGAACTGCACGACTGGATCGGTGACAGCAACCTGTCGGAACAGGACATCAGCCGCGGTCACTTCGTGATCAACCTGATGACCGAAGCCATGGCCCCCTCCAACACGGCGGCCAACCCGGCGGCGGTCAAGCGCTTCTTTGAAACCGGCGGCAAAAGCCTGCTCGACGGCCTGTCCCACCTGGCCAAGGACATGGTTCACAACGGCGGCATGCCGAGCCAGGTCAACATGGGCGCGTTTGAGGTCGGCAAGTCCCTGGGTACCAGCGAAGGTTCGGTGGTGTTTCGCAATGACGTGCTGGAGCTGATCCAGTACAAGCCGATCACCGAACAGGTCCACGAACGCCCGCTGCTGGTGGTGCCACCGCAGATCAACAAATTCTATGTCTTCGACCTGAGCCCGGATAAGAGCCTGGCGCGCTTCTGCCTGCGCAACGGCCAGCAGACGTTTATCGTCAGTTGGCGCAACCCGACCAAGGCCCAGCGCGAGTGGGGCCTGTCGACCTATATCGAGGCGCTCAAGGAAGCGGTCGATGTGGTCACCGCGATTACCGGCAGCCAAGACATCAACATGCTCGGCGCCTGCTCCGGCGGCATCACCTGCACCGCCCTG
The DNA here is from genome assembly GCF_024519615.1 of Pseudomonas sp. Pse79. Lineage (NCBI taxonomy): Bacteria > Pseudomonadati > Pseudomonadota > Gammaproteobacteria > Pseudomonadales > Pseudomonadaceae > Pseudomonas > Pseudomonas sp. Pse79. Next base: position 188,349 of record NZ_JALJRR010000004.1, read on the forward strand.
CTCGGCCACTACGCGGCGCTGGGGGAGAAGAAGGTCAACGCCCTGACCCTGCTGGTGAGCGTGCTGGACACCACCCTGGACACCCAGGTGGCGCTGTTCGTCGACGAGCAGACGCTGGAAGCGGCCAAGCGCCACTCCTACCAGGCCGGCGTGCTGGAAGGCCGCGACATGGCCAAGGTGTTTGCCTGGATGCGCCCCAACGACCTGATCTGGAACTACTGGGTCAACAACTACCTGCTGGGCAACGAGCCGCCGGTGTTCGACATCCTGTTCTGGAACAACGACACCACGCGCTTGCCGGCGGCATTCCACGGCGACCTGATCGAACTGTTCAAGAACAACCCACTGGTGCGCGCCAATGCCCTGGAAGTGTGCGGCACGCCGATCGACCTCAAGCAGGTCACGGCCGATATCTACTCATTGGCCGGCACCAACGACCACATCACGCCGTGGCAGTCCTGCTACAAGTCGGCGCAGCTGTTTGGCGGCAAGGTGGAGTTTGTGCTGTCGAGCAGCGGGCATATCCAGAGCATCCTCAACCCGCCGGGCAACCCCAAGGCGCGCTACCAGACCAGCGACGGCCTGGCGGGCAAGCCGCTGGAATGGCAGGAAAATGCGACCAAGCACACCGACTCGTGGTGGTTGCATTGGCAGGCGTGGCAGGCGGAGCGGGCGGGCAAGTTGAAGAAGGCACCGACGACATTAGGCAATAAAACCTACGCCGCAGCCGAAGCGGCACCGGGTACCTATGTGCATGAACGCTAGAGCACACTTTTTTGGGATTGAAATGAGATCAAATGTGGGAGGGAGCTTGCTCCCGATAGCGGTGTATCAGTCACCAGATCCATTGACTGACCGAACGTCATCGGGAGCAAGCCCCCTCCCACACTGACCTCACTCGGACTGCAATACTTCACAGGGCTTGAGCATGCCGCAACCGTTCATCTTCCGCACCATCGACCTGGATGGCCAGACCATCCGCACGGCGGTACGCCCGGGCAAGTCGCACTTGACGCCACTGCTGATCTTCAACGGCATCGGCGCCAACCTCGAGCTGGTGTTTCCGTTCGTCCAGGCCCTGGACCCGGACCTGGAAGTGATCGCCTTCGATGTGCCGGGCGTGGGCGGCTCGTCGACACCCAAGCGGCCGTATCGCTTTCCCGGCCTGGCCAAGCTCACCGCGCGTATGCTCGATTACCTGGACTACGGCCAGGTGAATGCGGTGGGCGTGTCCTGGGGCGGCGCGTTGGCGCAGCAGTTTGCCTACGACTACCCGGAGCGCTGCAAGAAGCTGATTCTCGCCGCGACCGCCGCCGGTGCGGTGATGGTGCCGGGCAAGCCGAAAGTGCTGTGGCTGATGGCGAGCCCGCGGCGCTATATCCAGCCGTCTCACGTGGTGCGTATTGCACCGATGATTTATGGCGGTTCGTTCCGCCGCGATTCGAACCTGGCCGCCGAACACGCGAGCAAAGTGCGCTCGGCCGGCAAGCTGGGTTACTACTGGCAACTGTTCGCCGGGCTGGGCTGGACCAGCATCCACTGGCTGCACAAGATCCGTCAGCCGACCCTGGTGCTGGCCGGGGACGACGACCCGCTGATCCCGCTGATCAACATGCGGATGCTCGCCTGGCGCATTCCCAACGCACAGCTGCACATCATCGATGATGGCCACCTGTTCCTGATCACTCGCGCCGAAGCCGTGGCGCCGATCATCATGAAATTTCTCGAGGAGGAGCGCCTGCGGGCGGTGATTCATCCCCGTCCGGCGGTGTAAGGACCACACCGCCGCGCAACTTGCCGAGAACCGACTATGGTTCTGAATTGGCGTGCCTGTTGATGACTTGACGAAGGAGTGTTGGCTCATGCGAGAACGACCCGTGACGAACCCGGCGCCCACCCCTGCCGCGTTCATCAATGCGCAAAATGCGATCACCGGCCTGCGCGGCCGGGACTTGCTGTCGACCCTGCGCAGCGTCGCCGCCCACGGCTTGCGCAACCCGGTGCATACCGCTCGTCATGCCCTGGCCCTGGGCGGTCAACTGGGGCGCGTGCTGCTGGGCGAAACCGTGCATGAACCCAACCCCCACGACAGCCGCTTCATCGACCCGACCTGGGCCCTCAACCCGCTGTACCGGCGCAGCCTGCAGGCGTACCTGAGCTGGCAGAAGCAAACCCGCAGCTGGATCGATGACAGCACCCTGAGCGCCGATGACCGCGCCCGCGCGCACTTCGCGTTCACCCTGATCAACGATGCGGTATCGCCCTCCAACACCTTGCTCAACCCGCTGGCCATCAAGGAACTGCTCAACTCCGGCGGTAACAGCGTGGTGCGCGGCGTGAGCAACCTGTTCGAAGACATGCTGCACAACAACGGCCTGCCGCGCCAGGTCAGCAAGCACGCCTTTGAAGTGGGCAAGACCGTCGCCACCACGCCAGGCTCGGTGGTGTTTCGCAATGAGCTGCTGGAGCTGATCCAGTACAAGCCCATGAGCGAAAAGCAGTACGCCAAGCCCCTGTTGATCGTGCCGCCGCAAATCAACAAGTACTACATCTTCGACCTGAGCCCGGCCAACAGCTTCGTGCAGTACGCCCTGAAAAACAGCCTGCAGACCTTCATCGTCAGCTGGCGCAACCCGGATGTGCGCCACCGCGAATGGGGCCTGTCCACCTACGTGGCCGCGCTGGAGGAAGCACTCAACGTCTGCCGCGCAATCACCGGCGCCCGCGAGGTCAACCTGATGGGCGCCTGCGCCGGCGGCCTGACCATCGCCGCGCTGCAAGGCCACCTGCAAGCCAAGCGCCAGTTGCGCCGCGTCGCCAGCGCCAGCTATCTGGTGAGCCTGCTCGACAGCCAGATCGACAGCCCCGCCACCCTGTTCGCCGACGAGCAAACCCTGGAAGCCGCCAAGCGCCGCTCCTACCAGCAAGGCGTGCTGGACGGTCGCGACATGGCCAAGGTATTTGCCTGGATGCGCCCCAACGACCTGATCTGGAACTACTGGATCAACAACTACCTGCTGGGCAAGGAACCGCCGGCCTTCGACATCCTGTACTGGAACAACGACAACACGCGCCTGCCCGCCGCCCTGCATGGCGACCTGCTGGACTTCTTCAAACACAACCCGCTGAGCCGTCCCGGTGGCCTGGAAGTGTGCGGCACGCCCATCGACTTGCAGAAGGTCACGGTGGACAGCTTCAGCGTGGCCGGGATCAACGACCACATCACGCCATGGGACGCGGTGTACCGCTCCACGCAGTTGCTGGGCGGCGAGCGGCGCTTCGTGCTGTCCAACAGCGGGCATATCCAGAGCATCCTCAACCCGCCGGGCAACCCCAAGGCCAACTACGTCGAGAACCTCAAGCTGAGCAGCGACCCACGCGCCTGGTACTACGACGCCAGCCACGTCGAAGGCAGCTGGTGGCCCGAGTGGCTGGCGTGGATTCAAGCGCGCTCGGGCGTACAACGCGAAACCCTCACCGCCCTGGGCAACCAGAATTACCCACCGATGGAAGCAGCGCCAGGCACATACGTGCGGGTCCGCTGAGCTCAACGATCCTATTTAAGAAGACCGGATGAAAACCCGCGACCGTATCCTTGAATGTGCCCTGCTGTTGTTCAACCACAAGGGCGAACCGAACGTGTCGACCATGGAGGTGGCCAATGAAATGGGGATCAGCCCCGGCAATCTCTACTACCACTTCCATGGCAAGGAACCGCTGGTGCTCGGGCTGTTCGAGCGTTTCCAGAGTGAGCTGGCGCCCCTGCTCGACCCACCGCCGGGCGCGCAACTGGAGGCCCAGGATTACTGGCTGTTCCTGCACCTGATCGTCGAGCGCATGGCCCATTACCGGTTCCTGTTCCAGGACCTGTCGAACCTGGCGGGGCGCCTGCCGAAACTGGCAAGGGGCATTCGCCACCTGCTCACGGCGCTCAAGCGCACCCTGGCGTCATTACTCGCACGGCTGCAGGCGGCGGGGCAGTTGGTCAGCAGCACCCAGGCGCTGGGCCAATTGGTGGAGCAGATCACCATGACCCTGCTGTTTTCCCTGGACTACCAACGCATTCTCGACCGTGAAGGCGAGGTGCAGGTGGTGGTCTACCAGATCATGATGCTCGTCGCGCCGCACCTGTTGCCAGCGGCGCGGGAAACCACGGAGCGCCTGGCGCTGCGCTATATGGACGATCCGGGTTAAACGTGTGCCTTACAGGCACTGCGCGAGAACCGTGCGGCAATCGAATGGACTGACCGATCATAAAAACGCCCGACCTTCACAGGCCGGGCGCTTTTTCAGGTGCCCCGAAAAGATCAGGACTGACTGGATGGCGTCGGGGTTACCGATGCGGCAGTCGGTGCAGGCGCAGCGGTCGGCGCGGCTGCCGAGTTGGCGCTGGAAGCGGCGAGTGCCGCAGGCGCAGGCTTGGCGGCCACGGCCGGCTTCGCTGCTGCGGGCTTTTTCGCGGCTACCGGCTTCTTCGCGGCGGCAGGTTTGGCCGCTGCAGGTTTGGCGGCGACCGCTTTAGCGGCGGGTTTGGCAGCAGGCTTGGCAGCGGCTTTAGCGGCCACTGGTTTAGCGGCTGGCTTGGCCGCAGGTTTGGCCGCTGCAACTTTCGCCGCTGGCTTGGCCGCAGGTTTAGCCACGGCTTTGGCTGGCGCTTTGGCCGCAGGTTTGGCAGCCGGCTTGGCGGCGGCTTTGACCAGTGGCTTGGCGGTCGTTTTCGCAGCCGGTTTGGCGGCAGCGGTTTTAGCGGCAGGCTTGGACGCAGCAGCCTTCACCGGGGTGACTTTGGCACCGGTGAGTTTTTCGATTTGCTTGGTCAGGGTCTCGACCTTGCTGTGCAGTGCTTTCACTTCAGCACGGCTGGGTACGCCCAGTCGCGAAATCGCACTGTTAAGGCGCTTGTCGAAAGTTTCTTCCAACTTGTTCCAAGTCTCGGAAATGCTCGACTTGGCGGAACCGGCGCTGGCCTTGGCCGCATCGACTTTTTTACCCACGGTGCTTTTGGTCAACTTCTCGGCCTTCTCGCCGTCTTTAACCAACGTCTCGAAGAGTTTGCTGCCGTCACTGTCGATCTTCGAGTAAACGCCTAAACCAGCCAGCCAGATCTTGCGGGAATATTCTTCAACTTTCCCGACCCACGAGCTGCCTTCTTTCTGAGTAGTCTTTTTAACAGCCATCCCGATGTCTCCTTAGTGTTTACGCGCGACACGTTCGAGCAATGCCGTCAGCTCTTCGAGCTTAGCAGAGAGTGTCTCCACGTCATGTTTAGACGCAATGCCGATTCGATTCAAGGCACTTGCAACACGAGTGTCAAAAGCTTTTTCAACTTTATCCAGTTGAACTTCAACCCGGCCTTTGACGCTGGAGAGATTACTCTTTACTTGGTCAATCTGACTGTTGGCAGCATCAAGTTGTTCAACGGCAACTTTTTTACCTTTACTTTCAACATGTTGCCCAGTCTTTACCAGCTCTTTGAAGTACGCGCCGCCCTCGTTTCCGACCCTGGCATAGGCACCCAGGCCTGCCAGCCAGATCTTGCGGGCATAGGTTTTAACCTCGTCCAGGGCGTGGCTCGGGGCGTCGATTTTTTTCTTCAGGGTAACTTTGGCCATGGTGCACCTCACGCAAAAAGGGTGGAGGAACGGCCCGCAGAAGTTGAGGGCTTGGGCACAAAGTAGGCAGAAAAATTAGAATCGGCACCCTAACAACAGTCGGATCAGGCCAAGGCTTTATCCAGGGCTTTCTCGATTTCAGTCTTGATGGTGCCACTCATGGCCGACATCAGCAGGCCCAGTTCCACATCGATACGCAACAGATCAGCGGCGACCTGCACCGTGCCTTTAACCCCCGAACGCTTGAGGTTCAACGTATCGCCAGACCACGAAGGCTCCAGGCCATATTGATCCTGGAGTTTCTGTGCCAGCTTCTCGGCCTTCGCCCGTGCGCCTTCTTTACCCAGGGTGTGTGCACGTTCAACAGTGATACGGGCCATTGCAACGACTCCTCTTTATAACGACTTGAACACCTGCCATGCGGCAAAAGGTCTCGGTGAGCACCTATCTTACCTTCAGCCTTGCCAAGACAAAGCAGGCCTTGGGGATTATCATGTCCCGCATTCTCTTTTGGTGACAGCGATATGACTGATCAGCGCAAAGGCAGCGATGCCGAACCCACCACTCACTTCGGCTTCAAGAACGTCCCGGAAAGCCAGAAAGCGCAGAAAGTCGCTGAAGTGTTCCACTCCGTTGCGGCCAAGTACGACCTGATGAACGACGTGCTGTCCGGCGGCATGCACCGCCTGTGGAAGCGCTTCACCATCGAACTGTCGGGCGTGCGTACCGGCAACCGCGTGCTGGACATCGCCGGCGGCACGGGCGACTTGGCGGCCAAGTTCTCCAAGCTGGTCGGCCCGACCGGCCAGGTGGTGCTGGCGGATATCAACGGCTCGATGCTCAAGGTCGGCCGCGATCGCCTGCTCGACAAAGGCGTGGCCGGCAATATCGAATTCGTCCAGGCCGATGCGGAGAAGCTGCCGTTCCCCGACAACCATTTCGACTGCGTGACCATCGCCTTCGGCCTGCGCAACGTGACCCACAAGGAAGACGCGATCCGCTCGATGCTGCGCGTGCTCAAGCCCGGTGGCCGGCTGTTGGTGCTGGAGTTCTCCAAGCCGACCAACGCATTGATGTCCAAGGTCTACGACACCTACTCGTTCGCCTTCATGCCGTTGATGGGCAAGCTGATCACCAACGACGCCGAGAGCTATCGCTACCTGGCCGAATCGATCCGCATGCACCCCGACCAGGAAACCCTGAAGTCGATGATGGTGGACGCCGGTTTCGACCGCGTGACCTACCACAACATGACCTCGGGCATCGTCGCCCTGCACCGCGGCATCAAGCCCTGATGCTGTTCCAAGGCCTGCTCGCCAGCGTCGAACACGGCGTCAACCGCGTGCTGCGCCTGGACAGCACCGCCCTGGCGCGGCTGGCGCACTTGAACGGCAAGATCATCGCCGTCGATTGCACGAGCCCCGCCTTGCAGCTGTTTATCCTGCCCAGCGACGAAGGCCTGTTGCTCGCGACCCATTGGGCCGCCGAGGCCGACTGCACCCTGCGTGCGCCGGCCTCGAGCCTGTTGCACCTGGCGCTGAGCCGCAACAAGACCGCCATCCTCCACGGCCCCGAAGTGGCGCTGGAAGGCGACAGCGCGGTGCTGATGGACCTGGCCGCCGTGCTGCAGGACCTGGAACTGGACTGGGAATACGAACTGTCGCGCTGGATCGGCCCCGTGCCCACCCAGTTGATCAGCGGCCACCTGCGCAGTCGCACGCGCTGGTACCAGCAGGGGTTCGCCAGCCTCAACCAGAACCTCGCCGAATACCTGAGCGAAGAATCGCGCACCCTGGTCGGACAACGGGAAGCGCAAGCGCGCTTTCGTGAACTCGACAAGGCCAAAATCGACCTGGAACGCCTTGAGGCCCGCTTCGAGCGCCTGAGCCGTTCCCTTGATCCAAGCGATAACGCATGAAGCTGCTCGCCGTCCGCCGTTTGTTCCGTATCCAGCGCGTCGTAATCCGCTACCGCCTCGATGACCTGCTGTTCGCCCTGCCGTTGCCGTGGTTCCTGCTTGCCGTGCGCTATGTGCTGCCGTGGCGCTGGTTCCCGCGCAAGCCGCTGGACCTGAGCCGTGGCGCGCGCCTGCGCCTGGCCTTGCAGGATCTGGGGCCGATCTTTATCAAGTTCGGGCAGATCCTCTCGACCCGTCGCGACCTGCTGCCCGAAGACATCGCCGACGAACTGATGCTGCTGCAAGACCGCGTGCCGCCGTTCGATTCGCAGCAGTCGATGAAGCTGATCGAAGAGCAGTTGGGCCGGAAGATCAGCGACGTGTTCAGCCGTTTCGACGTCGAGCCCCTGGCCTCGGCCTCGGTGGCGCAAGTGCATGCGGCGCAGCTCAAGACCGGCGAAGAAGTGGTGGTGAAGGTGATTCGCCCGGGCCTCAAGCCGATCATCGGCCAAGACCTGGCGTGGCTGTTCATTCTCGCCCGCGCCGCCGAACGCTTCTCCGCCGACGCGCGCCTGTTGCACCCGGTGGACGTGGTCGCCGACTACGAAAAAACCATCTACGACGAACTCGACCTGCTGCGCGAAGCGGCCAACGCCAGCCAGCTCAAGCGCAACTTTGAAGGCTCACCGCTGCTATATGTGCCGCAAGTGTACTGGGACTGGTGCCGCCCTAAAGTGTTGGTGATGGAGCGCATCTACGGCGTGCAGGTCACCGACCTCGCGACCCTGGCCGACCAGCGCACCAACATGAAGATGCTCGCCGAGCGCGGCGTGGAGATCTTCTTCACCCAGGTGTTCCGCGACAGTTTCTTCCACGCCGACATGCACCCCGGCAATATCTTCGTCAGCACCCTCAACCCGTGGAGCCCGCAGTACATTGCGATCGACTGCGGCATCGTCGGCAGCCTGACCCCGGAAGACCAGGACTACCTGGCGCGCAACCTGTTCGCCTTCTTCAAGCGCGATTACCGCCGCGTGGCGCAGTTGCACATCGATTCGGGTTGGGTGCCGGCGGAAACCAAGCTCAACGAATTCGAAGCGGCGATCCGCACCGTGTGCGAGCCGATCTTCGAAAAGCCGCTGAAAGACATTTCCTTCGGCCAGGTGCTGATGCGCCTGTTCCAGACCGCGCGGCGCTTCAATATGGAAGTGCAGCCGCAGTTGGTGCTGCTGCAGAAAACCCTGCTGAACATTGAAGGCCTGGGCCGCCAGCTGTACCCCGACCTCGACCTGTGGAACACCGCCCAGCCGTTCCTCGAACGCTGGATGCGCGAGCGGGTCAGCCCGAAAACCCTGCTGGGCAACCTGCAGAGCCAGGTGGAGCAACTGCCGCACCTGGCCAACATGACCCGCGACCTGCTGGAACGCATGTCCCAGCCCCACGCCAAAGACCCGACGCCGCCGTGGCACACGCGCAAGGACGACTGGTTCCTGCGCCTGCTGGGCGCCGCGCATCTGGTCGGCGGGGTGATGCTGGCCATCGGCGGGCCGCTGAATCAACTGGGCCACTGGCCGGCCGGCATCATGGTCGCCGTGGGTGTTTATCTGATCGTGCGTCGGTAGCCAATCCGGTTATACACTGTCGCAAATTGCCGGAGCCGAAGATGAAAGACTGGCTGGATGAGATCAAGTGGGACAGTGACGGCCTGGTGCCGGCCATTGCCCAGGACTACAAGACCGGGCGCGTGCTGATGATGGCCTGGATGAACCGCGAGGCCCTGAGCCTCACCGCCGCTGAGCAGCGCGCCATTTACTGGTCACGTTCGCGTGGCAAACTGTGGCGCAAGGGCGAAGAGTCCGGGCACGTGCAAACCCTGCACGAGATACGCCTGGACTGCGACGCCGACGTGGTGATCCTCAAGGTCGAGCAGATCGGCGGCATCGCCTGCCACACCGGCCGCCACAGCTGCTTCTATCGCGTGTTCGAGAACGGCGAGTGGAAGGTTGTGGAGCCGGTACTCAAAGACCCGCACGCCATTTACTCGGCAGGACACTGAATATGAGCGATACCCTGAACCGTGTGGCCCAGGTGCTGGAAGAGCGCAAAGGCGCGGATGCCGAAAGCTCCTACGTCGCCAGCCTGTACCACAAGGGCCTGAACAAGATCCTGGAAAAACTCGGCGAAGAATCCGTCGAGACCATCATCGCCGCCAAGGATGCCGAGATCAGCGGCGACTGCAGCGATGTGATCTACGAAACCGCCGACCTATGGTTCCACAGCCTGGTCATGCTCGCCCAACTGGGGCAGCATCCGCAGGCCGTGCTGGATGAACTGGACCGTCGCTTCGGCTTGTCCGGGCATGCCGAAAAGGCCTCGCGCCCGTCCGCCTGAATAACTTTTACAGAGGAATTGCAGCATGGGCATTTTTGACTGGAAACATTGGATCGTCATCTTGGTGGTGGTCGTTCTGGTATTTGGCACCAAGAAACTGAAAAACCTCGGCACCGACGTGGGCGAGTCGATCAAGGGCTTTCGCAAGGCCATGAACGACGACGAAAAACCCGCCGAACCCGCCGCCAACCCGGTGCCGCCGGCCCAACCGGTCCACCCGCAGGCGACCCAGCCGATCACCGAGCGTCGCACCTTCGACGTGCAGGCTGAAAAAGTCGAAGAGCCGATCCGCAAAGACTCGTGAGCACTGACTAATGTTTGGTATCAGCTTCTCTGAACTGCTGCTCGTCGGCCTCGTGGCCTTGCTGGTACTCGGGCCGGAACGCCTGCCCGGTGCCGCGCGCACGGCCGGCTTGTGGATCGGGCGTCTGAAACGCAGTTTCAACGCCATCAAACAGGAAGTTGAACGGGAAATCGGCGCCGACGAAATCCGCCGCCAACTGCACAACGAACACATCCTGTCGTTGGAGCAGGAGGCGCGCAATATTCTGACGCCGGTGCAGGAGCAGGCAAAGCCGGTGACACCGGTGGCCGAACACAGCATTGCGCCCACGCCCGTTGTTGAAGCAGCGCCCGCTACCCCGACCGCTCCAACCGAGCCAGCGCCGACGCCAACCGCGCCGCCCGCTCCCCATGACCCTACATTGCCGCCGCGAGCCCCATGAGCGCTGATAAACCGGAAAACGACCAGCACATGCCACTGGTCTCGCACCTCACCGAGCTGCGTACCCGCCTGCTGCGTTGCGTGGCGGCGATCTTCGTGATCTTTGCCGGGCTGTTCGCCTTTACCCAGCAGATCTACACCTTCGTCTCCACGCCACTGCGCCATTACCTGCCGGCCGGCGCGACGATGATCGCCACCGACGTGTCGTCGCCGTTCCTGACGCCGTTGAAGCTGACGATGATGGTCTCGCTGTTCCTGGCGATCCCGGTGATCCTGCACCAGATCTGGGGCTTCATCGCCCCCGGCCTGTACAAGCATGAGAAGCGCATCGCGGTGCCGTTGCTGGTGTCGAGCATCCTGCTGTTCTACACCGGCATGGCGTTCGCTTACTTCCTGGTGTTCCCGCTGATCTTCAAGTTCTTCGCCGCCGCCACCCCGGCCGGCGTGGAGATGATGACCGACATCACCAGCTACCTCGACTTCGTGATGACGCTGTTCTTCGCCTTCGGCGTGGCCTTCGAAATTCCGGTGGCCGTGGTGTTGCTGGTGTGGATCGGCGTGGTCAACGTGCAGTACCTGAAGAAGATCCGTCCCTACGTGGTCATCGGCTGCTTCGTGGTCGGCATGATCCTGACCCCGCCGGACATCTTCTCCCAGACCCTGCTGGCCGTGCCGATGTGGATGCTGTTCGAGATCGGCATCCTGTTCAGCAGCCTGATCACCAAGCGTGGCGAACACCCCGACGACCAAGCCGCCGACGACAACGACCAGCCGCCAGCGACCCAGCCGTGAACCTGTTGCTGCTTGAAGAGGCCGACTTTATCGCGGCCGACCGGGTGGTCCTGCGTGACCGGCGCCTGGTGCATATGCAGGACGTCCACCGCGCGACGGCGGGCGACAACCTGCGGGTCGGGCGTATCGGCGGGCTGATGGGCAATGCCCAAGTGCTGCGCCTGGAAGCCCACGAAGCCGAGCTGCAAGTGGCCTTCGACCTGCCGCCGCCGGCCAAACTGCCGCTGACCCTGCTGCTGGCCCTGCCACGCCCGAAAATGCTGCGCCGGGTGCTGCAGACCGTCGCCGCCATGGGCGTGCCGAAGGTGGTGCTGGTCAACAGCTACCGCGTGGAAAAGAGCTTCTGGCAAACCCCCTTCCTGGAGCCCGAGGCGATTCGCGAGCAATTGATCCTCGGCCTGGAACAGGCGCGCGACACAGTGCTGCCGGAAATCGTCATCGAAAAACGCTTCAAGCCCTTCGTCGAAGACCGCCTGCCCGCCATGACCGCAGGCACCCTCGGCCTGATCGGCCATCCCGGCGATTACCCGCCGTGCCCGCGCGGTCTGGACGAGCCGGTAACCCTGGCCATCGGCCCGGAAGGCGGCTGGATACCCTACGAGGTCGACCTGCTGAGCAAGGCCGGCTTGCAACCGGTGCAACTGGGTGCGCGCATCCTGCGCGTGGAAACCGCCGTCACCGCCCTGCTCGCCCGGCTGTTCTAGCCACCCATCCCTACAGATTCCTGCTGCGCTGCCGATAACCGTCGAATAAGTCCAAGCCTTGTTCCACGGGAGTTCGCAGCATGCATCGTTGGTTAGCCGAAAAGCTGGGGAATGTCAGCGTCAACCACAAACTGGGCGTAGGCTTTGGCCTGGTGTTGCTCCTCACCTTGTTGATCACCTTCACCGGCTGGACCGGCCTGGGCGATGTGGCCAGCCGCGGCGACAAACTGGGGTATATCTCCAGCCTCAATGTCTTGACCAAAGACCTGCGTATCGCCCGCCTGGACTATGAAATGCGCCGTGGCGAACAAGGCACGGCGGCCGTCAGCGAGCTGCTGAACCGCCTGGACAGCGGCATGAAGACCGCCCGCACGCTGATCGAACAACCCGCCGACATCGCGCTGGTCGATGAACAATTGGCCGCCGTGGACCAATACAAACGCGCATTCAGCGATATGGCGCAAGCCGGGGCCAACCGTGAGGATGCGCGCAGCAAGCTGGGCAATACCGCCGACAATGCGGTGCTCAAGGTGACTGAAGTCGAGAAGTCCCTGCTGCAAAGCGACAGCGTCACCCAGTTCAATAGCGTGGTCGACCTGAGCAAGCTGATCCAGCAAGCGCGCTTCCAGGTCCGCGGTTACACCTACAGCGGCAAGGTCGAGGCTGAGCAACCCGCGCTCGACGCCATCGACAACGCGCTGAAGAAGATCACTGAACTGCAAGGCTCATTGCAGGAGCAATACCAGGCCAACCTGCAGCAGGCCAGTGTCTCGCTGCAAGCCTATCGCGCCGCCGTCAGCCAGTTCCGCGATTCCCAGGTGGCCACCGCCGTCGCACTCAAAACCATGAGCGCGCAAGGCGATGTCCTGCTGAACCGCAGCGATAAACTGACGATTTCCCAGACCGCTGTGCGCGACACCGATGCCGCCCAGGCCAAGTACCTGCTCCTGCTGGCCACCGTGCTGGCATTGATCTTTGGCCTGGTGGCCGCCTGGGCGATCACCCGTCAGATCGTCATCCCGCTGAATCAGACCCTCAAGGTGGCCGAGCGCGTTGCCTCCGGCGACCTGAGCCACGACCTGACGTCCACGCGCCAGGACGAACTGGGCCAACTGCAACGGGCCATGCAAAGCATGACCGTAGGCCTGCGCGAATTGATCGGCGGCATCAGCGACGGCGTCACCCAGATCGCCAGCGCCGCCGAGCAATTGTCGTCGGTCACCGAGCAGACCAGCGCCGGGGTCAACAATCAGAAAATCGAGACCGACCAAGTCGCCACGGCCATGAATGAAATGGCCGCGACCGTGCAGGAAGTTGCGCGCAACGCCGAGGAAGCGTCCGAAGCCGCAGTTGCAGCGGACCAGCAGGCCCGCGAAGGCGACAAGGTGGTCGGTGAAGCCATCGCCCAGATCGAACGCCTGGCCACCGAAGTCGGCAACTCCACCGAGGCCATGGGCCATCTCAAGCGCGAAAGCGACAAGATCGGCAGCGTGCTCGACGTGATCAAGTCGGTGGCCCAACAAACCAACCTGCTGGCGCTGAACGCCGCGATTGAAGCAGCGCGTGCCGGTGAAGCCGGGCGCGGCTTCGCGGTGGTGGCCGATGAAGTGCGCAGCCTGGCCCAGCGCACGCAAAAATCCACGGAAGAGATCGAAGAGCTGATCGTCGGCCTGCAAACGGGCACCCAGCAAGTGGCGACCATCATGGACAACAGCCGTGGGCTGACCGACAGCAGCGTCGAATTGACGCGCCGCGCCGGCAGCGCCCTGGCGAACATCACCCGTACCGTATCGACGATCCAGGCGATGAACTCGCAGATCGCCACCGCCGCCGAGCAACAAAGCGCCGTGGCCGAAGAGATCAACCGCAGCGTGCTGAACGTGCGCGATGTGTCGGAACAGACGTCCTCGGCCAGTGAAGAGACCGCCGCCTCCAGCGCCGAACTGGCGCGCCTGGGCATCTACCTGCAAACCCTGGTCGGACGTTTCCGCATCTGACCGGGCTGGGCGGCGACCCATCCGGGTCGCCGCACTTCAGCATCTTGTGAAATTTCCTACACGCTTATCAGCCCGCCCTCACCCCAAATCGTTTTAGCGTTTGCCTTGTTGCGCAGCGCTTTTTCAGATTTGGAGGTTCATCATGTTTCCTCGGCTGACCCGCTTGCTGGTCAACGCCAGCGTCCGACTCAAACTCGCCCTGGGTTTTGGCCAGGTGCTGGTCCTCAGTTTCATCATCGCCATGACAGGCTGGCAGGCCTTGAATGCCGCACTGTTCCGCTCCAGCAACCTGACGGTGCTGGGCCAACTGGCCGCCGACGCGGAGGCCATGCGCGCCGACCGCATCGTGTACCGAACGCTCACCGACACGGCCAGCCTGGGCAAAATGACGCGGCAGATCGAAAAAATCGACCAGCACCTCGACTACCTGTCAAAACACATGAAAGACCCGACCGACCTGCAGCGTCTCGAGGAAGCCGAACGCCTGGTGGCCGCCTTCAAAGCGGTGCTGGTGGAATTGCCGCCGTTGATCGAACAGCGGGAAAACGCCCGGCCGCCGCTGCAAAAAGCCGCCCTGCAAGCCAGCGACACTCTCGCGCAACTGGCCAGCGAACTGCCTGACCAGCAAGACCAGCAGGCGCTCGACGCCATCGAAGACCTGCGCCAGGCCATGGAACAGGCCGAAGATCGCGCGCGCAGCCCCGCCTGGGCCGCCGAGTCGTTGCAGGCCTATGCCGAAGCGGTGGGCAAGGCCCTCGACGCCCTGGACGTCGCTCAAGTCGCCGTCACCAGCCTGCCCGTGGACGCCACCCTGCTCAAAACCGACCTCGCGCAATACCGTGCGCTGCTGACCACGCTCAAGCAGGCACAACTCGACACCGAGACCGTGCAAAACCGCTTTGAACAACAACTCAATCAGTTGCTGGCGCGAAGCGATCTGGTCAGCCAGGGCCAGGTGTTCAAACGCGACCGGGAAGCGCAGCACACCCGAACCCTGCTGATCAGCGTCACCCTTGCCGCCCTGCTGCTGGGGGCCTTGGCGGCCTGGTGGATCGCCCGGCAAATCGCCGTGCCGTTGCGCGAGGCCTTGGCCGTCGCCAACCGCATTGCCGCGGGCGACTTAAGCGAAAACCCCGCCGTGGAGCGCCGCGATGAACTGGGCCAGTTGCAGCAGAGCATGGCGCAGATGATCCGCAACCTGCGTGGCCTGATCAGCGGCATCGGCGACAGCGCCCGGCAAATCGCCAGCGCGGCTATGCAGCTATCCACCGTCACCGAGCAAACCCGCGCCGGGGTCAACAACCAAAAGGACGAAACCGACCAGGTGGCCACGGCCATGAATGAAATGCTCGCCACCGCCCAGGAGGTCGCCCGGCATGCCGAGCAAGCGTCGATCGCGGCGAGCGAAGCCGACCAACAGACCCACCTCGGCGACAAAGTGGTTGCGCAGGCGGTGGAGCAGATCGGCCACCTGGCCAGTGAAATGGCCCTGTCCAGCCGGGCGATGCTGGCGTTGCAGCAGGAGAGCCAACAGATCGGCAGCGTGCTCGACGTGATCAAGTCAGTCTCCCAGCAGACCAACCTGCTCGCCTTGAACGCCGCCATCGAAGCGGCGCGCGCGGGCAGTGCCGGGGAAGGTTTCGCGGTGGTCGCCGATGAAGTGCGCAGCCTGGCCCTGCGCACGCAGGAATCGGCCGAGGAAATTGAAGGACTGATCTTGCGTCTGCATACCGGCACCCAGCAGGTGGCGGACATCATGGACAGCAGTCGCAGCCTGACGGACAACAGCGTCAGCCTGACCCGCGACGCCGGCGACGCCCTGGCGGCCATTGCGCGCACGGTGTCGGTCATCCAGGAAATGAACCCGCAGATTGCCGCCGCCGCCGAGGAACAAAGCGCGGTGGCCGAGGAGATCAATCGCAGTGTGTTGAAGGTGCGCGATGTGTCCGAGCAAACCGCCGCCGCCAGTGAAGAAACGGCGGCGGCGAGCGCTCAGTTAAGCCAGTTGAGCCTGGATTTGCAGACACTGGTCGGCAAGTTCAGGCTCTGAGGCTCACAGCACCTGGCGCAGGAAGGCCTGGGCTCGCGGGTCTTTCGGCGCGTCGAAGAACTCGGCCGGAGACGCGTCTTCGAGCAGCTTGCCGTGATCGAAGAACAACACCCGGTCCGCCACTTCACGGGCGAAGCCCATTTCGTGGGTGACGCAGACCATGGTCATGCCTTCCAGGGCCAGGGTTTTCATGACGTCGAGCACTTCGCCGACCATCTCCGGGTCGAGGGCCGAGGTGGGCTCGTCGAACAGCATCACCTTGGGCTCCATCGCCAGCGCGCGGGCTATCGCCACCCGCTGCTGCTGGCCGCCGGACAGACGCGAGGGAAACTCGTTGGCCTTTTGCGCGATGCCGACCTTTTCCAGCAACGCCAGGGCCTTGGCTTCACGCTCTTTTTTGCCGCGCTTGCGCACGACTTTCTGCGCCAGGCACAGGTTCTCCAGCACGGTCATGTGGGGGAACAGGTTGAAGTGCTGGAACACCATGCCGACTTCGCGGCGATAGGCGTTCACGTCGGTTTTCGGATCGGCCAGTTGCAGGCCGTCGATGCTCACCGACCCCGAATCGAACTCTTCCAGGCCGTTGAGGCAGCGCAGGAAGGTCGACTTGCCGGAGCCGGACGGGCCGATCACCACCAGCACTTCGCCCTTGGCGACCTGGGTGGTGACGTGGTCCACCGCGCGCACCACATGGCCACGGGTGTCGAAGACTTTTACCAGATCGCGGACTTCAATCACTTTGCGCGAGCCTCCGCTCAAGCCGGCTGGCCATTTTCGACAGCGGCAGGTTGATCAACAGGTACAGGCCTGCCACGCAGAACAGGATTTCAAACGGCGAAAACGAAGTGGTGATGACTTCGCGGCCGCTCTTGAGCAGCTCGGTGATCGCGATCACCGACACCAGCGAAGTGTCTTTCACCAGGCTGATAAATTGCCCGGCCAGGGGCGGCAGCACGCGCTTGAACGCCTGCGGCAGCACCACATGGCGCATCGACTGGCTGGCACTCAAGCCCAACGAGCGCGCGGCTTCGTTCTGGCCACGGGTGATCGACTGCACACCAGCGCGGACGATTTCCGCCACATAGGCCCCGGTGAACAGCGACAGCGCGGCGATCCCGGCAAACTCCCGGGACAGGTTGAGCACCGTGCCGATAAAGAAATAGAAGATGAAAATCTGCACCAACAGCGGCGTGCCGCGCACCAGTTCGACGTAGATCGTCGACAGATCGCGCAAGGTCGGGTTGCTGGACAGCCGGCACAGGCCCGTCGCCAGACCAATCGCCAAACCCAGCACGCCGGACACGAAGGACAGCCACAAGGTGGTCCACAAGCCCCACATCAACGGGCCCAGCGCCCACTGCCGGGTCACGCCCACTACATCGCCTTCCGCCACGTCATCGCCGCGCGCCACTTTCAGGCTGTTGTCGGCCACGCTGAGCTTTTGCTCCGTGCCCGCGTCGTTACGCAGGGTGACTTCGGCCACATCGCCTTTGCGCACCAGCTCGACAACGGTGGAGATATCCGCCGCGCGCTGCGATGTTTCGGCCTGATAGGCGAAATATTGCGGTACGCGGTTCCAGCGCCATTCGTAGGACATCAGCGACGTGGCGTAGTACAAGGCGCCCGCCAGGCCGACGAGCACGACCACGGTCAGCAGGTGCCAGGGCCATTGGGCTTTTTTCTGTTTCATTACTCAACATCCAAAAGGGTCGGGTAAGCCCCCGCTTTTGTGGCGGGCGGGCTTGCCCTAATGCCATTCAGTCAAGGCATTTTGTAGGAGCGAGCTTGCTCGCGAAAAACTCAAAGACACCGCGTTTATTCAGCAAGCCCGCGTTATCGTTGACGGCCTTCGCGAGCAAGCTCGCTCCTACAGAAAGCAGGAGCCACAGGAGCCGGCGTTATTCCATGTCCTTGAGCCACTCGGAGCTCTTGAACCACTTGTCATGGATGCGATCGTAGGTGCCGTCGTTCTTGATCTGGTGCAGGAAGTTGTTGATGAAGTTGATGCTGTCGTAATCGCCTTTCTTCAGACCGAAGGCCAGCGGCTCAAAGGTGAAGGGTTCTTCGAGGAACACCAGTTTGCCGTTACCGACTTTCTTCTCGGCGACGACGTTGTACGGTGCGTCATACACAAAGGCATCGGCCTTGCCGTTGACCACGTCCAGCACGCCTTCCTGTTCGTTGTCGTAGCCGTGGTACTTGGCCTTGGAGATCAGCTTCTTGGCGACCATCTCGCCGGTGGTGCCGAGCTTGGAGGTCAGGCGGTATTTCTCGTCGTTCAGGTCTTTGTAGGACTTGATGGTGCCTTCCAGGTCCTTGCGGATCAGCAGGGTCTGGCCAACCACGATGAACGGTTCGCTGAAGTTCAGGCGCAGGTTGCGTTCCTGGGTCAGGGTCATGCCGCTGCCGATCATGTCGAACTTGCCGGTGAGGAAGGCCGGGATGATGCCGTCGTAGCCGGTGGACACCAGCTCCAGCTTGACGCCCATGGACTTGGCCATGGCCTTGAGGATGTCGACTTCGAAGCCGATGATTTCACCACGCTTGTCGGTCATTTCGAATGGCATGTAGGTCGGGTCCATGCCGACTTTCAGCGTGCCGCGCTTGACCGCATCATCGATGGCCCCGGCCTGAGCCACATTGGCCGCGACCAGCGCGGTGACGCCGAGCAGCAGCATCGAAAGATACTTTTTCATCATCAAGTCCCCTGAACGATTCTTATGAAGTCGGCGCGCAAAAAGGGCTGCACCATTTCGGGGTGCGATCCTAACCCACTCGCTGCCCGGTACAAAGGTTTCACCGGTAATAGTTGTCGAGGTATGTCGGAATAGCCCTACAGCACTGCGGCAAAGCGCAGACGTAGACACTTCATTGTCGGGCGAGGGCAATTGATTGATGTGTAAGTAGGTATGACTTTCAGTCGACCTCGGCCATCCAGTCGGTGTCCTTGAACCACTTGTCGTACAGCCGATCGTAGGTGCCGTCCTGGGCCACTTGGTTGAGGAAATGGTTGATCCAGTTCAGGCTGTCGTAATCGCCTTTTTTCAGGCCGAACGCCAGGGGCTCGTAGGTGAAGGGTTGCTCCAGCGCCAGCAATGCCTGGTTTTCCGGCCGGGTCATGGCGATCAGGTTATAAGGCGCATCATGAATAAACGCATCGGCCACCCCGCTCACCACCTGGCGCACCCCTTCCTCCGGCGTGGCGAAACTGCTGAGCCGAGCTGCCCCCAGAAACCGCTGCGCCGCCGCCTGCGCGGTAGTGCCTTCGGTGGTGGCGATGCGGTAACCGGCCTCGTCCAGGTCTTCAATGCTGGCGACCTTGCCGGCCAGGCGCGGATGCAGCAACACCGTTTGGCCGACCACGATAAACGAGTCGCTGAAATTCAGCTTGAGGTTGCGCTCCTGCGTGACGGTCATGCCGCTGCCGATCAGATCGAATTTCCTTGCCATCAGCCCCGACAGCAACTCGGTGTACGGCACCGCCACCAGCTCAAGCTCGACCCCCAGGGCGCGGCTCATCGCGTGCAGCAAGTCGACTTCAAAACCGACGATACGCCCCTGTTTATCGGTCATCTCAAACGGCACGTAAGTGGGCGTGGTGCCGACTTTCAGCACGCCACGCCGAACGGCGTCGTCCAGCGCGCCGGCCTGCGCCAGAGCACCGTGAATCAATGCGACAGCGCCCATCAGCAATGCCGAACAATACCTTTTGATCATGAATCCCCCTGTGCTCGAGTCAAATTTCGGGGGGCGATGCTAACTCAGACACAGGCACGGCAATACGCCTCGAACCAGGGACTTTTGTTTCGAAATAACAAGGAGTTAGAGCACAAAGGAAGAGACGGGAAACGCTGTAGGACCAGCGCTTCAAGCGCCCCCGAGGAGAACCCTCGGGGGCGTCTGAATCAGGCCGGTTGAGCCTGGGACGACAACGGTTGCAACGGCAGCAATGGCGCGTGCGGATCGGACTTGAAGGACTGACGCCAGGCGCCCAGCCACTCGGCATGCCCTTCGCTCCAGACCTGCTCGTGCAGGCGGGCCAGGGCCACCGGGTCACTGAGCAGGGCCAGGCGTTCGGCGTTGTTGAGGCCGGCCGGGCCGACTTTCAACGCATAGCGCACGCGCTCGCCACGCAGGTACTCGATCGGCTCCGCCTCACGGTGACGCGAGGTCGCCAGGGCGCAAGCCAGGGCGTTCTGCTGCGGGTCGACCACCGAACGCACGAACCCGTCATTGAGGGCGTGCCAGCGGTTTTCGTGGGTGTACTTCTCGGTCGACAGCAGCGCCTGCGGCGGATTGTATTCCTCAGGGATCAGGAACAGGCTCTCGTCACGGGACTTGAGGCCCAGCTTGACCCGGCTGGAAATCACCGACACCGGGATCGACAGCATCAACGAACCGACGATCGGGACCAGCCACCACAGGAAGCTCGGGTTCAACCACACCACCAGCAGCGCCCAGAGGAAGCCGAGCAAGGTTTGCGGACCGTGGCGCTTGACCGCTTCACCCCAGGGGGTGGAGTCGTCGTCACGCTGCGGCGAATTCCAGGTCGCGGCCCAGCCGAGGAACGCGGCGAGGACGAAGCGGGTGTGGAAGATCATCCGCACCGGCGCCAGCAGCATGGAGAACAGCATCTCCAGCAGCATCGACATTGTCACCTTGAACTTGCCACCGAACTCTTTCGCGCCCTTGGCCCAGATCAGGATGACGCTCAGCAACTTCGGCAGGAACAGCAGCACGACGGTGGTGGAGAACAGCGCCACCGCCTTGTCCGGATGCCATTGCGGCCACAGCGGGTACAACTGGCGCGGCGCCATGAAGTACTGCGGCTCCATCAAGGTGTTCACCGCCAGCAACGCGGTGGACAGCACCAGGAAGAAGAACCACAACGGGGCCGACAGGTAGGACATCACGCCGGTGAGGAACACCGCACGGTGGACCGGGTGCATGCCCTTGACCAGGAACAGGCGGAAGTTCATCAGGTTGCCGTGGCACCAGCGACGGTCGCGCTTGAGTTCGTCCAGCAGGTTCGGCGGCAGTTCTTCGTAGCTGCCCGGCAGGTCGTAGGCAATCCACACGCCCCAGCCGGCACGGCGCATCAGCGCGGCTTCGACGAAGTCGTGGGAGAGGATCGCACCGGCGAACGCGCCTTTACCCGGCAACGGCGCGAGGGCGCAGTGCTCGATAAACGGCTTCATGCGGATGATTGCGTTGTGACCCCAATAGTGGGATTCACCCAGCTGCCAGAAGTGCAGGCCGGCGGTGAACAGCGGGCCGTACACGCGGGTGGCGAACTGCTGCATGCGCGCATACAGGGTGTCCATGCCCGACGCCCGTGGCGCGGTCTGGATAATCCCGGCATCCGGCGTGGCTTCCATCAGGCGCACCAGGCTGGTCAGGCATTCGCCGCTCATCACGCTGTCGGCGTCGAGAACGACCATGTACTTGTAGTCACCGCCCCAGCGACGGCAGAAGTCGTCGAGGTTGCCGCTCTTGCGTTTGACGCGACGGCGACGGCGGCGATAGAAGATCTTGCCGAAGCCACCGGCTTCGCGGCACACGTCGAGCCAGGCTTGCTGTTCGGCGATGCAGATGTCGGCGTCGTTACTGTCGCTGAGCACGAAGAAGTCGAAGCGGTCCAGGTCACCGGTCGCCGCGACCGACTCGAACGTCGCGCGCAGGCCAGCGAATACGCGGGGCACGTCTTCGTTGCAGATCGGCATCACCAGCGCGGTGCGCGCATTCTTCGGAATCGGCTCGTGGCCGGCACTTTTACCGGAGATCCGGTACTTATCGTGGCCGGTCAGCAGCTCAAGGAAGCCCATCAACGCGGTCCAGAAACCGGCCGACACCCAGCAGAACAAGATCCCGAACATGATCAGGATGCTGGTTTGCAGGGCGTATGGCAGCACTTGGGTCGCGGTCTGCAGCAAGGTCTGGTTGCGGATCTCGTCGAAGTCGACCAGCGACCAGCCCTGGTACGGCATGATGCCTTTCATGTACCAGCCGGCCACGATGGTCTGGCCGAGCATCAACACCAGCAGGATATAGCGACGGATCGAACCAACCGTGCGCCAGCGCGCCGCCGGCAGCACGCGCTCGTCTTTCGGCGGCTTCGGCGGGTTGGTCCGGCCGGTCAGCCGGCGCCAGCCGCGCACCAGGATATTGGTGCGCCACGGCTCCGGTACCACCTTGGTCCGACGAATCGGCGGCGTCGCCTTGAGGCACACCCGGCCGCTGGCGTCGAGCGCCAGCATTTCGGCGTCCTCCAGCTCTTCGGCCGTGCTGAGGGTCAACCGGCGGCCAACCGACGCCTGGGCGGCGTCGACCGGCGCATCGAACGCCTTGGACGACAAACGTTCGTGCAGTTCGCTGAAGGATGTGCAGCCCGCCAGTTCGGCGCGCTGCTCTGCGGTCATCGGCAGATGCGCCAGGTACTCGGACAGAGTCTCTGGCTGGACTTGAGAATTACTCATCGGCAGGCAACTGATAGCTCCAGGTTTCGGTCAGGACTTGCTCGGTCTTGATCGGCTCCGGTGTGGCTGGGGCAGCTTCTGGCTGCTTGGCTTCCTTGTCTTTGGCGTCTTTCTTGGCTTGTTTCTCGTGCTGCTTGGCCAAAACCTTGTCAGCCTTGAGCACTTGGGTCGAGACCTTCTCGGGCTCAGGCTGCACGATGTCCTGGACCAGGGCCGCACGCATTTCGGTCGGCTTGCTTGGGTCCTTGATCTTCATGCGCAGGGTCAGGCGCCAGCCTTTAGTGTGCTCGTTGTAACGCACGCTGTTTTCCACCAGCTCGGCGTTGTCACCCACGCTCACCTGGCTGCGCACCGGGGCGTCCGGCAGCAGTTTCTTCAGGGCCGGGCCTTCGAAGTCCACCAGGTACGCGACGCTGCCATCCGGCTGACGGATCAGGTTGGATTGCTTCACGTCGCCGGTGGAACGCAGGGTCTGCTTGACCCAGGCGCTGTCCGGCGAATGGAAGGCGGCGTCGTCCAGGGTCCAGTGCAGGCGGTAGGCAACATCCAGCGGCTGGCCGACTTCCGGCAGTTTTTCCGGGCTCCAGAAGGCAACGATGTTGTCGTTGGTTTCGTCGGCGGTCGGGATCTCTACCAGGTCGACGGAACCCTTGCCCCAGTCGCCTTCAGGCTCGATCCAGGCGCTTGGGCGCTTGTCGTAGTTGTCGTCCAGGTCTTCGTAGTGGCTGAAGTTGCGACCGCGTTGCAGCAGGCCGAAACCACGTGGGTTTTCCACGGTGAAGTTGCTGACCGACAAGTGTTTAGGGTTGTTCAGCGGGCGCCAGATCCACTCGCCATTGCCGGCATGGATCGACAGGCCGCTGGAATCATGCAGCTCGCGACGGTAGTTGAGGACCTTGGACGGCTGGTTCGCGCCGAACAGGAACATCGAGGTCAACGGGGCAACGCCCAGCTTGCTGACCTTGTCGCGCAGGAACATCTGGGACTTGACGTCGACCACGGTGTCGGTGCCAGGGCGCAGGATCAGGCGATAGGCGCCGGTGGCGCGCGGCGAATCGAGCAGGGCGAAGATCACCAGATGCTTGTCACCCGGCTTCGGACGCTCGATCCAGAACTCGGTGAAACGCGGGAATTCTTCGCCGGACGGCAGCGCGGTATCGATCGCCATGCCACGGGCGGACAGGCCATACACTTGGTCCTTGCCCACGACGCGGAAATAGCTGGCGCCGAGCATGGTCAGGATTTCGTCTTGCTTGTCGCCCTTGTTGATCGGGAACAGCACGCGGAAACCGGCATAACCCAGCTGCTCAGTGGCCTTGGGATCAAATTTGACGTCGCCGAAATCGAAGCGCGTCGGGTCGTATTTGATTTCCTGGACGCTGTCGGCGGTGACTTCGTTGATCTTCACCGGTGTATCGAAGTGCATACCCTGGTGATAGAAGGACAGCTTGAACGGGGTGTTCTGATCAGCCCACTCGGCTTTTTCGTTGCGGAAACGAATCTTCTGGTAGTCAGCGAACTTCATTTCGCGGAATTCGTTCGGCAGATTGCTGCGCGGAGCTTCGTATTTCTGCCCGGCCAGCTCTTTTGCCTTGGCCGACACATCATCCAGACTGAATGCCCACAGTTGACCCGCGCCGAACAGGCAAAACAGGGCGGAGCCCGTCACCAGTGCGTTTCGTAACCGTTTGGCAGACAATTTTGGTGCATTACAGGGACTAACAATCACGAGCAACCCTCGCCGAAAACAGATCAAAAAACCAACGGCCAGCTATCTATATGCCAGGTTGGCGAGCATTGTTCCGACTCCCCTGGGGCAAAATGATTCCCCTGAGGCTGTCGGACAAGTCTCTACCTAAGTCAAAAATGGACCAATCAACGCTGATCCCCGTAGCGCGCGATTATCTAGTAGCCCGCGAGACAACGCATCAGGGACAACGAAGTATTTGTAGCGAAACCCTGCGTTTTTAGGCATTAACGTCGTTTTTAATACATTCATGTCTGTAGGAGGAAGGTCACAGGGCCATCATTGACCAAATGAACCTGCATATCCGCACCAAAACGCCCTGACGCCACCTTGCCATGCAATTGTTGCGCTTGTAACAGCAAGTGCGCAAAAAGTGCCGCCCCCAGGGCCGGCGGCGCGGCGGTAGAGAAACTTGGCCGCAGCCCGCTTTTGGTATCCGCCGCCAGGGTGAATTGCGACACCAGCAGCAAACCGCCGTCGATATCCTTGAGCGACAAGTTCATCTTGCCATCGTCGTCGCTGAACACCCGATAGTTAAGCAGTTTGTGCAGCAGTTTGTCGGCGCTCTCGACAGTATCCCCCGGTTCGACGGCCACCAGCACCAGCAAACCCTGGTCGACCGCCCCCACGATTTCGCCCGCGACCTCGACCCGGGCGCCGCGCACCCGTTGCAACAGGCCCTTCATGCTTCTTCAGGCGGCAAGTCCAGCAGACGACGCGCCATCTCGCCGGTCGCGCGCACCAAGGCATCGGTGATGCCCGGCTCGGACGCCGCATGGCCCGCCTCGCGGATCACCTGCAGTTCACTGTTCGGCCAGGCCTGATGCAGCTCCCAAGCGTTATCCAGCGGACAGATCATATCGTAGCGGCCGTGGATGATTACGCCAGGCAGATGGGCGATCTTGTGCATGTCGCGAATCAGTTGGTCGGGTTCCAGGAAGGAATTATTGGTGAAGTAGTGGCACTCGATGCGGGCAATCGACAGCGCGCGCTGGGGCTCGGCGAAACGCTCGATCAACTGCGGGTTCGGGCACAGGCCCAACATGCGCCCTTCCCAGGTGGACCAGGCCTTGGCGGCGTGCATCTGGGCAATCTGGTCGTTGCCGGTCAGGCGCTTGTGGTATGCGGTGAGCAGGTCGTGGCGCTCGTCCTGGGGGATCGGTGCGAGGTAATCCTGCCAGTAATCCGGGAACAGGCGGCTGGCGCCTTCCTGGTAAAACCAGTGGATGTCCTGGGGCCGGGCCAGGAAAATCCCACGCACGATCAGGCCATGCACGCGCTCGGGATGGGTTTGCGCGTAGGCCAGCGCCAGGGTCGACCCCCAGGAGCCGCCGAACAACACCCATTTGTCGATGCCCAGGTGCTCGCGAATGCGCTCGAGGTCGGCGACCAGGTCCCAGGTGGTGTTGTTTTCCAGGCTGGCGCGGGGAGAGGAACGCCCGCAGCCCCGCTGGTCAAAGGTGACGATGTGGTACAGGTTCGGATCGAAATAGCAGCGGCTGTTGGCGTCGCAACCGGAACCAGGGCCACCATGGATGAATACGACGGGCAAGCCTTCGGGGGAGCCACTTTCATCGACATACAGGGTGTGGGTGTCATCGACGGCCAGATCGTGCCGGGCGTAGGGTTTGATCTGCGGGTACCAAGTCTGCATTGCGCGCTCCGTAGGGGGTCGGGTTCATCCCTGGGGGGACGTCTTTTATTTTGCCGTCTGGCACTATAAACCCGAATTGTGCAATGAGCATGTCCTTGAGCACTTAGACCTGTGTCAGCAGTTCGCTACCCAGGTAAGCCAATAGGCCGTTGTAGAGCCGGTCGCCCTCCTCCACCTCGCTCTGCGCCCGCAAACAGCCATGGACCAGACTTTGGCCGCAGTACAGCAGCGCGTTCACGCCCGCCGCGTGCAGGTGCTTTGGCATACAAGTGGAGAGTTTGGCCGATCAACCTCAGGAGCATTCCTACAAGCGCATCGGAAAGTCTCACCTGAGCAATACCGCCACTGCGTGATTTGATCCGGGTCTTTTTCAGACACGGATCGTTACGCATGACCGACACGCCTTGGGCCGCCCGCGAGGGCGATGCGCTTCTGCACAGTTCCATGCTGGCCGACGTTTTAGGCGGAGTCCTGGAGATTGCCGCCAACGTGGCCGTGACCGCATTGGCGACAGCGGCGGTGGTTGCCGCGGCGGGTGTAACCGTGGCGACTGGCGGTCTCGGCTGCGTGGTACTCGGCGCCGTGGTGGGTGCGGTGGTCGGCGTCGGCATGAGCAAAACCGGCGCGGATAAAGGCCTCTCACGATTATGTGAGTATTTCGCCAATGCCCTGTTTCCTCCCGTCATCGACGCCTTCATCAGCAGCGGTTCGCCCAACGTATTCATCAACGGTAAACCCGCTGCGCGGGCGGCTGGCAAAATCTCGGATGTGATCGCAGCGCCAGGTGGTGAGCCTTCTTATCTGGATATCGCTGAAGGGTTTTTCTCTCAGCTATGGCGCCCAACGGTGGCCTCTCCGGTGGCGGGCGCTGCGCCTTGTCCTGGCGATAAAGTCGACTGCCATAAACACGCGCCGATGCCAGAGCAATACATGGCCGAGGGTTCCAGTCGCGTATTTATCAACGGCCAGCCCGCCGTGCGCAGTGGTGATCGGAGCACCTGCGAGGCCAAGGTTGGGACGGTACAGATTTCGCCGAATGTGATCATCGGCGGAGCGCCCGTGGTGGTTCGCGAGATTCGCAGCGGCAAGACGCCCGGTGTCGGGCTGGCGGTGACGGCGCTGCTGACGTTGCGCGGCGGTGGCGCGAAGTTCTTCAGCACGTTGCCGTGCATGGTCGTGGGCGGGCTGGTGTCGTGGGGCAGCAGTCAGGTGAGCAATGCCATCACCTCGGCGGTCGTGGGTTCGCCCAACCCGGTACACAGCGCCACGGGCGCGAAAGTTCTCGACGGTGAAGACGACTTGGACTTCGCCCTGCCAGGCCTGTTGCCTATCGAGTGGCAGCGCTACTACAGCAGCCGGGATGAACGCCGCGATGGCCTGTTCGGCGCCGGTTGGAGTGTGATCTACGAAGTCTTCGTCGAGATGGGTGGGCTTCCTGAGGGCGGCGAGCGCCTGGTCTACACCGACGAGCAGGCCCGGCAGATCGACATGGGCGTGATCCCCTTGGGCGGCGCGGTGTTCAGCGCGGGCGAAGGCCTGAGCGTGCGGCGCCATGCCGACGGGCAGTTGCTGATTGAAAGCGTCGACGGGCTCTATCGGCTGTTCGAACCAACGCCCGGCAACCCGTCGCACCTGCGCTTGAGCCAATTAGGGGACCGCAACGACAACCGCATCCTCCTCGACTATGACGCCCAAGGTCGGCTGAGCCGGTTACGCGATTCCCTCAATGATGTGCGAATCGAACTCGGCTACAAACTCGGCCGGCTCGAGCAGATTGAACGGCTGTTCGCCGACCACAGCCGCGAAACCCTAGTCAGCTATGCCTATGACGCTCATGGCGACCTGGCCGAAGTTCGCGATACTGCCGGGCATCTACAGCGCCGCTTTGCCTACGACAGCGGCCAGCGCATGGTCGAGCACCAACGACCTACCGGGCTGCGTTGCTATTACCAATGGGCCTGTGTGGACGACTACGAATGGCGCGTAGTCCGACACTGGACCGACGAGGGCGACGACTACCAGTTCGACTATGACCTACAAGCTGGGATCACGCGGATTACCGATGGCTTGCAACGGGTCAGCACCCGCCAATGGAATCCGCAGTACCAGATCACCGAATACACCGACAACCTCGGCCAAACCTGGCAATTCGAATGGAATGACGAGCGCCAGTTGCTCGGTGCCACCGATCCTCAGGGCGGTCAGTGGAAGTTCGGTTACGACGAGTCCGGCAACCTGTGCGAGACGCAAGATCCGTTGGGGCGGATCGAATCCACCGTGTGGCTGGAGCATTGGTCGCTGCCGTTGGTGGAAACCGATGCCGCCGGACAGGCCTGGCAATACCGGTACGACCCGCGTGGCAACTGCGTCAGCGAAATCGATCCCCTTGGTCAGACCACGCGCTATCGATACGACCGTTTCGGCCAAGCAGTGGAAATCACCGACGCCACCGGCAAGAGCCAAACCTTGCGTTGGAATGAGTTCGGCCAGCTCACACACCACGCCGATTGCTCCGGCTACCCGACGGGTTTCGAATATGACCGGCGCGGGCACTTACGCACTGTCATCGATGCCTTCGGCGAACATGTTCGGTATACCCACGACCCCCAAGGGCGCCTACTGTTCGTCGAAATGCCCGAAGACCGCACCGAACGCTACGTGCGTGACACCTGCGGACAACTGGTCGCCTTCACGGATGCCGCCGGCAGCAGTACCCGCTACCAGTACTGTCGTCGCGGGCAGGTGCGCCAGCGTATAGATGCCCATGGTCGGCAGGTCGAATTCCGCTACGACGCCTACGGCCGATTGCACACCCTGACCAACGAAAACGGCGAAAAATACCGTTTCGCCTGGGACCAGGGCGATCGTCTCACACAACAGCAAGACCTCGATGGCAGTGCACGGCGCTACACCTATGACGTCCTGGATAACCTGACCGCCGTCGAATACGCGCCCTTGAATGATGCGTCTTCCATAGTGCATCGCCTGGAGCGCGATGCCGTCGGGCGCTTGCTGGCGAAAGTAACCGACGACGGCCGTACCGAATACGCCTACGACCCGTTGGACCAACTCACCGCCGTCACTTTCACCGGCAACGATAAGACTACGCAGGCGCTGGCCTTCGCCTACGACCCGCTAGGCCAACTGCTTACCGAACAAAGCGCCGCTGGCAGCCTGAACCATCACTACGACGAACTCGGCAACCTGATCCAAACCCAACTGCCCGACGGCCGCTGGCTCAATCGCCTTTACTATGGCAGCGGCCACCTGCACCAGCTCAACCTCGACAGCCAGGTCATCAGCGACTTCGAACGCGACCGCCTGCACCGCGAAGTGCTGCGCACCCAAGGCCAACTCAGCACCCGCAGCGAATACGACCGCAGCGGTCGCCTGCGCCAGCGTAAACGCAGCCCCACCGGCCAGCCCTGGCAACTGCCGCCGCCCCACCAAAAGAACTTCGAATACGACCCGGCCGACAACCTGATCGGCCGCAGGGAAGGGAGCCAGCACCAGTTACTGCATTACGACGCGACCGCTCGAATCATCGCCAGCCAGGACAACGTAAAAGGCCAGCGCGAAACCTTCGCCTACGACGCAGCCGCCAACCTACTCGACGGTCCGCAAGTAAGGGGCGGATGGGTACGGCATAACAAACTGCTGACCTATCAGGACAAGCGTTACCGCTACGACGGCTTTGGCCGAATGATCGAAAAACGCAGCGCCGCACGGGGTTTGCAGCGCTTTGCCTACGACGCTGAACACCGCTTGATCGAAGTACGCAGCCAGAAGAACGGGCGCGAAACGCTGGTGAACATGACCTACGACCCGCTCGGTCGACGCATCACCAAAACCGAACACGACAGCCGGGCTTATGCGCTGGGAGAAACTCGATTCACCTGGGATGGCCTGCGTCTGTTGCAGGAGCATCGGCACAGTCAAACCAGCCTGTATCTCTATGAGGACGATGGCTATACGCCGCTGGCCCGGGTTGATGGCGTGGGCAAACACCAGAGCGTGCGCTACTACCACAACGACTTGAATGGGTTGCCGGAACAGTTGACCGAAGCCGACGGGAAAACGGTGTGGCGGGCGCGGTATCAGGTGTGGGGGAACACGGTAGAAGAGGTACGTGAGCCTTACTTTATCGAAGAGCAGAACCTGCGATTTCAGGGGCAGTATCTGGATCGGGAGACGGGGCTGCACTACAACACGTTCAGGTTTTATGACCCGGATGTGGGGCGGTTTACGACGCCGGATCCGATTGGATTGGCGGGAGGGCTGAATTTATATGCTTACGGTATAAACCCGATTGCCTGGATCGACCCACTGGGATTCGCAGGCTGTCCGGTATCCAAAATCATCGGTAACGCAAAAAACGGAAAAGTCAGACGCGGAAAGGATTATCACGGGCGACTGGATAGCGGCCTGGAGCGACACGTCCTAAGTAGTCCTCAAGGGATCTATCAAGCCAAAAATGGCAACTTGATATTCCATAATGAGGGCAACATTGTGGTAACTCATGGTAAAGGTGGGGCCCAAGGAAATGTCATTACGAGTTATGGACCTGGTGGCCCCCGTGGCGAAAGCGGTGCCGCCATTTACGGCGGAAAATCCACTGACCCTGGTCTGCCGATAACGTCTGATATGATTCTGAAAGGGACGATTCCGAGACCCAATGGTGGTCTCATTCCTCCCGCAATAAAAAAGGAAGGTTTTTAATAATGTTCATCATCCCTGACCTTGAACTCATAGAAACCTCGCTGATCTATTATGGAGACGCTTCTGTCAGATGGGTTTTCGACACCAACTCTTCCGTCGTCTGCCTCGAAGCATCAAATAAGCAGCATGTGAGTTCAGAGCATTGGATTTCAGAAAACTCGGACATTTTTTCATTCACTGAACAGGGTGACCTCGCCTGTCTAAGGTTCTCTGTCCCGGGTGAGAACTACACGACACAAATCAATATAGAAAAAACTATTGCGGGTCGAATCAAACTTCACAAATCGCTCTATAGTGTTCCACAAACCACACTCAGGTTATTTGACCCCAAAAAAAGACGGATCTCATGCTTCATGGCCGCGCCGATGGGGGGGAGAATCCTCACCCGCGTCAACTTTGCAAACGATCTCACGATACTCCTGTCGGGCGACGAGTATTTTGGCTTCGAACTGTCCAACCCGTTGGACTATCTGGCAACCAAGCCTGACGATCCCATTGATCATGAAAATCGGGCCAACGATGACGAATATCTATTGATGAGCGCTTTGCTTGAGATCACCTCGGACAACACAGTCGAAGCATTGGATAACGACATGGCCGAAGTAGCTAACGAGCTGAAAACACGAATATTGCCGCAAATAGAAGTCATTAAAAGCCCCTTCAGAAAGGCCATAATCGAGTCATCTCTGGAAGACTTCATTGATTATTACGCTTAATGACAATATTAATAGGGACCTGACCCTGAGGACTCCAACAACCCGTCTTCGCGCAGCGGGCGAAGTCTGACCTTAGAAGCAGCAAGACCATCAACGTGGCATCTCAGCGCCATTTCAAAAAACGTTTTACGTTTCGCCACTTAGTGCGCTTGAAATTTACATCAAGCAACTGAGAGACCTGCTGCAAAAACTGCTGATTACTACAGCCAAAATATTGCTCGGAAAAACAAAGCTCATAGTCAAAAGGAGCGGTGTTTTTCAGGCCCGTAGCGGTGAGGTTTGCTTTCAGGTAGCGTCCGATATCTCTTTTGAGCATAAAAGATGCGAAGCGTGATCGGTTATCAACATACCCCTTCACAATATCCGAAAGCGCCGTAGGCGCGACGTTTGATTCGGCGTCGACAAGCCATGCGCCTACGCCCTCTGCCACCTCACCATACATGAAGCTCTCTAGATACCCGTAAGTCATTGACTGCCTCAAAGGATTGGAAACGCCGTCAAAATATACATAGGCATATTGTTGAACTCTGCATATTTGATGACCACTCGCACCTTAGTCATCTCAATGACGGTTGCAGGCGATCGTGGGCGAATGCCCAACTGACCACCTGCTTCAGCAGTAACGCTTCTGCCCCCACACCAGGAAACCCTCCAACAACTGCTTCAACACCCCCCGCGTCGGCCCCGCCAGATCCTCGCGATAACGGAACGGCTCGAACTCTTCCATATACGTGCTCTGGCACAACTCCAACTGCACGGCATGAATGTTCTGCGCCGGGTTGCCGTAATGCCGGGTGATATGCCCGCCCTTGAAGCGTCCGTTGAGCACATGGGTGTACTGCGGATGCGCGGCGCAGATGGCTTCCAGTTGGCTGGCCAGCCCAGGATCGCAGGCGGCGTTGTTGAAGGTGCCGAGGTTGAAGTCCGGCAGTTTGCCGTCGAACAGGTGCGGGATCACCGAGCGGATCGAATGTGCGTCGAACAACAGTGCGTAGCCGAATTCGGCCTTGAGCCGCGCCAGTTCGTCTTGCAGGGTGCGGTGATACGGCATCCAGATCTGCTCGAGGTAGGTGGCGCGCTCTTCCCTGGATGGCGCCAGGCCTTCGCGGAACAATGGCACACCCTCGAACAGGATCGACGGGTACAAACCGGTGGTGGCGCCGGCGTACAGCGGCGTGTCGTCGGAGGGCCGGTTCAGGTCGATGACAAACCGCGAGTACTCCGCCGCCAGGGTGCTGGCGCCGAGTTCTTCGGCAAAGTCATACAGCGTGGGGATATGCCAATCGGTGTCCGGCAGGCTTTGCGCCTCGGGGATCAGCCCGGCCTGCACGGCAGGCGTCAGGCGCAGGCCGGCGTGGGGCATGCTGATCAGCAGCGGCACGCGGCCTTGTTTGAAGTTCAGAACGTTATCCACAGTGCGACTCCTTAAACAGTGACATCGACGCCGTGGCGCACGACGCGTTTTTCAAGCTCGCCGCCCAGCCAGTAGGCCAGGTCGGCGGGACGATCGATCTGCCAGGCGACAAAGTCGGCGACCTTGCCCACTTCCAGCGAGCCATGGGTATCGCCCATGCCCAGCGCGGTGGCGGCATGTTGGGTGGCGCCGGCCAGGGCCTCTTCCGGGGTCATGCGAAACAGCGTGCAGGCCATGTTCAGCATCAGGCGCACCGACAAGGCCGGTGAAGTACCGGGGTTGAGGTCGCTGGCGATGGCGATCTTCACGCCGTGCTTGCGCAGGGCCTCCATCGGCGGCAGTTGAGTTTCGCGCAGGAAGTAGAACGCGCCCGGCAGCAGCACCGCGACGGTGCCGGCAGCGGCCATGGCGATGGCGTCGTCTTCGGTCATGAACTCCAGGTGATCCGCCGACAGCGCCTGGTAACGCGCGGCCAGGCTGGAACCGTGCAGCGACGACAGTTGCTCGGCGTGCAGCTTCACCGGCAGGCCGAGTTGCCGCGCGACCTTGAACACACGCTCCACCTGCGCCGGCGAGAACGCCAGGTATTCGCAAAACGCATCCACCGCGTCCACTAGCCCTTCCGCGGCCAGGGCCGGGAGCATTTCGCTGCAGATGTGATCGATGTAGGCGTCGGCGCGGTCCTTGTACTCCGGCGGCAACGCATGGGCGGCCAGGCAGGTGGCGCGCACGCTGACCGGCAGCGCGTCGCCGAGGCGCCGAATCACCCGCAGCAACTTGCGCTCGCTGGCCAGGTCGAGGCCGTAGCCGGATTTGATCTCCACCGTGGTCACGCCGTCGCGCAGCAAACTGCGCAGGCGCTTGTGGGCGCTTTCGAACAGTTCATCCTCGCTGGCGGCGCGGGTGGCGCGCACGGTGCTGGCAATACCGCCGCCCTGGGCGGCGATGTCGGCGTAGCTGACGCCTTGAAGGCGTTGCTCGAATTCACCACTGCGGTTACCGCCGAACACCGTGTGGGTGTGACAGTCGATCAGCCCGGGGGTGACCCACGCGCCGTGCAGGTCATGCACCTGGGCGTAATCCGCAGCCGGCATTTCGCTGCGCGGGCCGATCCACTCGATCAGCGAACCGGCAGTGACCAGGGCGGCATCCTCGATGATCGAGTAATTGCCGTGGGCCATGGTTGCGATGTGGCAGTGTTGCCAAAGGACTTTCATCAATGCCTCCCAAGGTGGTCGCTGTTGCCTGTAGGAGCGAGCTTGCTCGCGAAAAACCTCAACGATAACGCGTGCTACCTGATAGCTCGCGGCGCCTGGGGGTTCTTCGCGAGCAAGCTCGCTCCTACAGGGGCGGGGGGTTTTTCAAAGGCTCGGCAGCAACTTGGCCGGCACCAGTTCATTCAGGCAGCGGCTGGCGAGCAGTTCAGTGGCGGCGATGATGTCCGGGGCGAAGAAGCGGTCTTTATCGTAGAACGCCACTTTGCCGCGCAGGGTGGCGCGCGCTTTTTCCAGCTTCGGCGAGGTCTTCAGGCCTTCGCGCAGGTCCAGGCCCTGGCACGCCGCCAGCCATTCCACGGCCAGGATGCCGCGAACGTTTTCAGCCATTTCCCACAAGCGCTTGCCCGCAGCCGGAGCCATCGACACATGGTCTTCCTGGTTGGCCGAGGTCGGCAGGCTGTCGACGCTGTGGGGATGGGCGAGTGCCTTGTTTTCGCTGGCGAGTGCCGCAGCGGTCACCTGGGCGATCATGAAACCGGAGTTCACCCCGCCATTGCCCACCAGGAACGGCGGCAGTTGCGACATGTGCTTGTCCATCATCAACGAAATACGCCGCTCGCTCAGCGAGCCGATTTCAGCGATGGCCAGCGCCATGTTGTCGGCGGCCATGGCCACCGGTTCGGCGTGGAAGTTGCCGCCGGAGATCACGTCGCCTTCGGCGGCGAATACCAGCGGGTTATCCGACACCGCGTTGGCCTCGATCACCAGCACCTCGGCGGCCTGGCGGAACTGGGTCAGGCAGGCGCCCATGACTTGTGGCTGGCAGCGCAGGGAATAAGGGTCTTGCACCTTGTCGCAGTTCTGGTGCGACTGCGACACCTGGCTGCTTTCGCCCAGCAGGTCGCGGTAAGCCGCCGCCGAATCGATCTGCCCACGCTGGCCGCGCGCGGCGTGAATGCGCGCATCGAACGGCGAGCGCGAACCCAGCACCGCTTCCACAGTGAGGCTGCCGCACGCGAGGGCACCGGCGAACAGATCCTCGCCCTCGAACAAGCCCCGCAACGCATACGCCGTGGACACCTGGGTACCGTTGAGCAGCGCCAGGCCTTCCTTGGCGGCCAGGGTCAGCGGGGTGAGACCGGCGATTTTCAGCGCAGCAGTCGCCTCCAGCCATTCGCCTTGGTAGCGCGCCTTGCCCTCGCCGAGCAGCACCAGGGACATATGGGCCAAGGGCGCCAAGTCACCGGAGGCACCGACCGAGCCTTTGAGCGGGATGTGCGGGTACACCTCGGCGTTGATCAGCGCGATCAGCGCGTCGATCACCTGGCGGCGAATCCCGGAAAACCCACGGCTCAGGCTGTTGACCTTGAGCACCATGACCAGCCGCACCAGCGCATCGCTGATCGGCTCACCGACGCCTGCGGCGTGGGACAGCACCAGGGAACGCTGGAGGTTTTCCAGGTCTTCGCTGGCGATGCGGGTCGAGGCCAGCAGGCCGAAACCGGTGTTGATACCGTAGGCGGTGCGGTTCTCGGCGAGAATCTGCTCCACGCAGGCCACACTGGCGTCGATCTGCGCAGTGGCGCTGTCATCCAGATTGATCGTTACCGGCTGCTGGTAGATGGCCCGCAGTTGGGCAAGGCTCAGTTGGCCCGGAATCAGAGTTAGCGCAGTCACATTCATGCTCCTTGGAAATTATTGTTCAGTGCAATTCGGGAAAAGTCTGCTGCAGCAAAGCGCTGTGCTTGAGCAACGCGGCAGCGGTCGCGATGTCTGGCGCCAGCCAGCGGTCTTGCGCGTAAGGCGCGACCTGTTCACGCAACAAGCGCCAGGCGCGGTCGGTGCCCGCGCCGAAACGCTGGTCCTTGAGAAACTCGAAGGCCTGGGCCGCCAGCAGGTACTCGATGGCGAGGATCTGGGTAACGTTGGCCAACAGTTGGTGCAGCTTGAGCGCGGCGTTGGTGCCCATGCTCAGGTGATCTTCCTGCAGGCCCGAGGTGACGAAATTGTCGAGTACCGCCGGCTGCGCCAACTGACGGTTCTGCGCGCACAGGGAAGCGGCGACGTACTGCACGATCATCATCCCGGAGTTGACCCCCGGGTCGCTCACCAAAAACGCCGGCAAGCCGCTGACGTGGGGGTTGATCAGGCGGTCCAGACGACGTTCGGCGACCGAGCCGATCTCGGCCATGGCAATCGCCAGCATATCAGCGGCCAGCGCCACGGACTGCCCGTGCGGGTTGGCCTGGGACACCACGCGATAGCTGTGTGGCGTGCCGAGCAGCAGCGGGTTGTCGGTGGCGCTGTTGAGTTCGGTCTCGATCTGGCGGGTCGCGTGTTCCACCTGGTCGCGCGCCGCGCCGTGGATCTGCGGGATCGAGCGGATGCTCAGCGCGTCCTGGGTGCGGATGCCCTGGCTGCTGGCGATCACTTCACTGCCGTCGAGCAACGCACGCAGGTTGATACCGACCTGCTGCATGCCGGGGTGCGGTTTGAGGGCGATGATTTCGGCGTCGAAGGCATCGATCTGGCCGCGCTGGGCCTCGAAACTCATGGCGCCGATCACGTCGGCCCATTGCAACAGTTGATGGGCGTCGGCCAGGGCCAGGCAGCTCAGGCCGGTCATGCACGGCGTGCCGTTGACCAGGCACAGGCCGTCCTTGGCGCCGAGCACCACCGGCTGCAAGCCTTCTGCGCTCAAGGCCTGTTGCGCCGGGACGATCCGGCCGCGGTAGCTCACCTCGCCAATCCCCAGCAACGCCACGCCGACATGGGCCATATGGGTCAGGTAACCCACCGACCCCTGGGACGGCACCTGCGGCGTGATGCCGTGGTTGAGCAGCGCCAGCAGCGCATGCACCACCTGCGGATGCAGGCCGGATTTGCCGTGGCTGTAGTTGATGATCGCCGCGCAGATGATCGCGCGGGTCTGTTCGTCGCTGAGCACCGGGCCGACGCCACAGGCGTGGCTCAACAGCGTGTTGCGCGACAGTTGGCTCAGTTGCGCGCCCTCCAGCGGCACATTGCACAACGCGCCCAGGCCGGTGTTCACGCCGTAGGCGCGCTCACCGCTGGC
The DNA here is from genome assembly GCF_024519615.1 of Pseudomonas sp. Pse79. Taxonomy (NCBI): domain Bacteria; kingdom Pseudomonadati; phylum Pseudomonadota; class Gammaproteobacteria; order Pseudomonadales; family Pseudomonadaceae; genus Pseudomonas; species Pseudomonas sp. Pse79. Next base: position 225,535 of record NZ_JALJRR010000004.1, read on the forward strand.
GACGATGCGCTGCACGATGGCCTGGGCATTGTCGATGCGCGCCCAGGCCTGGCCCGAGAGTTCGAGCACCGCACCGAAGCGGGCCACGGCGACCACGTCCTGCCAGCGCAGGGGGGTGTCGGCGATGATGATTTTTGCTGCCTGGGACATCTTCATACCTTCTTGAGTTCTTGTGCAGCGTTACTGGCCCTATCGGGAGCAAGCCCCCTCCCACCTTTGGAATGCATCCCCCTGTGGGAGGGAGCTTGCTCCCGATGAGGCCAGCAGCCTTCCCACATAATCCGGATCAAACCACCGCCGCCCGCCGCTGAACGAACCGATCCACATACTCATCCGCCGGCGAATGCAAAATCTCCCGCGGCGTGCCGACCTGGATCAGCTTGCCGTCCTTGAGGATCGCAATGCGGTTGCCGATACGCACCGCCTCGTCGAGGTCGTGAGTGATGAACACGATGGTCTTGTGCAGGGTCTTTTGCAGTTCGAGCAACTGGTCCTGCATCTCGGCGCGGATCAGCGGGTCGAGGGCGCTGAAGGCTTCGTCCATCAGGATGATGTCGGTGTCCGCCGCGAGGGCGCGGGCCAGGCCGACCCGTTGGCGCATGCCGCCGGAGAGCTGGTGCGGGTATTTGTTTTCGTAACCTTTGAGGCCCACGGTTTCGATCCAGTGCAGCGCGCGTTCGGTGCAGACCTGCTTGGTTTCGCCGCGCACTTTCAGGCCGTAGGCGACGTTGTCGAGCACGTTCTTGTGGGGCAGCAGGCCGAAGCTCTGGAACACCATGCTGATCTTGTGTCGACGGAATTCGCGCAGGGCTTGCATGTCCAGTTGCAGGATGTCTTCGCCGTCCACCAGGATCGCGCCGCTGGTGGGGTCGATCAGGCGATTGAAGTGGCGCACCAGGGTCGATTTCCCCGAGCCCGACAGGCCCATGATCACAAAGATCTCGCCGGTGCCGACGCTCAGGGACAGGTCGTTGACGCCGACCACGCACCCGGTCTCGGCCAGCACCTGATCCTTGGTCTTGCCCTGGCCGATCAGCGCCAGCGCGTCCTTGGCGCGGTTGCCGAAGATCTTGAAGACGTTTTTCACTTCGATTTTGCTGACAGTAGTCATTTGCTCGCCTCATGCCGTGGACGACCATAGGCCTGGGTGATGCGGTCGATGACCACGGCGAGAATCACGATGGCCAGCCCGGCTTCAAGGCCGCGGCCGACGTTGAGGGTCTGGATGCCGACAAGGACATCTTCGCCCAGGCCGCGGGCGCCGATCATCGAGGCGATCACCACCATCGACAACGCCATCATGGTGGTCTGGTTGATGCCGGCCATGATGCTCGGCAGCGCCAGCGGCAGTTGCACGCCGAACAGCTGTTGCCAGCGATTGGCGCCGAAGGCGTTGATGGCTTCCATGACTTCGCCGTCGACCTGGCGAATCCCCAGGTCGGTCAGGCGGATCAGCGGCGGCGCGGCGTAGATCACCGTGGCGAAAATCGCCGGCACCTTGCCCAGGCCGAACAGCATCAGCACCGGGATCAGGTACACGAAGCTGGGCATGGTTTGCATGATGTCGAGCAGCGGCATCAACACCGAACGCAGGCGATTGCTGCGCGCCGACAGGATGCCCAGCGGAATGCCGATCAGCACCGAGATCAGCGTAGCGACCAGCATCAGGGCCAGGGTCTGCATCAGTTTGTCCCACAGGCCGACCGCACCCACCAGGAACAACAGGCCGACGATCACCGCGGTGGTCACCACCTTGCGCGTGGCGTGCCAGGCCACGGCGCCGACGATGGCCAGCATCAGCCACCAGGGCGCGGCGCGCAGCAGGCCCTCGAGGTTGACGATGGCCCATAGCAGGGTGTCGGAGATGTGCCGGAACACATCGCCGTAGTTGGTCACCAGCGAATCCACCCAACCGTTGACCCAGTCGGCGATGGAAAACGTAAAACTCTCAGGAAACATAGCGTGCTCTCGATCCAGTGGGTTGTGGCCAGGCGCCCGGCTGCCCCTCAGGGTAGTCGGGCGCGCATGACCTACAAGGCCGCGTCGATTTTCTTGGCGGCGTCTTCGCTCACCCAGGCGTGCCAGATTTCAGGGTGTTCCTTGAGGAATAGTTTCGCCAGTTTCGGCGATTCGATTCGCTCCTTGGCCATGCGCCCCAGGTTCTGGTTCAGCAGGTCGATGGGCAGGTTGACCTTTTCCAGCACGGCCACCAGTTCCGGTGCCTGTTCGTGGAAGGTCTTGGACAGGCCGACCTTGATGCTCACGCTCTTATCCACGCCGGTTTTTTCTTCCAGCTTGACCAGGTCGACCTGGCCCATCAGCGGCGTTGGCGACCAGTAGTAGAACAGGATCGGCTCGCCGCGCTTGTAGCTCGACAGCACCGCCGCATCCAGCGCCGGGCCGGTGCCAGGACGGAAGTTGGTGTAGCTGCTCTCCAGGCCGTAGCTCTTGAGCATCGCGCTGTTGTCCAGCTCGCAGGTCCAGCCGGCCGGGCAATTATAGAAGCGGCCTTTGGACGGCTCTTCCTGGTCCTTGAACACCGCAGCGTACTTGGCCAGGTCGGCGATGTTTTTCAGGCCCGGCGCCTTGGCTTCCAGCTTGCGCTTGGCATCGCCTTCGATCACGTAACGCGGCACATACCAGCCTTCGATCGCACCGACAATCGGCGCGCCGACACCGACGACCTTGCCGGCCTTCTCGGCCTTGTTCCACACCTCGCTGCGGCCGACCCACTCTTCGGCAAACACTTGAATGTCATTGCTGCTCAGGGCGTTTTCCATGGTGATCGAATTACCCGGCAGGCTGTCGGTCTTGCAGTCGTAGCCCTTTTCCATAACGGTTTGCAGGATGTCAGTGAGCAACATGCCGCTTTCCCAGTTCAGGCCGGCGAATTTCACCGGCTTACCGGACTCGCACCAACCGGCCGCCTGGGCACCGGCGCTTGCCAGCAAGCCCATGGACAGCAATGTGGTCAGCAGGGTCTTGTTCGATTTCATTGTGTGACGCTCCTAATCATGAGTTGGCTTACGGCAGTCAAGAGGCATCCTGCCCGGTCCACGTCCAATCAGGCCCGCGCCGCAGAGCGACTGGCGCCGCTGGCTGGGGCAGGTACAACGCTGTCCTGCTCGACCGGCAGAATCAGTTGATCGGGCACGGCGCTGTGCCATTTTTTCGCACACACGTAATACAGAGCTGCGGGAATTATCAGACCGATGATCCAGGAAATATCCACATCACCCAGGGCGGCCACCAGCGGACCGGTGTAGAACTTGGTGGAGATGAACGGCAATTGCACCAGCACACCGAACACATAGACGCTGATACCGAGCAGGTTCCAACGCCCATAGCGCCCGTCCGGATCGGCCAGCGCCGTCACGTCATAACGCTCGCGGGTGATGCAGTAGTAGTCCACCAGGTTGATCGCGCTCCAGGGCGTAAAGAACGCCAGCAGGAACAGGATGAAAGACTTGAACGCACCGAGGAACGAGTGCTGGCCGAGCAACGCGATCAGAGTCGCCGTACCGACGATGGCCAGCACAAAAACCAGACGCTGCAAGCGCGTGACCTGCAGGCGCCCCCGGAAGCCGCTGATGATGGTGGCAATGCACATGAAGCTGCCGTAGGAGTTCAGCGTGGAGATGGTGACCTTGCCGAACGCGATGCTGAAATACAGCAGCGCGGCGGTGGCCCCCGTACCGCCCAAACCGACGATGTAGGCCACTTCATGACCGGCGAATTGCCCGTTGGACAGAGCGGCGGCAAACACACCGAGGGCCATCGCCACCTGTGCGCCGATCACCGACCCCGCGCCGGCGGCCAGGAAGGTTTTCAGCGAGGACGTCTGGCTCGGCAGGTAGCGCGAATAGTCCGCTACGTAAGGGCCGAAGGCGATTTGCCAGGAGGCTGCGAGCGACACCGCGAGCAGGAAGCTGCTCCAACTGAAGTGACGGATTTGCAGCAGCGCGCCAATGTCGGCCTGGCTCATCAGACGGCTGAACAGGTAGACAAAGGCAATCACACCAATGACGCTGGCGACCCGGCCGATGAAGTGGATCACGCGGTAGCCGAGCACCGTGACCAGCACGATGACACTGGCAAAGACAAGGATACCGACGCTGTCGCTGACGCCGAACAACTGGCCCAGCGCCTGACCGGAAAGCACGGTGCCGGTGGCGGTGAAACCCAGGTACATCAAACACACCAGCACGATCGGGATGGCCGCGCCATAAACCCCGAACTGCACCCGGCTGGAGATCATCTGCGGCAGCCCAAGCTTGGGCCCTTGCGCCGCGTGCAACGCCATGACGCTGCCGCCGAGCAGTTGGCCGATCAACAGGCCGATCAACGACCAGAACACATCACCGCCCAGCACCACGGCCAGGGCCCCGGTGACGATCGCAGTGATTTGCAGGTTGGCGCCCATCCATAGGGTGAACTGGCTAAACAGACGTCCGTGTCTTTCCGCTTCCGGGATGTAGTCGATCGAACGCCTTTCGATCAACGGGGTGGTGCTTGCACGCGCGTCATTTGCAGCCATGTGTGTTCAACCTCTGATGGATTGTTTTGGGTACTGGTTGCTCTTCTGTGGGAGCTGGCTTGCCTGCGATGCGGGCGACGCGGTCTTTCGGGTAGACCGCGGTGATGCAATCGCAGGCAGGCCAGCTCCCACAGAAACCGAGCCAGTCGTTACTTGATCATCGGCAGGTTCAAGCCCTGTTCCTTGGCGCAATCGATCGCGATCTGGTAACCCGCATCGGCATGACGCATCACCCCGGTGGCCGGGTCGTTGTGCAGCACGCGGGCAATCCGCTCGGCCGCTTCGTCGGTGCCGTCGCAGACGATCACCATCCCCGAGTGCTGCGAGAAGCCCATGCCCACACCGCCGCCGTGGTGCAGCGAGACCCAGGTCGCGCCGCTGGCGGTGTTGAGCAAGGCGTTGAGCAGCGGCCAGTCGGACACGGCGTCGGAGCCGTCCTGCATGGATTCGGTTTCGCGGTTGGGGCTGGCCACCGAGCCGGAGTCGAGGTGGTCTCGGCCGATCACCACCGGCGCGGACAGCTCACCGCTGCGCACCATTTCGTTGAACGCCAGGCCCAGCTTGGCGCGTTGGCCCAGGCCGACCCAGCAGATACGCGCCGGCAGGCCCTGGAAGCTGATGCGTTCGCGGGCCATGTCCAGCCAGTTGTGCAGGTGCGCGTCGTCGGGGATCAGCTCTTTGACTTTAGCGTCGGTCTTGTAGATGTCTTGCGGGTCGCCCGACAGCGCGGCCCAGCGGAACGGGCCGATGCCACGGCAGAACAGCGGGCGGATGTAGGCCGGTACGAAGCCTGGGAAGTCGAACGCGTTTTCCACGCCCTCTTCTTGCGCCATCTGACGGATGTTGTTGCCGTAGTCGAAGGTCGGGATGCCTTGTTTCTGAAAGTCCAACATCGCTTTGACGTGAACGGCCATCGACTGCTTGGCGGCCTTGATCACGGCCGCCGGTTCGGTCTTGGCGCGGGCGCGGTATTCGTCCCAGGTCCAGCCGGCCGGCAGGTAGCCGTTGAGAGGGTCGTGGGCGCTGGTCTGGTCGGTGACCATGTCCGGGCGCACGCCGCGCTTGACCAGTTCCGGCAGGATTTCGGCGGCGTTGCCCAGCAGGGCGATGGAGATCGCTTTGCCTTCCTGGGTGTACTTGGCGATGCGCGCCAGGGCGTCGTCGAGGTCGCTGGCCTGTTCGTCGACATAACGGCTGTTCAGGCGGAAATCGATGCTGACCTGCTGGCATTCAATGTTCAGCGAGCATGCGCCGGCCAGGGTCGCGGCCAGCGGCTGCGCGCCGCCCATGCCGCCGAGGCCGGCGGTCAGTACCCAACGGCCTTTGAGGTTGCTGTCGTAATGCTGGCGACCGGCCTCGACGAAGGTTTCGTAGGTGCCCTGGACGATGCCTTGGCTGCCGATGTAGATCCAGCTGCCGGCGGTCATCTGGCCGTACATGGCCAGGCCCTTGGCATCCAGTTCGTTGAAGTGTTCCCAGCTGGCCCAGTGCGGCACCAGGTTGGAGTTGGCGATCAGCACACGCGGGGCATTGCGGTGGGTCTTGAACACACCGACCGGTTTGCCCGACTGCACCAGCAGGGTTTCGTCATCGTTCAGGTTGGTGAGGCTCTCGACAATCTGGTCGTAGCACTCCCAGTTACGCGCCGCACGGCCGATGCCGCCGTACACCACCAGCTCTTTCGGGTTTTCGGCCACTTGCGGGTCAAGGTTGTTCATCAGCATGCGCAGCGGCGCTTCGGTCAGCCAGCTTTTGGCGGTGAGCGTGTTACCGCGCGCGGCGCGGATTTCGACGTCTCGGTATTTTGTAGGCTTAGCGTTAGAAAAATCGGTCACAACCAGAACTCCTCAGCGATCGATGCGCGAACTGGATGCGTGCGAAGTCGACTCTTACGCACACACCTTTACTTGTACATACAAGCATATGCAATCGAACGGCCAACTTTCCTGGAGTGCAGGCGCGATTGTTTGCACAGCCGTGCGCGAGCCTTGGAAATTAAGGCTTCGAGGCGTGATGAAATTTCTCGGGGGGCGGTTTTACAGCGAGGCCGGTTTGCCACGTCAGGGTGGTATTGCGCCACGCTGGGGCGTTCGGTAACAAAGTGGTGCGGAAGGCTGGAAACAGATCGCAAGAACAGTGGGGAAACAAATGTGGGAGGGGGCTTGCCCCCGATTGCAGTGGGTCAGCTACAGATAAGTTGACTGGTCCACCGCCATCGGGGGCAAGCCCCCTCCCACATTTTTTAACCGCGTGCGGTCAGTTCGATGATGCAGCAGCGGCCCGTGACCGAGATATCCAGCAAGCCGGTATTAGCGTCCACCTGCAGGCAATCATGATGACCCAACACCTGGTCGAGCACCTTCACCTCATCGGCCACGCTGAACACCAGCACCGTCTGCGCGGTGCTGAAAAAGCGCTGCCCCCCATCGACCCACTGCAACCGCGCATGGTAACGCTGGGGTGAATAGATCAGGTTGAAATCGCGGATCGGCCCACTGATCAGGCGACACGACACCTGGCTGTCGCCCTTGAACGCGAACGCTTGCAGCGGCAACAACCCCCGCTGCTCCTCGCCGTCCACGGTCAGGATCATGCCCGCACCGTTGATCACCGTGATCACGCGTTGATAGCCGGCGAAGGAGGAAAACCCGCCCGACTCGCCGATATCGGCAATCGACAGGCGCCAGCCAAAGCCCTCCAGGCCATGGCCGCCATCGCGGCTGATTTCTTCGGTGCTGCCGCCGCCGTTTTTCCACGGCATACGCACGTAATTGGCGGCGCGCCAGACGGTCACTGCACTCATTTACTGAAGCGTCCTTCCAGGCTGTGACGGGAACCGGGGTGGATCAAGCGCGCGGCGGTCACCGGCTGGCGACCGGACCAGGTGCGTCGACGAATCAACAGGCACGGCTCGCTCGGTTCGATCTGCAGCAACTTGCACTCGGCGGCATCGGCAAGGATCGCTTCGACCACATGCTCGCCCTCGGTCAACGGTGCGACCTGGTTCAAATAGGCGTAGGGGGTTTGCTGGGTGAAATCCTGCTGCAGGTATTCCGGCGCGACCAGGGCGTTGACGAAGCGGTCTTCGATTTGCACTGGAATATCGTTTTCAAAGTGAACGATCAGCGAGTGGAATACCCGTCCGCCTTCACGCATTTCCAGGGCGACGGCGCGCTCGGAACCGGCCGCCTCTTCGCCCAGGGTGATGACCTGGCAGGTATGCCGATGGCCGCGGGCGGCGATCTCATCGGCAATGTTATGCACTTCAAACAGCGCCGACTGGCTCTTGGGCTCGGCGACGAACGTGCCGACGCCTTGCATGCGTACCAGCAGCCCTTCGGCGGTGAGTTCACGCAGGGCGCGGTTGATGGTCATGCGGCTGAAACCCAGCTGGCTGACCAGTTCACTCTCCGACGGCACGCGGTAATGGGGCGGCCAGTTGCCGCTGAGGATCTGCTGGCTGATCATTTGTTTGACGCGGGCATACAAGGGCGCCGGACTTTCGTCCAGGTGGGCAGCCAGTGAAGACTTGGCGGGCGGAGTCGGCACGGGGAATCCTTGCAGGGGAAAAAGATGCATAGATTGCCGGAGTTTACCGAGCAGGCAAACGTCTGTATATGTATATACAAATAAACACACGACCGGGGTGCCCTGAACATGTCCGTTTTCTTTGCCGAACGCGCACTGCTGCCTGATGGATGGGCCAACGATGTACGCCTTGAAGTCGGCGTTGATGGCCTGCTGACTCACGTCGCGGCCAATGCCAGCGCAGACGGCGCCGAACGGCTCAGAGGCCCGGTATTGGCGGGCATGCCGAACCTGCACTCCCATGCATTCCAGCGCGCCATGGCGGGCCTGGCCGAAGTGGCCGGCAACCCGAACGACAGCTTCTGGACCTGGCGCGAGCTGATGTACCGCATGGTCGGCAAGATCAATCCGGAGCAACTGCAGATCATCGCGCGCCAGTTGTATATCGAGATGCTCAAGGCCGGTTACACCTCGGTCGCGGAATTTCATTACGTCCACCACGACGTCAGCGGCCAGCCATATGCCGACCGCGCGGAACTGTCGCGGCAGATCAGCCAGGCGGCCGCCAGCAGCGGGATTGGCCTGACATTGCTGCCGGTGCTCTACAGCCACTCCGGGTTTGGCGGCCAGGCACCCAATGAAGGCCAGCGGCGGTTTATCAACAGCGGCGAACATTATCTGGAGCTGCAGGCGCGCCTGAAACCGATCCTCGCCGCACAGCCGGCGCAGCAACTGGGCTTGTGCTTTCACTCCCTGCGCGCCGTCACGCCGCAACAGATCACAGACGTGCTGGCTGCCAGCGACAAGGCCTGCCCGGTGCATATCCACATCGCCGAGCAACAGAAAGAAGTCGACGACTGCCTGGCCTGGAGCGGCAAACGCCCGCTGCAATGGCTGTATGACAACGTCGACGTCGATGAGCGCTGGTGCCTGGTACACGCCACCCATGCCGACCCCGAGGAAGTGACGCGCATGGCCAACAGCCGCGCGATTGCCGGTTTGTGCCTGACCACCGAAGCCAACCTGGGCGACGGGATTTTTCCGGCAGTGGATTTCCTCGCTCAAGGCGGGCGCCTGGGTATTGGTTCCGACAGCCATGTGTCGCTGAGCGTGGTGGAAGAACTGCGCTGGCTGGAATACGGCCAACGCCTGCGCGATCAGCGGCGCAATCGCCTGTATCGCCACGACCAACCGATGGTCGGCCGCACGCTGTTCGATGCCGCACTGGACGGCGGCGCCCAGGCGCTGGGGCAACCGATCGGGCGGCTGGAAGTGGGCAAGCGCGCCGATTGGCTGGTGCTGGACGGAAACGATCCGTACCTGGCGACGGCGACCGAAGACGGGATTCTCAATCGCTGGCTGTTCGCCGGTGGCGATCGCCAGGTGCGCGATGTGCTGGTCAACGGCAAGTGGGTGGTGCGCGACGGGCGGCATGCCGCTGAAGAAGAGAGCAGCCGGGCGTTTACCCAGGTTTTGAGAGAGTTACTCGGTTAACAGGCAACCCATAACAAATGTGGGAGGGGCGGTGCGACGATTCGACTTGCCCCCTCCCACAATTGGATTTGTGCTGATCCAGAGTTATTGCGAGGTCTTCGCCATCTGCTTGTCCGACGTGCGCCAGATCAGGCGCGTGGTGTCATAACCCTGCTGCCGTGCCCTGCTCAGCAGGTCTTCGCGGGTGTCGGCGCTGACCGTCGGCGTGCGTGACAAGATCCACATATAGCGCCGGCTCGGGCTGCCGACGAGGGCAGTCTTGTAATCATCGCTGACATACAACACCCAGTAGTCGCCCTTGGCGACGCCCGGCAACAGCGCGGTAAACCAGTTATTGAATTCCACCCTGAGCTTGTCGGTCTTGCCCGGCACTTGCGGCGTAGCGGTGCCCTTGGCTTCTTCCCACTTCCAGTCGCTGGTCAGACAGCGGTTGAACACCGACATATCGCCATCCGGCAACAAGGTGTAGCGGGCCTCGGACTGCGCGCAGTTGCGCTGGAAGTACATCGGCAATCGCGCCAATTCGTACCAGGTGCCCTGGTAACGCTTGAGGTTGACGTTACCCGCGGTCTTGGGTTGCAGATCATCGCCAGAATGGCTGGCGCAGCCCGCCAAAAACAGGCTGGCGCAAAGGAACACAACAAAACGCATCATTCTTCTTCTCCCGCAGGCTTTCGCCCCGGTTTACTTCAGGCCTTGCCCGGAAAACATCAGAACTTTGTCACCGGCATATTGAACGCTGATAAAGCTGTTTTTATCGCCCCAGGTGCAGCTGGACATACCCAGCGCGCCGGAACAATCGGTCGGCTTACCCAGCAACGACTCCACTTCGGCCTTGGCCATGCCAGCCGACAGCTTCGCGTAATTTTCCTGATTGACCTTGCTGCAAGCGGCCAACAGCACGCAAAAGGCCAGCAAAGCGAGACGGCGTAACGACATGGAATAACTCCTGGAGGGACGAGGCAGGTTGGGGGTCTGCCAGAAGCTTAGAAGGGAAAACAGGTGTCTGGTTCCCGACAAACGAAAACAAAAAAGCCCCGAAAACGCTGAAACGTTTCGGGGCTTCTCATCGTTCAAGACTTCACGTCTTGAACGTGCCGAGGGAGCTTGCTCCCTCGCCGCACTTACTTCTTGTGATAGCCGGTCACGCGCTCGACTTCTTCCTTCGAACCCAGGAACACCGCCACGCGCTGGTGCAGGCCTTCGGGCTGGATGTCGAGGATGCGCTGGTGGCCGTCGGTGGACACACCGCCCGCCTGTTCAACCAGGAACGACATCGGGTTGGCTTCGTACATCAGGCGCAGCTTGCCCGGCTTGGACGGCTCGCGGCTGTCACGCGGGTACATGAACACGCCACCACGGGTCAGGATACGGTGTACGTCAGCCACCATCGCCGCGACCCAGCGCATGTTGAAGTTTTTCTTCAACGGGCCTTCTTCGCCTTCCATCAACTCGCTGACGTAGCGCTTGACCGGTTCTTCCCAGTGGCGCTGGTTGGACATGTTGATCGCAAATTCCTGGGTAGAAGCAGGAATCGAGATGTCTTCGTGGGTCAGCACGAAGCTGCCCATTTCGCGGTCCAGGGTGAAGCCTTTGACGCCGTCGCCCAAGGTCAGCACCAGCATGGTCTGCGGGCCGTAGATCGCATAACCGGCGGCAACCTGCTGGGTGCCCGGCTGCAGGAAGGCCTTTTCGTTCAGGGCTTCGTTCTGGCTCAGGTGTTCGTTCGGGCAACGCAGCACCGAGAAGATGGTGCCGACCGGGGCGTTGATGTCGATGTTGGACGAGCCGTCCAGTGGGTCGAACACCAGCAGATAGGCGCCTTTCGGGTATTTGCCCGGGATCTGGTAGGCATTGTCCATTTCTTCGGACGCCATGCCGGCCAGGTGACCGCCCCATTCGTTGGCTTCGAGCAGGATCTCGTTGGAGATCACGTCGAGTTTCTTCTGCACTTCGCCTTGGACGTTTTCAGTGCCCATGCTGCCGAGGACGCCACCCAGCGCGCCTTTGGACACGGCGTGGCTGATTTCCTTGCAAGCACGCGCCACCACTTCGATAAGGAAGCGCAGATCGGCAGGCGTGTTGTTACTGCGGGTCTGCTCGATCAAATAGCGACTCAGGGTAACGCGGGACATGGAAGGCTCCGATGTATGGGGGGCTAAAAACCCGCGCAGTTTAACGCGAGTCGGGGCGTATTTCCTCCTATCAGAGGATTTAAACCCAATAGAGTTCATGGACGTTATTTAACGTGCTGCTGCAGGCTTGCGCAGCAAACTGTAAGCCATGGCCCCCAGCGCCGCCACACCGAGCAGCAATACGGCCCAGAGTCCGAGTTTTTTCCAGTTCGGTTCGGTGTCGACAGCGGCCACGAGCGCTGGCGACGTGACCCTGACGTCCCCCGCCACCGTGGCCTGCCCCAAGGTGTTGAGGCGCTCGGCGCTGTAGTCGGGGATCAGGGTCGACAGCGGCAGGTTCGCCGCCTTGGCCGAGGCATTCCCCAGCGCCAGGGTGAACGGCGGCTCGCCCCGCGCCAGGAACACCAACTGAGTGGCGCGCACGGCAACCCGCAGGGTCGGCGCGGCGGTGCCCAGGCCGCCGCCGCGCTCATCCACCTGCAACTTGAGTTCGGCGACCGCCTGGCCCGGCAACTGCAATTGATCCTGCACCACGTCCCGGCCGTTCTGGGTCAGGCGGTACAGCAAACCATTGCTCAACGGCTGCCAGGCTTGCTTGCTGTCGCGTCGCCCCGACAAGGTCACGGGCGCCAGCGTATTGGGTTGTGTCAATTCCACGCGCAGGCGCTCGACGTTCAGCCCCGCCGGCAACTGCCAGGTGTATTCCCCCGCCTGCAGCCGCGTGCCGGAGAGCGGCTGCGACCACACCCATGGCGTCGGCAGGCTGCTGCGGGTGGCGCTGACCAATTTGGCCGAGGTCAACAGCGGCGCCGCCTGGCCCTGCCACAACAGGCGCAGGTAACGCGCCGTTTGCCCCGGCAGGTTGACGTCGTGCTGCTCGACGCGCTCGTCGGCAAACGACAAGCGCGCCACTTGCCCGTCGCCCCAGGGCGTCCAGTGCTGCAAGTCATCGCTGGCTTCGATGCTGAATCGCTGGAAGCCTTCTTGCTCGTGGCTCCAGTCGAGGCTCAGTTGCTGCAACGGCGCCTTGATCGCACTGGCGTCGAGCACCCAGCCGCGCAGCACCTGCTGGCCGGTCGTGGTTGCCGTGGAGGGGCGCACCTCCAGCAAGGTGCCTTCGGCGCTGGACTTCATCACCACCGCCGGCAAGGTTTCGCGGGTGTCGGCGGCGTACAGCGGGAACCACTTCACATCGGCAACGTTACGATTCTCGGTGTGTTGCGCGGATTGGCGCGACAGCGCGTAGGCCTGGGGCTCACCGGCGGCATTGAATACGCGCAGATCGCTGAGGTCGGCCTGGCGCGCGCTCAGTTGCACGGCCAGCGGCAATTCGAGGCGATACCACGGGCCGTTGCCGCTGATACTCAGCGGCACCTGGGCGGAGAAGTCGGCGGGCGTTTCCTGGGCCCATACCGACAATGTCGCACACACGCCCACTACCGCCACGCTCAACTTACCGATCAAGAGGATGCTCCTTCAGTTTCCAACACAGGTTCGGCGCGCTTGGGCGGCAGCGGTGCGAAGTAACCCACCACCAGCAACAACCCGCCCACGCCAATGAACGACACGATCCGCGCCAGGCCGCCACGGTTGCTCAGCTCGACAAAAAACAACTTGGCCACCACCACGGCAATCAACGCCGCGCCGATCAGCCAAACTTCGCGACGATGGCGCAGGTGACCGCCGATCATCAGGCCGAGGGCAATCAGGGTCCAGACGATCGACAAACCAGCTTGCACCAGCATCGACTCCAGCAACGCGTCCAGGTGAAACGGCACGCCGCCCCAATGGTGGGCGGTACGCATCACCAGCGCCGTGAAGAACGCAAACAGCGAAGCCCCCGCCACCCCTTGGGCGATCCGTTCGGCACGCGGCCCGCGCTGCGGCGCCACACTGCGCGACCACAGATACACGCCAAGCAGGGCAAACAGCAGGCCCAGGTCCAGCGGGTTGATCAGCGGCACATAGGGCAACGGCTTGGCCGTACCGTCGCTGAACGTATTGGCCAGCCAGAACCAGCCGAGCATCAGCACCGCCAACGGCAGCGCCGCCAGCACGCGGTACTCCTTGGCATAGGCCGACACCGGCCATGGCCAACTGCGCGGCGCAGCCGCCAGCACCAGGTAGAGGCTCGGCAGGATCGCCCAGCCCAGCCAGCGCCAGGCGTTGTATTCGCTCGACAGCAACAACAGGCCGTAGCGCAGCTCCAGCGCCAGGACGCCGATCAACATCCAGCTACCCAACACATGGGCAACGCTCAGTACTTTGGCCGGAGCCACCGCCGCCAAGCGCCGCAATGAGATGAAATGCACCGCGAACACCGCCAGCCAGGCCAGCCAGCCGAACTGCGCCGCCGGGTGATAGTAGCTATGGGCAGACACCAGCAACACCGCTGCCGCCGCCGGCATCAGCAAGGTGCAGAGCATCGCCAGCGAGGCCCAGCGCAGGCGCGCCGCGAACAGCGTCCAGAGCGCCACGCTCGCCGCGGCGATACCCAGCAGGAACGCGCCCTGCAACGCTTGCGGGATAAACCGCAGCACTTCGCCGATCAGCGCCAACGCCCACCAGGCCGCGCCCCATACCAGCAACAGGTCGGACAGGCGTTGCAGTTTCAGCACGGCAAACACCGGCGCATGAGGTTCGCGCTGCAAGCGCCAGGCGCCGACCAGAGCGGCCAGGCCCAACACCATCGGCGTCCAGAAGCCGCTGTGCGCCAACGGACGCAAACCTTCATTGGTCAACGGCCCGAGCAGTTCCGGCACCGCCAGCAGGAACGACGCGCCGCCGATCAGTTGCAGCAGCAAACCGAACACAAAACTGACGCGCTGTTGCAGGTACAGGCTCAACCAGATGATCAGCAGACCACTCGCCGCCCACACCCCGCTGGCGCTTTCCCAAGGCAGCACAAACAGCACGGCCAGGTTGATCAACACCAGGCCGGCCAGCAACACCACCGACAACCCGCGCAACAGGCGCGCGTCGCTGCGCACCATGTCGTCACGGGCCGCCAGCAGCATGCCGCCGATCAACGCCAGCCCGATCAGCGAGGCCGTCAGCAAACCGCCCCAACCCGCGCTGAATACCGCCACGCCATCACCGCCTTGCAGGCGCAACAGGAACAACGCGCCACCCAGCAGTTGCACGGCGAACGCGGTGAACAGGAAGGTCCGTGAACCGATGCGCAGGCCCACATACAGCGTCGCCAGGCCGGCGAGCGCCCAACTGATGGCGGTGCCCTGGGTCAGCAACAGCAGCGGTGCGAGCAGGTACACGAAGGTCAGCCCGAGGCTGGCCAACACCGGCAAGCCCTTGCGCTCCCAAGCCGCCGCCTGTTCGGTGGAGGCGTTGCGCAACTGCGCGAAGCTGAACAGCAACGCGGCGCCCAGCAACAGCGCGCCCAATGGCGCACCGTCCAGCATTGTGTGTGCGCCGACGCGCAGTTCACTGAGGAAGGCCAGCGCCGAACCCAGTTGCAACAACAGGCCGAACGCCCGCGCCAACGGCCGTTGCTGGCGCAGGCCGAGCCAGAAGATCCCGGCGCCTTCCACCGCCCAGGCCGCTGCGGTCCAGCGCGCGTCGAGGCCCAGGGGAATCGCCAGGCTGGCGAAGATCACGCCCAGGGCCAGACAGGTTTCCGCCAGCAACAAGGCACGCCCGCCACGGAGCAGTCGGGCCAGGCCCATGTAGATGATGCCCAGGCCCAGGGCGCTGAACGCAGCGGCAAACTCCAGGTGTTGTACCAGTGCGAACTGCAAGCCGAAGCCCACCAGTGGCGGACCGAACAGCAGGCTGCCGTCGACATAATCGCCCTTGGCCGCCGACCAGCGCAGCAGCGCGCCCCGGCTGTCGTCCTCGGGCGCGTCGTTCATCTCCAGCAATTTGCGCCGGGTGAACAGCAGGCCGATGGCCAGGTACATCAGGAAAAACACGATCAGGAACGGCTCGGTGCTCCACAGCAGCTGCGGCGCATACGAACGCAGGCCCCAGGCGAAACCGATGCCGAAGGTGCCGACAAAGCCGATCAGGTTGAGCAGGCGCCAGGCCTTGAACCAGGCGATGGCGAGGATGCCGGCATTGAGCAGGGCGAAGTAGCTGAACAGCGCCACATGGCTGCCGGCGCCGGTGGAAGTCAGGATCGGCGCGGCAAACCCGCCCAGCGCCGCTGCGCAGGCCAGGCCCAACGCATCCTGGGTAATCGCCAGGATCGCCGAAAACAGCGTGACCGCCACCAGCAGGCCCAGCGCCGCGCCCGGGTCGATCAACGGGTGCAGGCGCATTGCGGCAAACACCGTCAGGTACAGCACCGCAATCCCGGTGCCTTGCAGCATCAAGCCGTAATTGCTGTTGCGCAGCCGCAACCACCAGCCCAGGCCCAGCAGGCCCAAGGCGGCGGCGGCAACCCCGGCATAACGCAGTTCGATCGGCACCACCATGCCTTCGGTGGCATAACGCAGCAAAAAGGCCAGGCCGAGGAACAACAGCACCACACCGACGCGCAACACGGTATTGCCGCCGAACAGCCAATTGCGCGCGCCGCGGATGGCACGTTCGATCAGGTTCGGGCCTCGGGGGATAACCGGTTCAGGTGCAGGCGGTTTCTCGGCAGGCGTCCACACATCCGCCGGTAACGCCTGGCTTGGTTCGGCGGCAATGGCGACGGGGGTCGGCGCCAGTTCGGCGGGCAATTCCCAGATAAGCTCGGGGGCCTTGGCCGGCGAGGCGGATTCGGCGACGGGGGATTCGACCACCACACTGTGCGCCAGCGGCGCGGGTTCAGGCGCAGGTTTTTCCAGTTGCGCCAGGCGTTGCTCCAGCGCGGAGAGCGCTTTCTGCGCGGTCTCCAACTGACGGCCTTGTTCATCCATGCGCGAAGCCAGCATCGACAGGCGAATCGCCTGGCCAATGCCCAACCCCAGCAGCGCGCCGATGCCCGCGTCGCCGAACGACTCATCGAGCGTCCAGCCGAGCGCCAGCCCAATCAGCATGAAAATCCATTGCATGGTCGATATTCCCTAAGCAAACCGGGACCTAGTATATCGACGCGGGACCAATGTGGGAGAGGGCTTGCCCCCGATAGCGGTGTGCCAGTCGACATATCTGCAAACTGACAGTCCGCTATCGGGGGCAAGCCCCCTCCCACATTTTGGTTTTTGGGGGGGTTAGTCGAGCGCTTTCCAGATCTCGGTGGCGTACTCACGGATGGTGCGGTCCGAAGAGAACCAGCCCATCCGCGCGGTATTGAGCACCGCCGAACGCCACCATTCCTTGGAATCATGCCAATGCGCGTCGACCCGGGTCTGCGCCTCCCAGTAGGCATCGAAGTCGGCACACACCAGGAAGCGGTCGTACTCGATCAGCCCATCGATCAAGCCCACATAACGGCCCGGATCGTCCGGCGAGAACACCCCGCCGCGAATCGCTTGCAACACATCGCTCAAACGATGGGACGCGGCGATGTCCGGCCCGGCGTGGAATTCACCGGCGTGCTTGCGGGCCTCCACCTGCTGGGCGCTGAGGCCGAAGATAAACATGTGCTCGCCGCCCACGCGCTCGTGCATCTCGACGTTGGCGCCGTCCATGGTGCCGATGGACAGCGCGCCGTTAAGGCCGAACTTCATGTTGCTGGTGCCCGATGCTTCAAAGCCGGCGGTGGAAATCTGCTCCGACAAGTCCGCCGCCGGGATGATGCTTTCCGCCAGGCTGACGTTGTAGTTGGGCAGGAACACCACCTTGAGCAAGCCGCGCACGGTGGGGTCGTTGTTGACGGTGCGGGCGATGTCGTTGGTCAGCTTGATGATCAGCTTGGCCTGGTGATAGCTCGCCGCCGCCTTGCCGGCGAAGATCTTCACTCGCGGCACCCAGTCGGTCTCGGGCTCGGCACGGATCGCCTGGTACAGCGCCACGGTGTGCAGCAGATTGAGTAACTGGCGCTTGTACTCGTGGATGCGCTTGACCTGCACGTCGAACATCGCCGCCGGGTTGACCGCAATACCCAGACGCTCATGGATGATCTCGGCCAGCGCGCGCTTGCTGTGCAGGCGTTGTTCGGCGAAGGCCTTGCGGAAGGCCTGCTTCTCGGCGAACGGTTCGAGTTCGATCAGGCGCTGTTCGGGCTTGTCGAGGATGTCCGCACCCAGCGCGTCGACGAGCATGCCGGTGAGTTGGGGGTTGGCCTGGTACAGCCAGCGGCGGAAGGTGATGCCGTTGGTTTTGTTGTTGATGCGCTCCGGGTACAGCTTGTGCAGTTCGGAGAACACCGTGCTGCGCATCAGTTGGGTGTGCAGGCCGGATACGCCGTTGACGCTATGGGAGCCGAGGAACGCCAGGTTACCCATCCGCACGCGGCGGCCGTTGTCTTCTTCGATCAGCGACACGGCGCGCAGCACGTCGAAATCGTGGATGCCCTTGGCGCGCAGCGAGTCGATGTGCTGCGCGTTGATCAGGTAGATGATCTGCATGTGCCGGGGCAGCATGCGTTCCATCAGGCCGACCGGCCAGGTTTCCAGGGCTTCGGGCAGCAGTGTGTGGTTGGTGTACGACAGGGTTTCGACGGTGACGTCCCACGCCGCTTCCCAGGGAATATCGTGCAGGTCCACCAGTTGCCGCATCAACTCGGCGACCGCGATGGACGGGTGCGTGTCGTTGAGCTGAATGGCGGCATGTTCGCCCAGGCTCAGCACCGAGCCGTGCATGTTCTTGTGGCGGCGCAGCAGGTCTTGCAGCGAGGCCGAGACGAAGAAGTATTCCTGGCGCAGGCGCAGTTCCTGCCCCGCTTCGGTGCTGTCGGCCGGGTAAAGCACTCGGGAGATGCTTTCGGCGCGGGCCACTTCGGCGACGGCGCCCAAGTGGTCACCGGCGTTGAAGCGCTCCAGGTGCAGGTCTTCCACGGCGCGCGCACGCCACAGCCGCAGGGTGTTGACGCTGGCGCCGCGCCAGCCGACCACCGGAGTGTCGTAGGCCACGGCCCGCACGGTTTCGCTGGGCGACCACACCTGAATCAGCTTGCCGCCGGCATCGGCGAGGGTTTCGACGCTGCCGCCGAAGCCGATCGGGTAGATCACTTCAGCCCGTTCGAACTCCCACGGGTTGCCGAAATCCAGCCAGCGCTCGGTCTGCTCCTGCTGCCAGCCATCGACAATCGCCTGGCGGAACAGCCCGTGCTCATAACGGATGCCATAACCATGGCCGGCAATGCCCAGGGTCGACATGCTTTCCATAAAGCACGCCGCCAGGCGCCCCAGACCGCCGTTGCCGAGCGCTGCATCGGGCTCCAGCAGGCGGATGCGTTCCAGGTCGACACCCAACTCGGTGAGCGCTTCGCGAGCGATCTCCAGCAGGCCGAGGTTGCTCAGGCTGTCGAAGAGCAGGCGGCCGATGAGGAATTCCAGCGAGAGGTAATACACCCGCTTCTGGCCTTTGCGGTAGATTTGCCGCGTATGGTTCATCCAGTGATCGACCATCTGGTCGCGGGCGGCCAGGGCAATGGCTTCGAACCAGTCATGGTCGAAGGCGTGATCCGGGTCTTTGCCCACCGCATAGGTGAGTTTGGTCAAGACAGCATCGCGAAATGCGGCTACCTCTGCTTCTCGTGCAAGCGGTTCCTGAGACATCGGTGTGACCTCGGGCGAGATTGAAGGAGTTGCTAGAGCCTAGTCGGTCTGACCGGCGGTCGACGCGCTGGTTCGGCAGTTTTTTAACTCATTCACCTTTGCATGAATTTAATGCAGGGGTCGTGCCCGATCACTGTTCGAGCCGCCTTCGAGCTGAAAACCCGAAAATATTGTTCAAAAAACCATCAATCCCGGTATGATCGCGCGCCCGGATACCGCCCCACCTTGGAACCCTGATGAAGCCTCAACTGATCGCCGCCGCGGAACTCGACCGTCTCGAGACCTGGCAGAAATATTCCGCCCACATTTGCGGAGGCTGCGTGTCCAGCTGCTGCACGCTGCCGGTCGAAGTGAAGATCAAAGACTTGATCCGCATTGGCATCGTCGATGAATTCGAGCGCGGCGACCCGCCGAAGAACATCGCCAAGCGTTTGCAGAAGGAAGGCATCGTCGAGCGCTACAACAGCAAATCCGAGATCTTCACCCTGCAGCGCATGAGCAACAACGACTGCCTGTACCTGGATCGTAAGACGCGCTTCTGCACTATTTATGACAAGCGCCCGGATACCTGCCGCAACCACCCGAAAATCGGCCCGCGGCCGGGGTATTGCGCGTACAAGCCCAAGGAAGTGGTGCGCGAGACCAATTTCAAGACGCTCGATAAGTTCTGATCCATGTTTTGCAGGGCTCTCAAGGGCCCTATCGGGGGCAAGCCCCCTCCCACATTTTGAAGGCGTTCACAAATCAAAACTGTGGGAGGGGGCTTGCCCCCGATAGGGCCGGCACCTTCAGCACAAAACCTGCGGACATAAAAAAACGCCCCCGGCCTTTCGACCGGGGGCGTTTTTCATTCAGCCTGAGTTAACTCAGTTCTTGGCTTTCTTGGCAGCGCGGGTACGCTCGCCTTCGTCCAGGATCTTCTTACGCAGGCGGATCGACTTAGGCGTGACTTCGCACAGCTCGTCGTCCTGGATGAATTCCAGGGCCTGTTCCAGGGTGAAGCGAACAGGTGGAACCAGAGCGATGGTTTCGTCTTTACCCGAAGCACGCATGTTGTCGAGCTTCTTGCCTTTGGTTGGGTTGACGCCCATGTCGTTGTCACGGCTGTTCAGACCAACGATCTGACCGTTGTAGATCTCTTGACCGTGTTCAACGAACAGCTTGCCACGCGCCTGGAGGGTTTCCAGGGAGTAGGTCAGCGCCTTGCCGGTTTCAACCGAAACCAGAACACCGTTCTGACGGCCGGACATGTCGCCGGACTTCATGGTGTCGTAGCGATCGAAGATCGAGGTCAGGATGCCAGCACCGTTGGTCAGGGTCAGGAACTGGTTACGGAAACCGATCAGACCACGCGCAGGGATGTTGTATTCCAGACGCACACGGCCTTTGCCATCCGGCACCATGTTGGTCAGGTCGCCCTTACGCAGGCCCATCTCTTCCATGACCTTGCCCTGGGATTCTTCAGGGGTGTCGATGGTGACGTTTTCGAACGGTTCCTGCTTCACGCCGTCAACAGTACGGATGATCACTTCAGGACGACCAACGCCCATTTCGAAGCCTTCGCGACGCATGGTTTCGATCAGTACCGAGAGGTGCAGCTCACCACGGCCGGAAACCTTGAACTTGTCAGCCGAGTCGCCTTCTTCAACGCGCAGTGCCACGTTGTAGAGCAGCTCTTTGTCCAGACGTTCCTTGATGTTACGGGAGGTCACGAACTTGCCTTCTTTACCGCAGAAAGGCGAGTCGTTTACCTGGAAGGTCATGGAAACGGTTGGCTCGTCGACGGTCAGAGGCTTCATCGCCTCGACAGTGTCCGGCTGGCACAGGGTGTCGGAGATGAACAGCGAGTCCATACCGCTGACGCACACGATGTCGCCGGCGAACGCTTCTTCAACGTCGATGCGGTGCAGGCCGTGGTGACCCATCAGCTTCAGGATACGACCGTTGCGCTTCTTGCCGTCGGCGCCGATAGCGACAACCGGAGTGTTCGGCTTGACGCTACCACGAGCGATACGGCCAACGCCGATAACACCCAGGAAGCTGTTGTAGTCCAGTGCCGAGATTTGCATCTGGAACGGACCGTCACGGTCAACCTTCGGTGGTGGAACGTGGTCAACGATGGCCTGGTACAGCGGGGTCATGTCTTCCGCCATGGCGGTGTGATCCAGACCGGCAATACCGTTCAGGGCCGAAGCGTAGATAACCTGGAAGTCCAGTTGTTCTTCGGTAGCACCCAGGTTGTCGAACAGATCGAAGATCTGGTCCAGAACCCAATCCGGACGCGCGCCTGGACGGTCAACCTTGTTGATGCACACGATCGGACGCAGGCCGGCTTCGAACGCCTTCTTGGTCACGAAACGGGTTTGCGGCATAGGGCCGTCTTGAGCGTCAACCAGCAGCAGAACGGAGTCGACCATCGACATTACGCGTTCTACTTCGCCGCCGAAGTCGGCGTGGCCCGGGGTATCCACGATGTTGATGTGGTAGCCGTTCCAGTTGATAGCGGTGTTTTTAGCCAGGATGGTAATACCGCGCTCTTTTTCCTGGTCGTTGGAGTCCATCACGCGCTCGTCGTTGAGCTCGTTGCGCTCCAGGGTGCCGGATTGACGCAAGAGTTTGTCTACCAGGGTGGTTTTACCATGGTCAACGTGAGCAATGATGGCGATGTTACGTAGATTTTCGATCACTTGTGTATCTCGATCAGAGGATTCGGTGTGCTGACAGGTCGTGGCAGCGATTAACAGTAGAGTCAGGCCTTGCCGTTACAGCTTGACGGCAGAGTCGGGGGGCCGGTGACGCAGGCCACAGGCAAACAGCCCCGGGCTCTTAGCTCGGTCGATAAACGCGCACATTGGCATGCCCCTCACTGAGCAAATGGTGGGCATGCAGGCGACTCATCACGCCTTTGTCGCAATACAGCAGGTACTGACGGCTGTTATCCAGTTCCTTGAAACGCGCGTTCAATGCATAGAACGGCAGCGTTTGTACGTCGATGCCAGCGATTTCCAGCGGCTCGTCTTCAGCGGCATCCGGGTGACGGATGTCGATGATGATCTGACCGGCCAGGGCTTCGCTGACTTCTTCGATCTGCACATCCTGGCCCAACTCGTCGATGACACGATCGATCGGGACCAGTTTGGCGTTCTCGAGCGCACGCTCCAGAACCGCCATATCAAACTGTTGTTCTTCATACTCCACGCGGTTGCGCTTGGCGTGGGTCTTGGGGTTCACCGAAATGACCCCGCAATATTCAGGCATGTGCTTGGCAAAGTCGGCGGTGCCGATCTGTTCTGCCAGGTCGATGATGTCCTGCTTATGGCTGGCGATCAGCGGGCGCAGCACCAGCTTCTCGGTCACGCAATCGATCAGCGACAGGTTCGGCAGCGTCTGGCTGGATACCTGGGAAATCGCTTCGCCGGTCACCAGCGCGTCGATCTGCAGTTGATCGGCAATTCGGGACGCTGCGCGCAACATCATACGCTTCAATACTACGCCCATATGACTGTTATCGACTTTGCCGAGAATTTCGCCCAGTACTTCCTCGAACGGCACGCTGACAAACAGCACGCGTTGGGAGCTGCCGTACTTCTTCCAGATATAGTGCGCGACTTCCATCACGCCCAATTCGTGGGCACGCCCGCCCAGGTTGAAGAAGCAGAAGTGGCTCATCAGGCCGCGGCGCATGATCTGGTAGGCCGCCACCGTGGAATCGAAACCGCCGGACATCAAGACCAGGGTCTGTTCCAGGGCGCCGAGCGGGTAGCCACCAATGCTATTGTGCTGGCTGTGGATCACAAACAACCGTTGGTCGCGAATTTCCATCCGCACTTCAATTTGCGGCGCCTTGAGGGAAATTCCGGCTGCGCCGCACTCGCGACGCAGCTTGCTGCCGACGTATTTTTCCACATCCATGGAGCTGAACGGGTGCTTGCCGGCACGCTTGCAGCGCACCGAAAAAATCTTGCCTTCAAGCTCGCTGCCAAAGTGCTGTTTGCACTTTTCGGTGATGTCGTCGAAGTCGCCCAGCGGGTACTCGTCGACCTGCAGGAAATGCGCGATGCCCGGCATGCAGCTCAGGCGCTCGGTCATATCCTTCAAGGCCTTGGCGTCGGTGACACGGGTTTCCAGCTCGAGATTGTCCCACACACCGTTCACCACCACAGCCGGGTCCAGATCGCGGAGCACGGCACGGATGTTCTTGGCCAACTGACGGATGAAACGCATCCGTACCGGTCGGCTTTTGATGGTGATCTCGGGGAAGACTTTAACGATTAATTTCATGGAAACAGCGCGCGCAGGGCCTGCCGAAAAAGGGGGGCGCGGATTATAGCGGAAATCGCTCAAGGTTTAACCAGTTAATATGCATCAACGGCGCAACGCACCAAAACAGGTCATTTATGCAAATGAGCGCCACATTGCAGTGCGTTATTTATTCCATTTCGGCGGTTTGCACTGTTATAGGGGCCATTTTGACGCAAAAAGGCCATGTTGGCGCACTGGCATGCAATTTGCTCTCTTGTGAGGCAGGTTGCCATGGCGGACTATCCGCGCCGGCATCACCCACATTCTAAGGGCTAACTCCACTACCCAGCCCGAAGCCACCCCGGAGGACACCATGTCGAAGTCGGTTCAACTCATCAAAGATCATGACGTTAAGTGGATTGATCTGCGCTTCACGGACACAAAAGGCACTCAGCACCACGTGACCATGCCGGCTCGCGACGCGCTGGATGACGCGTTCTTCGAAGAAGGCAAAATGTTCGACGGTTCCTCCATTGCCGGTTGGAAAGGCATCGAAGCTTCCGACATGATCCTGATGCCGGACGACAGCACTGCCGTGCTGGACCCGTTCACCGAAGACCCAACCCTGATCATCGTCTGCGACGTGATCGAGCCTTCGACCATGCAAGGCTACGACCGCGACCCACGTGCGATCGCCAAGCGTGCCGAGGAATACCTGAAGTCGACCGGTATCGGCGACACCGTATTCGTAGGCCCAGAGCCAGAATTCTTCATCTTTGATTCGGTCAAGTTCAAGTCCGACATCTCCGGTTCCATGTTCAAGATTTTCTCCGAACAAGGTTCGTGGATGTCCGACCAGGACGTAGAAGGCGGCAATAAAGGCCACCGTCCAGGTATCAAAGGTGGCTACTTCCCAGTTCCGCCATTCGACCACGACCACGAAATCCGTACCTCCATGTGCAACGCCATGGAAGAAATGGGCCTGGTCATCGAAGTACACCACCACGAAGTGGCGACTGCCGGCCAGAACGAAATCGGTGTGAAGTTCAACACCCTGGTTGCCAAGGCTGACGAAGTCCAGACCCTGAAGTACTGCGTACACAACGTGGCTGATGCCTACGGCCGTACCGCAACCTTCATGCCTAAGCCTCTGTACGGCGATAACGGTTCGGGCATGCACGTTCACCTGTCCATCGCTAAAGATGGCAAGAACACCTTCGCTGGCGAAGGTTATGCCGGCCTGTCCGACACCGCCCTGTACTTCATCGGCGGTATCATCAAGCACGGTAAGGCCCTGAACGGCTTCACCAACCCGTCGACCAACTCCTACAAGCGTCTGGTCCCAGGTTTCGAAGCACCGGTAATGCTGGCCTACTCGGCTCGTAACCGCTCCGCATCGATCCGTATTCCTTACGTGTCCAGCCCGCGCGCTCGCCGTATCGAAGCCCGCTTCCCGGACCCGGCAGCCAACCCGTACCTGGGCTTCGCTGCACTGCTGATGGCTGGCCTGGACGGCATCCAGAACAAGATCCACCCAGGCGACGCCGCCGACAAAAACTTGTACGACCTGCCGCCTGAAGAGGCCAAAGAGATCCCACAAGTGTGCGGCAGCCTGAAAGAAGCCCTGGAAGAGCTGGACAAGGGCCGTGCGTTCCTGACCAAAGGCGGCGTATTCAGCGACGACTTCATCGATGCCTACATCGAGCTGAAAAGCGAAGAAGAAATCAAAGTCCGCACCTTCGTACACCCACTGGAATACGAGCTGTACTACAGCTGCTGATCCGGTAGCGTCGCTTAACGTGGCGTGATCGAAAAAGACCTCCTTCGGGAGGTCTTTTTTTGCCCGGGGATTACACAGCTCCGCACCTGCAAACCCAATCAAAAAGGTGGGAGGGAGCTTGCCCCCTCCCACAAGGAGATCAGCATTGAACCGTCGACTTGTGTTCGCTCTGTTATTCGTCAGTGCCAGTGCGAGCGCTGCGCCGCCCAGCCTCGAACCTTTACTCAACAGCATCGCCGAGCGCCTGGCGATCGCCGACCAGGTCGCCCTGAGCAAGTGGGACAGCCACAAGCCCGTAGAAGACAAGAAGCGCGAGCAAGAGGTGATCGCCAGCGTCGTCGCCCAGGCCCCGAGCTACAAGCTGGACCCTGTCGCCGCCGGGCAGTTCTTCTCGGCACAGATCGAAGCGAACAAACTGGTGCAGTACGCCCATCTTTCCGACTGGCAGTTCCAGGGCAAGGCCCCCGACGATCCGCGCCCGGACCTGGTCAAGCAGATCCGCCCGCAACTGGACCAACTGCAAAAACGCCTGCTGCAGCAATTGGCCGACTTCAGCCCGCAGCGCACCGACCCACAGTGCCCGCAATGGCTGGCCGAAGCCGTGCATGAGCCGCTCAATGAGCCGATGCAGCAGTTGGCGATGATCCGCGCGACCGCCGAGCTGTGTATCTACAAAAACTAAAACGGTAAACCCGATCCAAAAATGCGGGAGGAGGCAATCCCCCTCCCACATTTGATTTGTGTGAATTCGCGCTTCCTGAACAATCGTCACATAATCGCACTATATTGGTGCGACAGCCTGCACCCTTCCCACCGACCCAGCCCATTTTGGTTCGAAACTTCCCGATGAAGCTGGCAGAACGCCACAGTTTCGAGCCTTAAACCCTTATTTCAGGGCTTAAACGCTTCTTTTCGGAGCCTTGGTTTGGTTTTTGCATTTTCCTTGTATCAGCGTGTGCCTCAAGCCCGCGCCTTGCTCCAAAAGAGGTCCTGATGACCATCAGCGATGCACTGCACCGTTTGTTACTCGACAACCTGACCACCGCGACCATCCTGCTCAATGACGACCTGCGCCTTGAGTACATGAACCCGGCGGCGGAGATGCTCCTGGCCATCAGCGGGCAGCGCAGCCATGGGCAGTTCATCAGCGAGTTGTTCACCGAGTCGGCCGAAGCCTTGAGCTCGTTGCGCCAGGCAGTGGAGCAGGCACATCCGTTCACCAAGCGCGAAGCGATGCTCACCGCCCTGACCGGCCAGACCCTGACCGTCGACTACGCCGTGACCCCGATCCTGAGCAACGGCAGCACCCTGCTGCTGCTCGAAGTCCACCCGCGTGACCGCCTGCTGCGCATCACCAAGGAAGAAGCGCAGTTGTCCAAGCAGGAAACCAGCAAGATGCTGGTGCGCGGCCTGGCCCACGAGATCAAGAACCCGTTGGGCGGGATTCGCGGCGCGGCGCAGTTGCTGGCTCGCGAGCTGCCGGACGAGCACCTCAAGGACTACACCAACGTCATCATCGAAGAGGCCGACCGCCTGCGTAATCTGGTGGACCGCATGCTCGGCTCCAACAAGCTGCCGTCGCTGGCGATGACCAACGTGCATGAGGTGCTGGAGCGTGTCTGCCAGTTGGTCGAGGCCGAAAGCCAAGGCTGCATCACCTTGGTGCGCGACTATGACCCGAGCATTCCCGACGTGTTGATCGACCGCGAGCAGATGATCCAGGCGGTGCTCAACATCGTGCGCAACGCCATGCAGGCCATCAGCAGCCAGAACGAGCTGCGCCTGGGCCGCATCAGCCTGCGCACCCGCGCCTTGCGCCAGTTCACCATCGGCCACGTGCGCCATCGCCTGGTGACCAAAGTCGAAATCACCGACAACGGCCCGGGCATTCCAGCAGAACTGCAGGAAACCATTTTCTTCCCCATGGTCAGCGGCCGCCCGGACGGTACCGGGCTGGGCCTGGCCATTACCCAGAACATCATCAGCCAGCACCAGGGTCTGATCGAATGTGAGAGCCATCCTGGCCACACCACGTTCTCGATCTTTCTGCCTCTGGAACAAGGAGCCCCATCGACATGAGCCGTAGTGAAACTGTCTGGATCGTCGATGACGACCGTTCTATCCGCTGGGTCCTCGAGAAAGCCCTGCAACAGGAAGGCATGACCACCCAGAGCTTCGACAGCGCTGACGGGGTGATGAGCCGCCTGGCGCGCCAGCAGCCCGACGTGATCATCTCCGACATCCGCATGCCCGGTGCCAGCGGCCTGGACCTGCTGGCGCGGATTCGCGAGCAGCACCCGCGCCTGCCGGTGATCATCATGACCGCACACTCGGACCTGGACAGCGCTGTCGCGTCCTACCAGGGCGGTGCCTTTGAGTACCTGCCCAAGCCGTTCGACGTGGACGAAGCGGTGGCGCTGGTCAAGCGCGCCAACCAGCACGCCCAGGAACAGCAGAACCAGGAAGCCCCGCCCGCCCTGACCCGCACCCCGGAAATCATCGGTGAAGCGCCGGCGATGCAGGAAGTGTTTCGCGCCATCGGGCGCTTGAGCCACTCCAACATCACCGTGCTGATCAACGGCGAGTCGGGCACCGGTAAAGAACTGGTGGCTCACGCCCTGCACCGCCACAGCCCGCGGGCGGCGTCGCCGTTCATCGCGCTGAACATGGCGGCGATTCCGAAGGACTTGATGGAGTCCGAGCTGTTCGGCCACGAGAAAGGCGCCTTCACCGGCGCGGCCAACCTGCGGCGCGGGCGGTTTGAACAGGCGGACGGCGGCACGCTGTTCCTCGATGAAATCGGCGACATGCCGGCCGATACCCAGACCCGCTTGCTGCGCGTGCTGGCGGACGGCGAGTTCTACCGTGTGGGCGGGCATACGCCGGTCAAGGTTGACGTGCGTATCATCGCCGCGACTCACCAGAACCTGGAAACCCTGGTGCATGCGGGCAAGTTCCGTGAGGACTTGTTCCACCGCCTCAACGTGATCCGCATCCACATCCCGCGCATGTCGGACCGTCGCGAAGACATCCCGACCCTCGCGCGCCACTTCCTCAGCCGCGCCGCCCAGGAGCTGGCCGTCGAGCCGAAGCTGCTGAAAAGCGAGACCGAGGAATACCTGAAGAACCTGCCGTGGCCCGGCAACGTGCGCCAGCTGGAGAACACCTGCCGCTGGATCACGGTCATGGCGTCCGGGCGCGAAGTGCATATCAGCGACCTGCCGCCGGAGCTGCTCAGCCTGCCGCAGGATTCGGCCCCCGTGACCAACTGGGAACAGGCACTGCGTCAATGGGCCGACCAGGCCCTGGCACGCGGCCAGTCGAACCTGCTGGACAGCGCCGTGCCGGCCTTCGAACGGATCATGATCGAAACCGCCCTCAAGCACACCGCCGGCCGCCGTCGCGATGCCGCCGTGCTGCTGGGTTGGGGCCGCAATACCCTGACGCGCAAGATCAAGGAACTGGGGATGAAGGTCGATGGCGCGGATGATGACGACGGTGACGAGGGCTGAATTTCAGCCCCACTGAAGATCGAATGTGGGAGGGGGCTTGCCCCCGATAGCGGCATGTCAGTCGGCATCTACATGACTGATCCACCGCAATCGGGGGCAAGCCCCCTCCCACATTTGGATCTGCATAAGGTTTGGCGACCATGCACCGCTTCAATGCACCATGAACCGGCATCGGGCACGGCGCCAACACCTCAAACCTTCGCACCGCCGCCTGAAATCAGACAACCAAAAACGCCAAAGCCCCGTATTCCGGGGCTTTTCGCTGTCTGGAGCGTTTTTTTCGAGCAACTTGGCCAGTGTGGCACGCGCCCTGCAATAACCCTGATACAACCCAGTTTCGGGGACCTTGGTACAGGCAGGCCGAGAATCCCCTCTTTACACCCGGGGTGCTTGATGCGAACCGCGTCGCGCTCCACACCGCTTTCGGGAACCTCGGTACAGGCAGGCCGGGGATTCCCTCTTTAACACGAAGCCGGATGGCTTCATCCCGTTTTGGGAGCCCTGGTACAGGCAGGCCGGGAACTCCCTCTTTTATTGCTCTTGGAGATGGATCTCCAGCCGCCAGCGGCCTTCAGCTTCCTCTCCCGACCATTCCCCACGCAACGGCCGCGCCGCCACCAGGTTGAGCAACAGGCCGCCATCGGTCTTGCGCACGCGCCAGTTCACATCCTTGTCATTGACCTTGAGCTGCCCGCTGGCAGCCTTGCCCTGCGCGTCGAACAACAGCGCCACGGTGCCGTCGATATGCTCGCCATGCAGCTTGGGTTCGCTGTTGAACCACACCACCACACCGTTGGCCGCCGGCGTCACCTGCAGCAATTCGACCGGGTCCGGGGCGGTCAGGCGCCCGATCATCAGGCCCACCATCAGGCCGACAATCGCCAAAGAGCCCAAAACCCTTGGCAATAGCTTCGGCCTGGGGTCTTCTTCGAGGGTAGAATGCAGCGCATCTTTGCCTTCGGAGCCGTGCATGTTTCACGTCATCCTTTTTCAACCAGAAATTCCGCCGAACACCGGCAACGTTATCAGGCTGTGCGCCAACAGTGGCTGCCACCTGCATTTGATCGAGCCGCTGGGCTTCGACATGGACGACAAGCGCCTGCGCCGCGCCGGGCTGGACTACCACGAGTATGCCACCCTGCAACGCCACGCTGACCTCGCCAGCTGCCTGGAAAGCCTCGGCCACCCTCGGTTGTTCGCGTTTACCACCAAGGGCTCGCGGCCGTTCCATGACGCCAGCTTCGCCGACGGCGACGCCTTCCTGTTCGGCCCGGAAAGCCGTGGCCTGCCGGCTGAGGTGCTCGACGCCCTGCCCGACGGCCATCGCCTGCGTTTGCCGATGCGCGAAGGTTGCCGCAGCCTGAACTTATCGAACACCGTCGCCGTCGCCGTCTACGAAGGCTGGCGCCAACTCGGCTTCAAATAACACACATAACAAATGTGGGAGGGGGCTTGCCCCCGATAGCAGTGGGTCAGCCAACACCTATTCAGCTGACACACCGCAATCGGGGGCAAGCCCCCTCCCACATTTTTTAGCGCATCGACTTATTGAACCGTCGACGAACCTTCCTGTTGCATGCGCTGCAGCTCTTGCGCATACAGGGCATCGAAGTTCACCGGAGCCAGCATCAGCGCCGGGAACGAGCCACGGGTGACCAGGCTGTCCAGGGTCTCGCGGGCATACGGGAACAGGATGTTCGGGCAGAACGCGCCCAGGGTGTGGCTCATGGACGCTTCGTCCAGGCCCTGGATCAGGAAGATACCGGCCTGTTGCACTTCAGCGATGAAGGCCACTTCTTCGCCGTTCTTGACGGTGACCGAGAGGGTCAGCACGACTTCGTGGAAGTCACCTTCCAGGGCTTTTTGACGGGTGTTCAGGTCCAGCCCGACGCTTGGGGTCCACTCCTGACGGAAGATGGCCGGGCTTTTCGGCGCTTCGAACGACAGGTCACGCACATAGATGCGCTGCAGCGAAAACTGTGGGCCTTGGGCTTCTGCTGCTTCGGTGTTCTGTTGGTCAGTCATCGCAGATCCTTCTTGATCTTGGGTCTTTTAGGGTTTAGGAGTCAGACGTGAAGCAGCGCGTCCAGCTTGCCGGCGCGCTCAAGGGCAAACAGGTCATCGCATCCACCGACGTGCTTGGCGCCGATCCAGATCTGCGGCACGGACGTGCGTCCCGCCTTCTGGGCCATTTCGGCGCGCACCTGGGGTTTGCCGTCGACCTTGATCTCTTCGAAGGCAACACCCTTTTTCTCCAGCAAGGCCTTGGCCCGCATGCAGTAAGGGCACCAATCGCTGGAATACACGACAACCTGGCTCATATCACTTCACCAGCGGCAGGTTGTCGGCGCGCCAGCTGCTGATACCACCAGACAGTTTGGCGGCGGTAAAGCCGGTCTTGAGCATTTCGCGGGCATGGGTGCCGGAATGCTGGCCTTGGGCGTCGACCAGGATAATGGTCTTGGCCTTGTGCTTTTCCAGCTCGGCCAGGCGCGCGATCAGCTTGTCCTGGGGAATGTTCAGGGCGCCAACGATATGACCGGCGGCAAAATCCTTGGCCGGACGGATATCCACGACAACGGCCTCATCCTTGTTGACCAGCGCGGTCAGCTCCGACGTGCTCAGGCTGCGGCCACCGCGGCTCATTTCATGAGCGATCAGCAGCGCCAGCAGGATGACGAAGGCACCCGCGAGCAGGTAGTGGGCAGTGGCAAATGCAATCAGGTGATCAACCATCAAGGAGGTTCCAGGGCGTTAAAATGGCGGTAAGTATACACAGCCGTCAGGGGGGGCCAACCCCCGTAAAGCGGTGACGTGGTCGGAACTTCGCTTTAAACTGCCACTCCCTTTTCAATCCCCTTCATCAATTACCGCCGCGAGAGGATCTATGACTACGACGCCTAAACCTTTGGTCCTGATAATTCTCGATGGCTTCGGACACAGTGAAAGCCACCACGACAACGCCGTGTACTCGGCCAACAAGCCGGTGCTGGACCGTCTGACCGCCACTTTGCCCAACGGGCTGATCTCCGGTTCGGGCATGGATGTGGGCCTGCCGGACGGCCAAATGGGCAACTCGGAAGTCGGCCACATGAACCTCGGCGCCGGACGAGTGGTCTATCAGGACTTCACCCGCGTGACCAAAGCGATCCGCGACGGCGAGTTCTTCGAGAACCCGACCATCTGCGCGGCCGTCGATAAAGCCGTCGCTGCCGGCAAGGCCGTGCATTTCATGGGCCTGCTGTCCGACGGCGGCGTACACAGCCACCAGGACCACCTCGTGGCCATGGCCGAACTGGCCTTCAAGCGCGGCGCCGACAAGATCTACCTGCACGCCTTCCTCGACGGCCGCGACACGCCGCCGAAAAGCGCGCAATCGTCGATCGAACTGCTGGACGCCACCTTCGCCGCCCTCGGCAAGGGCCGCATCGCCAGCCTGGTCGGTCGCTATTTCGCGATGGACCGCGACAACCGCTGGGACCGCGTGTCCCAGGCCTACAACCTGATCGTCGACGGCCAGGCCGAATTCAACGCCGCCACCGCCCAGGAAGGCCTGGAAGCCGCCTACGCGCGCGGCGAGAGCGATGAGTTCGTCAAGGCCACCACCATCGGCGAGCCGGTGAAAGTGGAAGACGGCGACGCCGTGGTGTTCATGAACTTCCGCGCCGACCGTGCCCGCGAGCTGAGCCATGTGTTCGTCGACCCGGGTTTCAAGGACTTCGAACGCGCGCGCCAGCCGAAAATCGAGTTCGTGATGCTCACCCAATACGCCGCCAACATCCCGGCCCCGTCGGCTTTTGCTCCCGGCAGCCTGGAAAACGTGCTGGGCGACTACCTGGCGAAAAACGGCAAGACCCAACTGCGCATCGCCGAAACCGAGAAGTACGCCCACGTGACCTTCTTCTTCTCCGGCGGCCGCGAAGAACCGTTCCCGGGCGAAGAGCGCATCCTGATCCCGTCGCCGAAAGTCGCGACCTACGACCTGCAACCGGAAATGAGCGCGCCGCAAGTCACCGACAAAATCGTCGACGCCATCGAACACCAGCGCTATGACGTGATCGTGGTCAACTACGCCAACGGCGACATGGTCGGCCACAGCGGCAACCTGGCCGCCGCGATCAAGGCCGTGGAATGCCTGGACCTGTGCGTGGGCCGCATCGTCGACGCCCTGGAAAAAGTCGGCGGCGAAGCGCTGATCACCGCCGACCATGGCAACTGCGAGCAAATGTCCGACGAGTCCACCGGGCAAGCCCACACCGCCCACACCACCGAGCCGGTGCCGTTCATCTACGTCGGCAAGCGCGACCTGAAAGTGCGCAAAGGCGGCGTGCTGGCTGATGTGGCGCCGACCATGCTGATGTTGATGGGGTTGGAGAAGCCCAAAGAGATGACCGGCACCTCGATTCTGGTCTGATCTAAACCACACCGCAGAACCAATGTGGGAGGGGGCTTGCCCCCGATAGCAGTGGATCAGCCAACACCTATTCAGCTGACACACCGCAATCGGGGGCAAGCCCCCTCCCACAC